>CAZORB010000044.1:0-15488 GCA_964581825.1 uncultured Bordetella sp.
GCATTGGGATACACGCAGATGAAGGTATCGGCTTTTGCGGCGAGCTCGGCGATGTAGGGGCGCATGAGCGCAGCCCCCAGCGCGCAGTTCAACCCGATCGAGATCGGCCGGGCATGTCGTACCGAGTTCCAGAACGCCTCAACGGTCTGCCCCGACAGGAGCCGTCCCGAGGCGTCGGTGACCGTGCCCGAGATCATCACCGGCAATCGCACGCCGCGGTCTTCAAACGCCTCGTCGATCGCAAAAAGCGCCGCCTTCGCATTGAGCGTGTCGAAGATGGTCTCGACCAGCAGCAGGTCAACGCCGCCTTCGATCAGTGCGCAGGTCTGCTCGTAGTAGGCCGCGCGAAGCTCCTCAAAGGTGACATTGCGCGCGCCCGGGTCGTTCACGTCCGGTGAAATCGAGGCGGTCTTGGGTTGCGGCCCCAGCGCGCCAGCGACAAAGCGCGGCCGCTCGGGTCGGTTGTAACGGTCGCGCGCCGCACACGCGAGCCGCGCTGACGCGAGATTCATCTCGCGCGCATGCTGCTCAAGCCCATAGTCGGCCTGCGCCACCGTGGTGGCACCAAACGTGTTGGTTTCGATGATGTCGGCGCCCGCCTCCAGATAGGCCTCGTGAATGCCGGCGATCAGGTCGGGGCGGGTGAGCGACAGCAGTTCGTTATTGCCCTTCACATCGCGCGCATGGTCGGCAAACTGCGTCCCGCGGTACTGTGCCTCGGAGAGCTTGTGCTGCTGAATCATGGTGCCCATCGCGCCATCCAGAATCAGGATGCGGCGGGCAAGCAGCGCGCGAAGCGTCGCTTCAGTATCAGAGGAGTGGCGCATAGTCGTTATCGATAAGGTTGGGCAAGCCAAGGCGACTATGGTAGCAACGGCCTGCGACGAACTCGGGTATGGCTCTGTCATCATTACGGGTTGAACCTTGCTTTCCTGGAGCCTCTTGATGGGATTCGTCATTGATCCGCCCCCGGTCGTCTCGGTGCCCGTTGTGGGCACTGCAGACCGTTTTCCGGTGCGCCGCGTCTGGTGCGTCGGCCGTAACTATGTTGAGCATGCGAAGGAAATGGGCTTTACCGGCCGCGAGCCGCCGTTTTTCTTCGCCAAGCCGGCAGACGCACTGGTGGTCGTGCCCGATGGCATCACCGGCGACATGCCGTATCCCCCCGGCACGGACGACCTGCACCATGAAATCGAACTGGTGGTGGCCATTGGCGTGGGCGGCCGCTCAATCACTGCGGCCGATGCTGGCAAACATGTCTACGGCTATGCCATCGGACTCGACATGACGCGCCGCGACCTGCAGATGGTGGCGCGCAAGGCCGGCCGCCCCTGGGAGGTTGGCAAAGCGTTTGATGCGAGCGCACCCATTGGCCCCATCCACCGAGCTGGCTCCACCACCCCTATGGCTTCGGGCGCCATCTCACTGGAGGTCAATGGCGCCACGCGCCAGGCAAGCGACGTCTCCAAACTGATCTGGAACATCGGCGAAATCATCGAGCACCTGTCGGCGTTATGGGAGCTCGCCCCCGGCGATCTGATTTACAGCGGCACGCCTGAAGGGGTGGCAGCCGTCGTGCGGGGTGACCTGATGGTGGGTCGCGTGGCGGGGCTGGGCGAACTGCGCGTGCGCGTCGTCTGAGTCAGGGGTGCGGGCGTGATGGAGCACCTGATCCCGACGGTTGCGCTGCGAGCCTGGGTCATCGACCTGTTTCGTGCCGCAGGCTCTCACCAGGTCGAGGCGGAACTCACCGCACACCATCTGGTGGGTGCCAATCTCGCCGGTCACGATTCGCACGGCGTCGGCATGGCGCCCCGCTATGTGCAGTCGCTGTTGAACGACGAACTGCAGTTGAATCAGCGGGTCGAGATCATCAGCGATGCGGGCAGTCTCCTGGTGGTGGATGGCCAACGCGGCATGGGCCAGTCGGTCACGCATCAGGCGATGGAGATTGCGATCGCCCGTGCCCGCCAGCAGGGCACCTGCGTAATGGGGCTTCGCAACACACACCACCTGGGCCGCGTGGGCCACTGGGCCGAGCAGGCCATCGCGGCCGGTCTGGTCTCGATTCATTTCACCAATGCGGTCAGCCGCATGCCGATGGTGGCGCCGCATGGCGGCGGCCGGGCACGCTATCTCACCAATCCCTTCACCGTCGGTATTCCTATCCCCGGCGGCGAGCCCATCGTCCTCGACTTCGCCACCAGCGCGATCGCCCAGGGCAAGGCCCGGGTGGCCTACAACAAGGGCGTTCGCGTGCCGGCAGGTAGCCTGCTCGATGCGCAGGGTCGACCCACCGATGATCCTGCAGTCATGTTCGAGCCCGAGGGCGGGCCATTTGGCGCGCTGCGCACCGCGGGCGGACACAAGGGCCATGCGCTCGCGATGGTCTGCGAGCTGCTCGGTGCTGCGCTCTCGGGCGCAGACACCATGCAGCCCGCCACACCCTTGCCGGTTCATGGGGTGTGGAACAACATGCTCGCGATCGTGTTCGATCCGCAGCGCCTGGGTACCGGGCAGTGGTTCGAGACGCAGGCGCGCGAGTTCATCGAATGGGTTCGCGCCACGCCGCCGTCTTCAGACAACACCGAGGGCGCGGTGCAGGTGCCGGGCGACCCCGAGCGCGCGGCGCGCCGCGCCCGCGCGCACCAGATCCCGATTGACACCGGCACCCTCACACAACTCGACCAGGCCTCAGCGTCGATTGCGGCGCGCTTTGGGCAATCGCCAGGACCCTTATCCGCGCTCGAGCGCGGCTGTTAACCGGAGCGCGCCATGTCGGCCACCCGCGAATTCATCATGCCCATCCGGATTGCGTTTGGCGACTGTGATCCGGCGGGCATCGTTTACTTCCCCAACTTCTTCCGCTGGTTCGACGCCGGCATGCACGAGATGTTCGCCGCGGTCGGGATGTCGGCCGAAAAGGTCAGCCGCGAGACCGGACTGGTGGTCTGGCCCTCCATCGACGCAAAGGCCACGTTTCACGCGCCGGCACGTACCGGCGATCTGGTTGAGGTGCGCTCCAGCGTCTCCGAATGGCGAAGCCGCACCTTCGTCATGTCGCACCGAATCCTTCGGGGCGATACGCTGATCTGCGATGGCACGGTGCTGCGCTTTGTGGGCGAACGCCAGCCCGGCCATGACGACGTCAAGCTGCGCACCGTGCCGGTACCCGACTGGATGCGCCAGGCTTTCGACTAAGCAAGAGCGACATGGCAACAACGCCGTCCCCTGAGCTGCTCGACTCGATCGCGCTCGTATCGACGCTCGGTACCCGATCGGCGGGTTCGGTCATTGTGTCCGGGTCGCATGGCGGTGTGTCCGCCGCCAGTTTTGTGGTGGACCATCCGCACCGGCCGCTGGTGGTGTTTTTCAACGATGCCGGCATCGGCAAGGATCGCGCCGGGATCGCCGGCCTTCCCATGCTCGAGGCCATTGGCGTGGCAGGCTGCGCCTACTCGCACCACTCCGCCCGAATCGGCGAGGCTGCAGACGGTTGGGCGCACGGCATCATCAGTCACCTCAATGACACGGCGCGCGGCCTGGGCATTCAGCCGGGTGACCGGGTTGACGCGGTGGTCGCGGCGCTTCTGGGCGGCGAACACGCTCAGCGCTAGTCGGGGCGGGCAATCCCCCAGCACCGCTGCGACCGCAACCCGACGCCGCGCCGGGCTTCGGGCATCATTACGGCTTACATCCAATCGTCGGGGCGGTTGCCACGACACCTTTTCTCACGTTCGTTTAGCGCCATGCATCCATTTCATCTGGCATTTCCGGTTCGCGACCTCGCCGAGGCGCGCGCTTTCTACGGCGATCTGCTTGGCTGCCCGGAGGGTCGCAGCAGCCCCGAGTGGATCGACTTCAATCTGTACGGCCATCAGGTCGTCGCGCATCTGTCACCGGACGAAACACGCTCTGCCGCCACCAACGCGGTCGATGGCGACAACGTTCCAGTGCGGCATTTCGGCGTGGTGCTGCCGATGGACGAGTGGGACACGCTTGCCGAGAAACTTCGGGCCGCGGGTCAGCGCTTCATCATCGAACCGCATATTCGCTTCAAGGGCGAAGTCGGGGAACAGGCCACCATGTTTTTCCTCGACCCGTCTGGCAACGCGCTTGAATTCAAGGCGTTTCGCGACCTCGCCTCGCTGTTTGCCAAATAACGCGCCGTGCAGCATCTGCTCCCGCGCGAAGCGCACGCGTTTATCGGGCAACACCCGGATGCGCTGTTCGTCGACTGCCGCAGTGACGCCGAGTACTTCTTCGTGGGTCACGCGACCGGGTCCATTCATGTGGCGTGGTGCGAGGCCCCCGACTGGGAACTGAATCCGAATTTCGTCTCTGAAGTCAGGAAGTTCGCGGCGCACGTGACCGATCGGCCTGTGGTACTGATCTGCCGCAGCGGCCGCCGCTCGGCTGAAGCGGGGCACGCGCTCGAGCAGGCGGGTTTCACGCAGGTGTACAACGTGACCCACGGCTTTGAGGGCGATCTGAACGCCGATCGGCAGCGCGGCAAGCTCAACGGCTGGCGGTTTGATGGACTCCCCTGGGAGCAGTTCTGATCGGGTAGCCGCCACGCGCGGCCCCCCGCGCTCACGACCCGAGATCGCAGGCTTTCAGCTGATCGGCGAGCCCGGCGAGCCGCTCACGAAATGCGTAGATCTCGCGCGCATCAAGCGTAATCTGAACCCGGCTGTCGCGGCGCCATAGCGCGGGCTCGCAACCACCGTCCCGAAACCGATACCAGTCGCGTTCAGTGCGCAGCACCGCCTCAATCTCGATCATCGGGTTGCGTGCAAGCGGCTCGAAGGACCGGACCAGCTGTGCCCGATCGAACCGACGTTCGGCCGATGCGCGCCACAGCCAGCGCCAACGCGGCGCCTCGACCGCAATCTCGCCAGGCATTGCAAGCCACTGCGCAAGCGGCTCGCTCGCCGCGCCGTCCTGGGGCACCGTCAGCCAAGGCAGCGGCTCGCCCATCCGCCACACCTGTATTGCCGCAGCAAATGCACCTTGCCCGCCGAGTTGAGTCAGCAACGCTACCAGCCGATCGGCCTCGCCCCGAGGCCACTGCGCCGGACACGCCAGCACCACCCGATCCGCACTCTGAACCTGCTCGGTGAGCCAGCGGCGCTGCGCGCCGGCAAGCCGTTGGTCGAGTCGGCTTGCATCGACCACGCTGATGAGCTCGGTCAGCTGCAGCGCGCCCGAAAGCCCCGGCGCACGCAGCGCATCGACAAACGCTGCCGGGTGCGCGCCGCCGTTCAGATCGACCAGCAATCGGGCCCACGGGCCCCGCCGCATCAGCTTTCTGAGCGCCGCACCAAGCGCCGCGCTCGCCGTACAACACGCGCAGCCCCCAATCCGCTCGACACCAGGATCGGCTCGCTCGCCGCGCTCGGCTGTCACGTCAGTTTGCCGGGGGAATTTAAAGTCTTCGCCGCGATCGATGATGAGCGCCCAAGGCGCCGAGGCGGCCACACGCCACTGTTCGATCAACCCCGTCTTTGCCGGCGAGGCGAGCCCCGCCACCACCGTCACTGGCAGCCGCACGCCCTCAGCGCCTCCAGAACGCCGGTGTCAGCACCGCAAAAAACGTGAGCAGTTCCAGCCGGCCGGCCAGCATGGCCAACGCAAGCAGCACCGCCTGAAAGTCGTTGAGCGAGCTGAAATTCTCAGCGGGGCCAAAGCGGCCCAGCGCGGGGCCAAGATTGTTGACCGAGGCCACCACAGCCGACAGCGCGGAATCGAAATCAAGACCCGTGAGCACCATCACGAAGGTAAGCACTACCTGCGTGACCCCCCAGAGCAGCATGAAACCAAACACCGAATAGATAACCCGCTCTTCAACCGAATTACCGTTGATCGACAGCGGAATGACCGCGTGCGGATGAACCAGGCGCTTTAACTCGCGACCGGCCTGCTTCAACAGGATGATTGCGCGCACCATCTTGATGCCGCCTCCGGTCGAGCCTGCGGATGACGCGACGCAGGCCAGAAACACCATCCAGAGCGGCGCGAACAGCGGCCACTGCGCGTAGTCGCGGGTCATGAAGCCAGTGGAGGTTGCCACCGAAATCGTGTTGAAAACGCCGTGCCGCAAGGCTTCCGCAAACGTCTCGTAGACCTGCTCCCACATCAGCAGCACAGTGATGCCCACAGCACTCACCAAAATGAGCAGTACCGATGACGACGCCTCGAGGTCACGCAGATAGGCGCCTGGCGATCGGCTGCGCAGCGCAAGAAAATGCGTCCCGAAGTTGATGGTTGACAGCACCATGAACACCGACAGCACCGCTTCGATCCGCAGCGAATCAAACGCACCGATACTCGCGTCGCGGGTGGAAAACCCGCCCAGCGACACGGTGGACAACGCATGGCAGAGCGCATCGAACGGCGCCATGCCAGCCGCCCACAACGCCAAACCGCACAAAACCGTGAGCGACACATAGCCCGCCCACATGTACTTGGCCGTCTGGGTGATTCGCGGGGTGAGTTTGCCCTCTTTCATTGGCCCAGGCGTCTCGGCACGAAACAACTGCATACCGCCCACGCCCAAGAGCGGCAGCACCGCCACCACCATCACGATAATGCCCATGCCGCCGAACCACTGCAGCGTGTGCCGCCACAGATTGACCGATTGCGGCAGCGTATCCAGCCCTGAAATGACGGTGGCGCCGGTGGTGGTGAGCCCCGACATCGTTTCCATGAACACCTTGGCCACCGACAGCTGCGGGCAGGCCACCAGGAGCGGCGGCATCGATACTGCGGTGACCAGCAGCCAGCCAAATACCACCAGCAGTGCGCCATCGCGCGGCTGTACCTCGCGGCGGTTGTTGCGGGTAGCGAGCCACATCACGAGGCCGGTGGCCAAGCAGCCCGCAGCCGACATCGCAAATACCCCATGCATCCCGTCAGCCGCCGACAGCGACCAGGCGAGCGCCGGCAGGAATGCCAGCGAGTACATCATCAAGAGGCTTCCCAGAACCGGGGCGACAACGAGTAGACGAAGCACGTCAGAAGAACCCGACGCCGACCTGGAAAAGCTTCTCAACCCGCGGCAGCAGGCGCTTGTTGCTTACGAAGACGATGAGATGGTCTTCGGGCTGGATCACTGTGTCGTGATGACCCATGATGACCTCATAGCCGCCCGCATCGTCGGGCGCGAGCGGATCCGCCGGCGCAACCGCCCGCACAATCGCGCCGATGGTTGCGCCCTGGGGGAGGTCGATCTGCTCGATCCGACGACCCACCACCCGGGACGACTTGGCATCGCCATGCGCGATTGCCTCCAGCGCTTCGGCTGCGCCGCGGCGAAGCGAGTGCACCGCCACCACATCGCCGCGACGCACGTGCTTGAGCAAATCGCCGATGGTGGCCTGTGACGGCACGATTGCCACATCGATTCGGTTGCCCTGCACCAGATCCGCATACGCCTGCCGGTTGATCAGCGCGATCGTGCGCCGAGCCCCCATTCGTTTGGCGAGCATGCAGGACATGATGTTGTTTTCATCGTCCGAGGTGAGCGCGGCAAAGAGGTCCATCTCATCGACGCCCTCTTCGGTGAGCAGATCCTCGTCGGTGCAGTCACCGTTCAACACGAGCGCGCGCGCCGGATCGAGCTGCGAGGCAAGATAGTTACACCGCGTGGCGTTCGCCTCGATGAGCTTGATCTGATAGTTCGGGCCCAGCCCTCGCGCAAGCCGCAGCCCAATATTGCCACCGCCCGCGATCATCACCCTGCGCACCGGCTTATCCATTCGCCGCAGATCGGATAGCGCGGTGCGGATGTGCTCGGTGGCAGCCAGGATGAACACTTCGTCACCGGGCTGGATCAGGGTATCGCCCTCCGGGGCGATCGATCGGTCATTTCGAAAGATCGCAACGATCCGCATATCGATCGTGGGATGCGCGGCGCGCAGATCACGAATGGGATGCGAGACCAGCGGCCCGCCCTCATAGGCGCGAACCGCAATCAGGCTCACGCGGCCGCCGGCAAACTCGAGCACCTGCAGCGCCTCGGGAAACTCGATCAGCTTCATCACATAATCGGTCACCGTCTGCTCGGGACAGATCAGGTGATCGACCTGAAAGCCATCTGGGCCGGTGATTTCCGGGTGCTCCAGGAATTCCGGCGCGCGGATCCGGGCGATTCGAGTCGGTATGTTGAAAAGTCGTGCGGCGAGCTGACAGGCCACTAAATTGGTCTCATCGCGCGCCGTGGTGGCAATCAGCATGTCAGCGTCTTCCGCGCCGGCCTGACGGAGCACGGGCGGATGGGTGCCATTGCCGGCAAGCGTGCGCAGATCGAATCGGTCCTGGAGCGCGGCAAGCTGGGCGACATCGGTATCGACCACAGTGATGTCATTGCGCTCGGAGACGAGGTTTTCCGCGACCGAGCCACCCACCCGCCCTGCACCCAGAATGATGATCTTCAATTGGATGAGTTCTTGCGCCAGGCGCCGCGGGTGAGATCAATGCCTAGCTGCTTGAGCTTGCGATACAGGTGTGTACGCTCGAGCCCCGTGCGCTCGGCGACACGGGTCATGCTGCCCTGCTCGCGCATCAGGTGATGCTCAAAGTAGGCGCGCTCGAATGCATCGCGCGCATCGCGCAGCGGCGCATCAAGCGGCAGCTCGCGAAGCAGCAGTCTCGCCATCGGAGAGTCGGGAACTGCGGCACCCGACACTGCGGAGGAGACTGGCGCGCCGGGCACGCCGGGGCCCAAGTTACCTGCCACCGAGCCCGCCAGGGCCGAGCCGGACTCCTGCGCGTTCGGTGGCGCCTCGTCTGCCGCATACGGCACACCCGGCAGGGTGACCGTGGAATGCCCATTGGACACCGCTGGCGCCGACGGCGGCGCTGCAACCACTGGCTTGGAAGATGGCCGGGTGAGGCCGGATTCAACCGCGCGCAGCAGCTTTTGCAGCGTGATGGGCTTCTCCAGGAAATCGATCGCGCCGATCCGTGCAGCTTCCGCCGCGGTGTCGATCGTGGCATGACCCGACATCATGATGACGGGCATGGTGAGTCGGCCACCGGAGGCCCACTCCTTCAAAAGCGTGATGCCGTCGGTATCGGGCATCCAGATATCGAGGAGGACCAGATCGATGCGCTGGCGTTCGCGAACCGCTCGCGCCTCGCGGGCGCTATCGGCGAGTAGCACCGTGTGTCCTTCATCGCCCAGGATTTCGGACAGCAATTCGCGAATGCCGATTTCATCATCGACCACGAGGATCTCGGCCATGCGTGGAAACTCTCTAGGCGGGGGTGGCTGCGGTTACACGGGGATTTTCCCCGCTTTTGGCGATTTTCGTAAAGAGTAACGCGATCTGAGCGCCGCGTATTGTGCCGCTTTCGTCGACGCGGTTGCCCAGATCGATGCGGGCGCCATGTTCATCGACGATCTTTCGAACGATTGCGAGACCCAAACCGGTGCCTCGCGGCTTGCTGGTGGCGTAGGGCTCGAAGGCCCTCGCGAGCATCGACGCGCTAAAGCCGGGCCCATTGTCGCGCACCAGCAGGCGGACCGCGGGCGCGCCATCGGCGAGCCTGACGACGCCCGTGGAAATGTCGATTCGCGGCGACTCGACCCGGTCGGTCGCTTCGATCGCATTGCCAATCAGATTCAGAATGACCTGCCGAAGCTGCACCGCGTCCCCCATGACAGTCGGGCAGTCCGGGGCGAGCTGCGCATGAAGTCGTCCGCCCGCGGAAAAAAGCGGGGCGATCTCATCGATCAGCCGATTCAGGTCAAGCGGAGCGAGCCGCGCAGCCGGCAGGCGCGCGTAATCTCGGAATTCATTGACCAGGTGCTTGAGCGCAGCGACCTGATCGACGATCGTCTGAGAGCTTCGCGTGAGCAGTTCGGCATCTGCGCCCGACAGCTTGTCGTAGAGCCGCAGCTTCAGGCGTTCGGCCGACAGCTGAATCGGTGTCAGCGGGTTTTTGATCTCGTGCGCGAGCCGCCTTGCCACCTCGGCCCAGGCCATCGTGCGCTGCGCCGAAATCACCTCGGTGAGGTCGTCGAAAACGATCACGAAGCCCTCGCCCGGCAGCATCGAGCCGCGGGTAAGCAGCGTCTTACCCGCACCGGAGGCGGAATTAGATTCGGCAGGCGCCGGCGCTTCGCCCGTGGGCAGCACAAACTGCCGCTGCCAGCTGGCCGCGCCGCTCGCCTGCAGCTCCAGAAAAGCCTGGCGGATCTCGTCGGAGAACCGCGCGAGCGGGAGAATGGCCGACACTGGCATGCCCAGGCTCGCATCAAGCCGCTGACCGAGAATCTGTTCGGCACCGGGATTGGCGAGCGTAATCCGCCACTGCCCGTCGAGCACCACCACGCCAGCGGTCAGGTTGGCCAGCACGCTCACCAGTCGGGCATGGGCCTGCTCGATCTCGCGCCGGTTTCGATCAACCAGGGTGCGGGCGTCTTCGAGCTGGCGCGTCATCATGTTGAAAGACTGCGTGAGCACGCCCAGCTCATCACGTCCCGAATAGGCCTTGACCGGCCGGTAATCGCCCTCGGCCACCGCGCGCGTGCCAGCGGCAAGCATCGACAGGGGGCCGGTTAGCCAGCCTGACAGCAGGAACGCGGCAGCCACTGCCGAAAATACGGTCAGTAGAAAAATGAGCGATAAGGTCACGTTGAAGATTCGCGACAGGCTCTCGCGAGAGAGCGCAAGCTGCTGAAAATCACGCCGACCCTGTTCCAGCGCATCGGTATGTTCGGCAAGCAGCGCCGGCACATCCTGCACCAGCTGCAGGTAAGCGCCCTCTTCAAACCGCAACCCCTCGGCATTGACGGGAACGATCACCCGCATCAAGAGTCCGCGAAAGCTTTGGCCAGCCACTTCGCGGGTTTCAAACGCCGAATAAATCCGCGTGAGTCGCGCCTGCCTGAGCGCTGCATGCGAGGGCAGATCCGGCACCAGTGCCGACAGGCGTCCGCCCACGGTGACGATCAGGTTGCGCCCGCCGCTCACGACCAGCGCATCCTGCAGGTCGAGTTGTTCGCGAAGCCGGTTTAACTGCGCCGACCAGCCCGAGGGGGGCGTATCGCCAAGCGCAGCCGACACCGCGCGCGCTTTGTAGACCAGATCGGAAAGCTGCGCATCAAGCGTAGCCCGCCCAAGGCTCATGCCGGAGTCGAGCGCCCGCTCAACCGGGACTGCAAACCATGACTCGACCGATCGCCCGATGAAGTGCACCGACACCAGGTAAATGAGCGAGACCGGGATAACCGTCATCAGCGTAAATGACAGCGCAAGCCGCGCCATCAGCCGGGTTCCGAAGAGGCCTCGTCGATAGCGCAGAATCAGCCTGCGGACCAGCTCGGCAACCAGCAGCAGCAAGGCCAGCGCGACCACCGCCGTGGTGATCAGAAGCGCCGGATAGTGCCGCTCAAACAGCGAGGTGTTGGCACTTGCGCCGGCAAGCAACACCAGCAGCACGACCGCGAACGACACTGACGCGATCAGCGCAAAACGCAGCAGCCGACCTATCGCCCGTTTGTCGGTGTCAGGGGTTGCGTGAAATTCGCTCGCGTCCATTCGACCTGGGGGTTCCAGTCGCGGTTGGTCAGCGCATCGACCTGGATAGGCCGGGGGAGCTGAGTGGGGTCCAGGCGCAGCCGCGCCTGGATCAGATAGTCGCCAGGCGCAAGCTGCTCGCCCAGATCAATTCGCCAGAAACGTACTTGCGCAACGCCAGCGAGCGCCGCCTCGAATGACTCAAACGATCGGGAAGGCCCGTCGTCGCGAACCATTCTGAACTCGCGGGTAAGCGCATGGTAGGTGAGGCGGGTGCGTTGCGCGAACTGGGCAATTCGCTGATCCCACCAGTACCAGCGCGGACGAAGTATCTCGACCTCGAGCAGAAAATGAAGTGATACGCCTTTCATGACCGCATCTTCGAGGCGCGAGTTGCGCGGTGGTTCGAGATCGGCCGACAGCAGCCAGGCCCTACCTTCGGCGGTAGGTTCAAGACGGATCGCGCTATCGGCGCGCGCAAGGCCCACCCACAGCAGCAGCGCGGCGATGCAGGCACACCATCTTGTCACGGCAGGGGTCACGGGCGGCGTTTTTCGAGCAGGCAGTAGAAGAATCCGTCGTGGTCCTCGGCGGGCGCGCTCGCAGGCAGCAACTGCAAACCCGGACCCGAGTCTGTCGCTCTGCCCGGTGATTGTCGGGGGTTCGTTGCCAACGGAATATCCTTGGCGTCGCGATGGTCGCGCAGAAAGGGTCCGATGACGCCTCGACCCTCGGCGTTGAAAACCGAGCAGGTAGCGTAAAGCAATTTACCACCCGGCTCGAGCAACGGCCAAAGCGCATCGATGATCCGACGCTGGGTGGCGGCCAGTGTCGCGATATCACCACGGCGACGTAACCAGCGCGCATCCGGCGCGCGCCGGACGATGCCCGAAGCGGTGCAGGGCGCATCAATCAAGATTCGGTCGAAGCGTTGACCCTTCCACCACGCCGACGGGTTGGCTGCGTCACCGCACACCAGATCAGCTGACAGCCCTAGCCGCGACAGGCCCTCGCCCACACGACGAAGCCGCTGCGGTTTCAGGTCAAGCGCGGTCAGATGGATTGACCGGAGCTCAAGCAGGTGCGCGCTTTTGCCGCCGGGGGCCGCGCACGCATCCAGTACCCGCTGGCCGTCCTGAGGATCGAGCCAGCCAGCGGCGCGCTGCGCGCCCTCATCCTGAACCGACACCAGCCCGTCAGACCACCCTGGCAGCGCATGCACCGAGCACGCCGGCTCAACGATGATGGCAGCCGGCCCCACCACCCGGGCCGCCAGACCGGCAGCGCTTAGCATGGCCAGGTAGCCGGGGAGATCGGTTCGGCGCAGATTGATTCGAAGCGTAAGCGGCGGGTAGCGATCGGCCGACTCGGCGATGGCCTCCCAGTGTGTCGGGTGATCGGCGCGCAGCTGATCGAGCCACCAACGCGGATGATTCCAGCGCGCCTCGGGTTCGCGCCGGGCCCGTTCGAGCCAGTTGGGCGCTGCACGCAGAAACGCCCGCAGCGTCGCATTGATGAAGCCAGCTGCGGCCTCGGTGCGAGGATCGGCGCGCGCCGCCCGGACCGCCTGGTCGACAATGGTGGCCGGATGGCGTTGCGGGGTGATCAGTTGCGATAACGCAAGACATTGCAGGGCCGCCACGGGCGCCGACGGTTCGCGGCTATTGAGAAGCCGCGCAAGCTCTCGGCACAGCCCCAGCTGCCGCGCGGCCGAATACGCAAGGTCGCGCACCGGGGGACCCGATGCGGGTTCAAGCTTTGCCGCGCGCTCAGCCGTCTCGAGGGCGCTGTCGAGCCGTTCGCCGGCCATCAGCGCCTCGAGCGCCTGCGCAGCGCAGCGCATCTCGTCGGCAAGCGACGACCGGGTCGCAGGAGTCATTGCGGCCGTCAGCCTTCGGGAGGCAGGCGGAAGTGTTCGCCAGGCAGGATCGGCCGGCCGCGCAAGAACACGTCAGCCGGCTGCCGCTTGCCGCCGGGCCGCTGCAGTTCAAGCAGATCTATCGCGCCGCGGCCGCAGGCGACCCGCAGCACACCCGCAGGCGCTTCAAGGACGGTGCCAGGCGCAATCGCAGCACCCGAGTCGCGCTCAGCCACGCGAGCGCGCCACACCTTGAATACCGTTGACTCGTCAGAGCTGAGCGCCGCGGTGCACCCCGGCACCGGATCGAACGCGCGAATGCGATTGGCGAGCGCCGTGGCATCAAGCCGCCAATTCAGCACCCCATCAGCACGTTCGATTTTGTGCGCATAACAGACCCCCTGTTCGGGCTGCGGCTCGGGCATCAGTTCGCCGCGCTCGAGGCCGGCCAGCGCACGTACCGCCAGACGCGCGCCCAGCACCGCCAGTCGGTCGGCAAGCGTGCCACCGGTATCGGTATCGGTAATTGGTACCGCCTCTCGCAAGAGCATCGGCCCGGTGTCGAGACCGGCGTCCATCTGCATGATGGTGATGCCGGTTTCGCGGTCGCCAGCCTCGATGGCACGTTGGATGGGGGCCGCGCCTCGCCAGCGCGGCAGAAGCGACGCATGAACGTTCACACAGCCATGGGGCGGTAAGTTGAGCACCACCTGCGGCAGAATCAGGCCGTAGGCCACCACCAGCATCAGGTCAGCGCGGGCCTCGTGGAGCGCTCGACGGTCGGCGTCTTCGCGCAGCCGGGCAGGCTGACCCACCGGCAGCCCGAGCGCCAGTGCGCGTTGCTTAACCGGCGGGGCGACCAGACGCTGACCGCGGCCGGCGGGGCGATCGGGCTGGCAAAGCACCAGCGCAACCTGATGCCCCGCCTCGATCACGGCATTAAGCACAGGTACCGCGAATTCCGGCGTACCGGCGAAGATCAGCCTCAGCGCAGCCTCTCTGATTAGGGCGTGCGCGCGCTAGGCGGCGTCGCGCTCTTGCTTGACGAGCTTGGCACGGATACGGGTTTGCTTGAGCCGCGACAAATGCTGAACAAACACCCGGCCATTCAGATGGTCGATTTCATGCTGCAGACAGACCGCGAGCAGGCCTTCGGCATCGAGCGTGAAAGGCTCGCCCTGCGCGTCCAGCGCACGCACCGTGATGCGGCCAGGACGCTCAACATTTTCGAAAATTCCCGGCACCGACAGGCATCCTTCTTCATGCACGGTGAGCTCGTTGCCGGCATTGACGATTTCTGGGTTGATGAAAACCTGAAGCGCGTCGCGTTTTTCCGACAGGTCGATCACGATGATGCGCAGGTGCACATCGATTTGTGTAGCTGCCAGACCGATGCCTGGCGCCTCATACATGGTGTCGGCCATATCGCGGATGAGCTCGCGGACCGCGTCGTCGACGCGTTCAACCGGAGCGGCAACCTGTAAGAGCCGGGGGTCGGGATAACGGAGGATGGTTCTAAGTGCCATCTGCAAATGCTACCGCTGGCACCGAACGCTCGCAAGGCGACGCAGACCATCGGGCCTGGCCGAATGGCCGAGCGAGGGCTCGCCAGCGCGTCAGACACGCCGGATGCTTACGCTCAATGCCACCTCCGGCCCGCCCCTCCGGTGCAACATGAATCCCACCCAGCCCACTCTGCCGCTTATCGAGCCCCCCGCACCCACCGCGATGGGTGGCTGCGCCGAACGCCTGTCGGCATCCTTCTCGGCCAATCCGTCGCTATGCTGCACCCGAAGCTGGCTCACGCTGTCATTCACGCCAGGGTTGGGTCCAACGGCTGCGCGGCTTCTCCGCGAACGCTTCGGCTGCGCTTGCGCGGCCCTGCGTGCGCCCGAGCCCGCACTGCGGGCCGTTCTGCCAACGCCGGTTGCGAAGGCCTTGGCAAGCCCCGATCCCAGCCTTGAATCCGCCATGGCGCAAGCCCTCGCCTGGTCACAGTCGCCCGGGCAGCATCTGCTGACGCTCGCCGATCCCCGCTATCCGCCCATGATTGCGGCCTTACCCGATCCGCCGCCGGTGCTCTATCTGCGGGGCGACCCCGA
>CAZORB010000044.1:15588-27835 GCA_964581825.1 uncultured Bordetella sp.
TTATCGCGCAAGGCGCGCTCGTGTCCGAGTTACCGCTCGGCAGTCCTGCCGTGGCGCACCATTTTCCGCGTCGCAATCGTCTGATTGCCGCCCACGCCTCGGCTGTCATCGTGGTCCAGGCCGCACGGCACTCCGGATCGCTGATCACCGCCCGACTGGCGGCAGACCTGGGGCGCGAAGTCGCCGCTTTTCCCGGGTCGGTTCATTCCGCACTCAGTCGCGGCTGTCATCAACTGATCCGCGAAGGCGCGGCCCTGGTTGAAGACGCTGCCGACATTGCCGCGCTCCTCGAAAGCGCCTTCGCTCGCCAGGGCTGGCAGCCGAAGGCGTTCCCGGCACCGATCAGTCGAGCGCCCAGCGCAGACCATCCCGCGCTATCCGAACCGGCTAGCCAACTGCTCGCCTCGTTGGGCTGGTCGCCCGTCACACCCGACTCGCTGGTTCAGGCCAGCGGCCTACCCGGACCGCAGGCTGCTAATGCGCTGATTGAGCTTGAACTGTCCGGGCTGGTCGAACGGCTGATCGACGGTCGCTTTCAGCGCATGCGTCCCGCTAGCTGACCCAGGCCCGTCGCCATGATATTTACCCCGCCGCATCCGGTCTGCTTGCTTGCTTCGCTGGCGGATCGGCCCGTATGATGGCCGCCCCGAACCGGGTCCCGACCCCGCGAGCAATCCCCGTGCCACTGTTTTCACAGGTTCTATTGTCCCAATGACCAAGGCGCTGATCATCGCTGAAAAGCCCTCCGTCGCCGCTGACATCGCGCGCGCGATTGGCGGCTTCACGCGCCAGGGCGACTTTTTCGAAAGCGAGCACTATGTGCTGTCGTCGGCGATCGGGCATCTGGTCGAAATCGGCGCGCCCGAGCAATTCGAGGTCAAACGCGGCAAGTGGTCGTTTGCCAACCTGCCAGTCATCCCGCCGCACTTCGACCTAAAGCCCATCGACAAAACCGAGGACCGGCTCAAGCTGTTAACCCGGCTGATCCGCCGTAAAGACGTGTCCTCGCTCATCAACGCCTGCGACGCGGGCCGCGAGGGTGAGCTGATCTTCCGACTCATCGTTCAGCACGCGAAAGCGCGCCAGCCCATCCGCAGGCTCTGGCTGCAGTCCATGACACCGGCGTCCATTCGGGATGCGTTTGAGCACCTGCGCGACGACCCGGACATGCTGCCTCTGGCGGACGCCGCCCGCTGCCGATCCGAAGCCGACTGGCTGGTTGGCATCAATGGCACGCGTGCCATGACCGCATTCAATTCCCGCGATGGGGGCTTCTATCTGACCACCGTCGGTCGGGTTCAAACACCCACGCTCACCATCGTGGTCGAGCGCGAAGAGCGAATTCGCAGCTTCGTTTCGCGCAACTACTTCGAGGTCAAGGCTCAGTTTGGCGCGGTCGCGGGAGCCTATGAGGGCAAGTGGTTCAACCCGGCTTTCCGCAAAGACGAAAATGATGCCGAAGCGCGCGCCGAGCGTCTCTGGGATCGCGAAACAGCGCAGGCCATCGTCGCCGCCTGTGAGGGCAAAACCGCGGTCGTCAGCGATGAATCCCGACCCGCCACCCAGCTATCGCCTGCGCTCTTTGACCTCACCTCGCTGCAGCGGGAAGCCAATTCGCGGTTCGGTTTTTCGGCAAGAACCACGCTCGCCATCGCGCAGGCGCTCTACGAGCGGCACAAGGTGCTCACCTACCCGCGAACCGACTCGCGGGCGTTGCCCGAAGACTATCTTGATACCGCCCGCCAAACGGTCGATGTGCTCACCGAACAGGCGCCCTATCGACCCTTCGCACAGCAGATTCTTGATTCGGGCTGGGTTCGACCCAACCGACGCGTCTTCGATAACAGCAAAGTAAGCGACCACTTTGCAATTATTCCAACGTTGCAGGCACCACGCGCGCTATCTGATGCCGAGCAGCGCATCTACGACCTGGTTGCCCGCCGCTTCATGGCCGTGTTTTTCCCGGCCGCCGAGTCGCTCGTCACCACCCGCATCAGCCGAGTTGGCGAGCATGCGTTTAAGACCGAAGGTCGCGTCCTGGTCAACCCTGGCTGGCAGGCTATCTATGGCCGAGAGGGCGGCGACGACACGCTGCCACCGGTGGGGGCCAACGAACGGGTGGCGGTCAACGATATCGAGCTTGCCGCGCTAAGCACACGGCCTCCGCCTCGATACAACGAAGCCACGCTGCTCTCGGCCATGGAGGGCGCAGGCAAGCTGATCGACGATGACGATCTGCGCGCGGCCATGGCCGACAAGGGGCTGGGCACACCGGCTACCCGCGCCTCCATCATTGAGGGGCTGATTGCCGAAAACTATCTGATCCGAGACGGCAAAGAGCTGGTTCCAACCACGAAAGCGTTTCAGCTACTGACACTGCTGCGCGGCTTGGGCGTGGCCGAACTCACGGCACCCGAGCTCACCGGCGAATGGGAGCACAAGCTCGCTGAAATGGAGCGCGGGCGGCTTGGGCGCGAGGCCTTCATGCGCGAAATCGCCGAGATGACCCGTCAACTCGTCGAGCGCGCCAAAAATTACCAGGCCGATACGGTGCCGGGCAATTACGCCACGCTCAAGGCGCCATGCCCGAAATGTGGCGCCGTGGTCCAGGAAAACTACCGCCGTTATGCCTGCACGGCCTGCGACTTTTCCATCAGCAAGATCCCGGGCGCACGACAGCTCGAGGTGACAGAAGCCGAGGCGCTGATTACCGAGCGCACGGTCGGGCCGCTACAGGGTTTTCGCAGCAAAATGGGCCGACCATTCGCAGCAATCCTGAAGTTAAGCGCTGATCACCGGCTCGAATTCGATTTTGGCCAATCTGATCGCGACGACGACGCGCTTGCCGAGGCCGTCGACTTCAGCGGCCGCACCGCGCTTGGCCCCTGCCCGAAATGCGCCGGCAAAGTCTTTGAACACGGCATGAGTTACGTGTGCGAGAACACGGTCGGCCCGTCGCGCAGCTGCGACTTCCGCTCGGGCAAAATCATCTTGCAGCAGGAAATCGGCGAAGCACAAATGCAAAAACTGCTTGCCGACGGCCGCACCGAACTCCTCGATGGCTTCGTCTCATCGCGCACGCGCCGCAAATTCAAAGCCTTCCTGGTTCGGGAACCGGGCGGACGCATCGGCTTTGAGTTTGCGCCGCGCCCGACCAAGCCCGGCGCTGAGGCACCCAAGTCCGGCGCCAAGGCCCGCGCCAAACCTGCCGCAGCCGCCGACTCAGCCACCCCTGAGGACACTGCGCCTGCCAAGCCCAAGCGCTCCGCGAGCGCAGCAAAACCCGCCGCCCGTAAAACGCGCAAACCGGCGGCCCGTAAAACCTAAGTTGCTGTCCTGCGCTGCATAGGGCTGCTGCGCACCTTGTCGGGTACGCCACTCTCCCTGGTTGGAGGCCGGTTTTTTTATCTACCGGCCTCCCTGCCAAGCTATTCTCAACGTCGTGCGTCCTATCCAGCCTGAGCATGTCCACGCGACATGGGTCTTCGCTTACGGATCCCTGATCTGGAATCCGGGGTTTGACTATCGGCGCGCCGAACTCGCGCGGCTAAACGGCTATCACCGCGCGTTCTGCATCGGTTCGATTCGCTACCGGGGCACGCCCGATCGACCCGGCGTGGTGCTGGGCCTGGATCGCGGCGGCGCCTGTGTCGGGGTGGCGTATGAGCTTCACGAAGCGTCCCGCAAAGCCGCGTTAGATGCAGTGTTTCAGCGGGAAATTCCAGACTGGGCCGAGCGCGTGTACCGCCCCACCATCGTTCGCGTGAGGCTCTCTGATGGCGCGCCGGTTGAGGCGCTCGCCTTCGTGGCAGAGCGGGGTAGCCGCTGGTATCGGCGGCTGGCCGAGGCTGAGCTTCTCAAAACCCTGCGCGAAGCGCACGGCCAGCGTGGCCCCAACCGCGACTATGCGATCAACACCTGGCAGGCGCTTCATGCGCGCGGCGTTCGCGATGACAGACTCGAGCGGCTGGTGCGATTGGTCGAGGGCGAGCCTGCACAGACTCAGAGCCTCAGCTCGCCGCTGATGCTCTCGATGCAATAGCCGCCAACCCAAACGGTGTCCGGCGCAGTCTGCTCGATGTAAACCCGGCCATCGCGACCCAGTCGGGTGCCTTGCCGGGCGACATAGCGGGCAGGCGCGATGGCCTCACCGATCAGCCACTGCGCAAGCGCCGCATTCAGGCTGCCAGTGACGGGATCTTCGCGCAGGCTGCCGCCCGCTGTGAAAAACGCACGTACCTCGAAGTCGACCTCGGCAGCGGCGTCCGCCGGGGCAACCACACCGACCTTGCCGCGCGCCCCAATCACCCCCACGTCCAGCCCCTCGAGCACTACCGGGTCAGGCTCTAGCGCCAAGACCTCAGCGGCCGACCCCAGCAGCACGCCCCGCCAGTGTGGCCCGTTATCACACCAGGCGTGGGCGATGATCGATGCTCGCGGGATTCTCAATCCTGCCGCGATGCGCACCACCTCTGCCTCATCCAGGGGCCCACCGCGAAGGCGGGGTGGCGCGGCAAACCAGAGTCGTTCGCCCGAGCGACGGATCGCAATCAGTCCGGCTTCGCACTGCTGGATGATCAGATCGCGCCGCGGTTGTCCGCCCGCCGATAGCCACGCGTGACAGCTGCCGAGGGTCGGATGGCCCGCAAAAGGCAGCTCCCGCCCAGGGCTGAAGATTCGAACCCGGTAGTCGGCCTCATCCGTGTCGGGCGGCAACAGGAACGTGGTCTCAGAGAGGTTGGTCCAGTTCGCAAATGCCTGCATCTGCGCAGCACTCAACCCCTGCCCGTCGAGAACCACCGCGAGCGGATTGCCAAGCATCCGGACGTTGGAGAAAACGTCAAGCTGTGTAAAGCGGCGTACACGGGCGGGATTCAAGCTCACCGCTGACCTCGGCCGCGAACCATTCGACCGCTCGAGGCCTGCACGACCGATTCATTGGGCGTGGCAACCTCATGCATGCCGACGCGCGCATGCAACCGCGATCCCGCCGGTACACCCGCCATCAGAAACTCCATCTGATCGGCCAGGATGCGCCGGTTTCGAAGAATGAAGGCTTCGTGCTGGCTGGGTACGTAGGGAACGTACAAGAGCGGCATGCCGGCCTGTTCCGGCGTTCGGTTGCCTTTGCGCAGGTTGCAGGGCTTGCAGGCGCTCACCAGATTGGTCCAGGTATCGCGACCGCCCTTGCTCTGGGGCAGCACGTGCTCAGCGGTCAGATCGGCCAGCCGGTACCGTCCACCGCAGTAGGCACACACATGCCGGTCGCGCGCAAACAGCATCTCGCGCACCACCACCGGCACCCGGTCGCGCGGCGCGCGCACGATGGTGTCGCCGCGCAGCGCAACGATCGACCGCAGGGTAAGCGCCGATTGTCGACCGCTTGCGCGATTGATGCCACCGCGAAGCACAAACGCATGCTCACCAAGGTCCCAGGCGACCGCACCCCTCACATAACAGGTTGCCGCCTCCTCCAGACCAATCCATCGCCGGGGATAGCCCCCCGCATCCAGCGCAAGAATGGCGGGGGGATCAGCATGCTGCAACGGACCTGGAAGCGTCTGCATCGAACCTCCATAAGTTGGTCTTGGATGCCGTCGACCTTACGGCGCGAACTGACGAAAGACTCTACACTCGCAGCATGAATCTTCCTATCTCTATTGCGGATGTTGAAGCGGCGGCGGGCCGCCTGGCTGGTGTGGCGGTGCGAACGCCAGTGCTGACCAGCCCCTCTGCCAATGCGCTGGCCGGCGCCCAGCTGTTTTTCAAGTGCGAGAACCTGCAGCGCATCGGCGCCTTCAAGTTCAGGGGTGCGTTCAACGCGCTCTCCCGTCTTCCAGCCGGGGCCCGCCAGCACGGCGTCATTACCTATTCATCGGGAAACCACGCGCAGGCGATCGCTCTTTCGGCAAAGCTGCTCGGAATGCCCGCGCTGATCGTGATGCCGGCGGACGCCCCTGCGGTCAAGGTCGCGGCCACGCGATCGCATGGTGCCGAAATCGTTCTCTACGACCGCTACACCCAGGATCGCGAGGCGCTTGGACGCTCGCTTGCCGAGGCCCGCCAGATGACGCTGATTCCGCCGTATGACCATGCGGACGTCATGGCAGGGCAAGGGACGGCGGCACTCGAGCTCTTCGAAGAAGTCGGTCCGCTCGATGCGCTATTTGTCTGCGTGGGCGGAGGCGGGCTCATCTCCGGCTGCGCGGTGGCAGCGGCGGCGCGCTCGCCCGGCTGTCGCGTGATCGGTGTTGAACCGCAGGCGGGCGATGACGTGCGCCAGTCGCTTGCGCGCGGCGAACGGGTACGAATCCCTGTCCCGCAAACGCTTGCCGATGGCGCCCAAACCCAGTCGCCGGGTGAGCTTACTTTTGCGGTCATTCGCGAACACGTTTCTGAAATCGCCACCGTGAGCGACGAGGCGCTGGTGCACACCATGGGCTGGCTTGCTGCCCATCTCAAACTAGTGGTCGAGCCTACCGGCTGTCTGGCGGCAGCTGCTGCGCTCATGCCTCGAGCCGACCTTGCGGGTCAGCGAATCGGTGTCGTTCTGAGCGGTGGCAACATCGACCTCAGCCGATTTACTGCACTGATCTCACCAACCGCTCAGTAACCGCGCCATCACCGCTCACGCGATCGCCTCCGCTGGCTCGGTCGCGGGACGTCCCACCGCAGCCAGAAGCCGGGGGCGCTCCGCACAACGATCGCCTGCCAGAGCAAATCCGCGCAACACGCCCTCATTGTCGCGCCAATCAAGTCGGATACCCGACGCGTCCGGTGCGCCAACCCACCGCCCCGCATCGCCGGTCGCGGCAGGCTGCAGAACAACGACCGGGCAACTCGGCGTTTTGACCACCACCGGCGCGGGATCGAGTTCAAGAGCCGTGGGCACACCCGACAGCGTTGCGGCAAGCGCGCGTGCGGCCTGAAGCAGCGGGGCGACGTAGGGCCGGACCTGGCCGTCGATCTGCGCGCAATCACCCAGCGCAAAAATCCGCGGATCCGTCGTTGCGAGCATGCGGTCCACCACAATGCCTGCGCCCGTTGCAAGACCCGCATCGCGCGCCAATTCCACCCGCGCCCGCAACCCCACGGCGCTCAGTACGCAATCGACAGACACCAGCGTGCCATCATCCAGTGTCGCGGCGAGCGCGGAGCGGTCGGCGCTCGTTGAGAGGTCGCGAACCGTTCGGCCAAATCGCCAGTCGACCCCGCTTGACGCGAGCGCCACGGCAAGTACGTCGGACACCGCCGCAGGCGCAAGCCGGCCAAGTGGCAGCGCTGCAGGATCCACCACGGTCACGCGGAACCCTGCCGTGATGAGGTCGTTGGCAAACTCGCACCCGATCAGACCTGCGCCAATGACCAGCACCCTGGCATCGGATCCCGCCGCGACCAGCCGCTCGCGCCACGCCGCGTAATCGACAAGATCGTTCACCGACACCACCTGTGAGGCCGCATCACCGGTAATGGGTACCCGGATCGGTTGGGCGCCAATTGCCAGCACCAGGTCCGCGTAGGGCACGGACGCGGTGTTGGTTTGAAGCATGCGCGCATCGCGATCGATGGCAGTCACCTGAGTATCAGTCATCACCTGCAGCTGCAGGCGCTCGGCTAGTGCGGCAGCACTCGCGCTCTCCAGCGCCGCCGCCGTCCGACGCTGTGCCAGCGCGTTCGAGAGCATCGGCTTCGAGTACGCGCGTCCGGAATCAGCCGTCACGAGGGTGATAGGACGTGAGCACTCACGCCTACGCAACTCCTTCGCCAGCGCGTAACCCGCCATGCCAGCCCCAACGATTACAACCGGTTCGTCTCGCGTGCCCGTCATGTTCCAACTCCTTCCAGAGCGGTGGTTTGAACTCAGGCCGCAAGTTCGATCATCTCGAACTCGGCCTTCGCGACGCCGCAGTCCGGGCACTCCCAGTCGGCGGGCACATCTTCCCAGCGGGTGCCAGGCGCGATGCCGTGCTCGGGGTCGCCAGCGGCTTCGTCATAGAGGTAACCGCACACAATGCATTGCCAGGTTTTCATGGTGGAGTCCTTTTAGAGGGAGGGAGAGGTGTGTTGTGGTTGGAAGCGCAATCGCGCGAATCAGGCGGCTTTCGGCAGTTCACGTGCGACATCAAGCGCGCGCTGATAGCGCGCCGCATGGCGTTTTTCAACGTCTGCAAGCGCCTGGAAGCGGCGGGCCGCCCGATTCAGCGTTTGGGCAAATCGCTCGGCGTGCTCGCGCGATTCGGCAATCTGTTCGTCGATCTCGGCGATCGCCGCCTGGGCGCCCTCAGCAATCGCGGTTTCGCGAAACTTCGGATACATCTCGGTGTATTCGTAGGTTTCGCCGGCGATTGCGATTTCCAGCGCGCGCGCAGGGCTCATCTGGTCGCGCGGATAGAGCAGATCGAGGTGGCCGAATGCGTGCATGACCTCCTGGTCGGCGGTCTCCTCAAACACGCGAGCGGTCTGCTCGTCGCCGGCTGCGCGGGCCAACCGGGCGAAGTAGCGATACTTGATATGCGCCATCGATTCGCCGGCAAATGCGGCTTCAAGATTGGCGAGAGTCTTAATTTCAGGGCGCTGCGCTGACATGGTCGTCCTTTCGTTCGTGAAGCCAGGCAACCGTGTGCTGCCTGGCATGAACGAGATGATGCGGACGCCCTGTCAATAAATCCAATTTATTGTTTGGATTGTTCCGATAGTTTTTCTAGGGTGGTTGGTTAACCAAACGGCCGAACACCAATCAGGCTTGCATGGAGAAACATCGCAAAAGCCCAGTAGGCCACGAGGCCTATGACCAGTACTGCTGCGTCGGCCAGCCGCGAGGTGGCTGCGGGTGCCACCGCACCCGTGGTGGCAGCGGAATGTTCGAGCGCAGCGGCGTCTCGCCTGCGCGCAGCACGAAAGGACAGTACCGCCCAGATCAATACCGCGCCAAATAGCACCGCGTCAGCCAGCGTGTGGTTAGCGATCAGGTGCGCGAATGCCCAGAGTTTCACGCCCAGCACCATCGGGTGCTTCAGGCGAGCTCGGATGATGTTGCGAGGCACATAGGCGGCTGTTACCAGTACAAAGGAAAACAGCATGAGGAGGGCCGCGACGTGGCGCCCACCCGTCCAGGCGGGCCAGAGAATCACTGGATTCGTGCGGGCGTCGGCGTAGCCCTGAACGATCAGCACCAGACCCGCGAGCGATACGAGGGAGATCAGGCCCTTGTAGGCGAGTGGACCCCAGGATGCGATGAGACGCCCGCGTGCCGATTCAAAGGCAATGCGACTCGAGTGAGCCCCGATAAACAGAATCAGGCCGGCTATCAGCAGGAACATGCGATCCCCTCAGGTTCTGGCCGACAGGTGGTCGGTCACTGAACCCGAGCATACCTGGATGCAACGTCGATCCAGTGCGAGCGGGGCTCTGCTAGAACCCCGCTCCACACCCTCAACCGACCTGAGCGATGGATTCGCTATCGGAGACGGACCGCCGCGAGCGGGCCGCGTCGATCAGTTGCTGTAAAGACACCGTGTCGAGGTAGTCCATTGCCTGTGACCGAAGCTGCTCCCACACCTGTCCGCCAGGCGCGTTGAGCGCGGCCTCGCGCTCTGCTGCGCTTTGCGCATCGAGCTGATCTACGCAATAGACGATGTCGCCTACGCTGATGTCGCGAGCGGCGCGCGCCAGCACATAACCGCCACCCGGGCCGCGGAAACCCTCGACAAGCTCGTGGCGCCGCAACAGCGCAAACAGGTGTTCGAGGTGCGAGAGCGATACATCGAGCCGCGTGGCGATATCGGCGAGCCGCGCCGGGTTGCTAGCCCGGTGCATCCCAAGCTCGACCAACGCTGCGGTGGCAATCCGGGCCTTCGTCGAAACTTTCATCGAAACCTCGTTTCAGAAAAAGTTTAGGAAGTGACAGGCTACCGATCGGGGAATTTTCGGTATATTCGTTTGTTCCTGCATTTCATATCGGTTTTTCCGAATGATTAACTATAAGCATCTGCAGTACTTCTGGCGCGTCGCGCGCGCTGGCGGCCTCGCGCGGGCCAGCGACGAAGCCCACGTCACGCCTCAAACCATCAGCGAACAGCTGCATGAACTTGAGGCTGCACTCGGTGCGCGTCTGTTCGAGCGGCGCGGCAGGCGGCTCGAGCTCACTGA
This sequence comes from uncultured Bordetella sp., assembly GCA_964581825.1. Taxonomy (GTDB): domain Bacteria; phylum Pseudomonadota; class Gammaproteobacteria; order Burkholderiales; family Burkholderiaceae_E; genus SYIM01. The sequence goes on from CAZORB010000044.1 coordinate 25,738, forward strand.
GTCGGGCCAGGTAGCCTTCGATTACGCCGAGCGCATCTTTGCGCTGGGCGCCGAGGCGGAAGCGGTGCTTCGGGGGAGCGCCGATTCTCAGTCAGTTCACTTTCGGGTGGGCGTGGCCGACGTGGTTCCCAAGGCGGTTGCTCATCGCCTGATCGAACCGGCCATGCACATCGGGCGGCCTGTCCACCTCACCGCTCGCGAGTGGAAACTCGATGGCTTGCTCGCCGAGCTGTCGGTGCACCGCCTGGATATGGTGATCGCTGACTCGCCGACACCGCCTGGAACCGGTGTGCGCGCCTTTAACCATCGACTGGGCGAAACCGGCCTTTGCTTCTTTGCCGCGCGCCAGGTGGTGGATCGGCTAAGTGGCGAGTTCCCTGCCAACCTGCACCGGATGCCCATGCTGATGCCCGGGCAGGACACCGCGCTCTACGGGCGTCTGGTGCGCTGGTTTGAGCGTCACCACATTGCGCCCGACCTGGTTGCCGAATTCGACGACGCGGCCTTGATGAAGGCCTTCGGGCGCGCCGGGCTCGGGATCTTTACTTCACCGGCTGCGCTCGCCGACGAGATCGCAGAGCAGTACGCAGTCATTTTGATTGGTACGACGGATGAGGTTCGGCAGGAGTTCTATGCAATTTCTGTGCAGCGCCGAACCACACATCCCTGTGTGCGCGCGATCTACGACCATGCGGGAACCTCGCTTCCCGCGCTCACCCCGGATGTGATCAGCCCTCGGGCGAGCCGGAAAGTTCAGCGAGCGTTGCGTCGATGAGGGCACGTGCAATGCTCAGTCGCGGCGGTATGTTGGGGAGCGCTTCGGGTTCGAACCATTGCGCATCGGCCAACTCGTTCGGATCGACGCGGATATCGCCCGAGGCCCATTCGGCACGAAATGCAATCATCAGCGAGTGCGGAAAGGGCCAGCTTTGACTGCCGAAGTAGCGCAGGTCACGAATCTCTAGCCCCACCTCTTCGCGAACCTCACGCACGACCGCCTGCTCGATGGTTTCGCCTGCCTCAACAAAGCCCGCCAGTGCGCTGTAGCGACCGGCAGGAAAATGCAGACCCCGTCCAAGCAGCATTTCTCTGCCGCGCGTCACCATCACCATCATGGCAGGCGCAATGCGAGGATAGGTGGCCAGCGAACAGCCTGAACACCGGCGCGCCCGCTCTCCGGGCAGCAGCTCAGTCGGCCCACCACAAGCACCACAAAAGCGATGTGTGCGGTCCCACTCGAGGAGCTGGATGGCCCGCATCGCAATCGACAGGTCGACGTCATTTAGCTCGCCAAACCACTGTCGCAGCCCCGCGGCCCTCAGCCCAGGAGGCAGCTGTTCACGCGCGCCCGTCCGATCGATGGCCACTGCCACATGATCGCGGCCAAGGTGTCGACCGACCGCATGAACACGGTCTGCCGCAAAGCCAAGCTCGCGGTAGTGCCGCCATGCCATGGCTTGGGGTGAGGCGTCGGCGAGAATTAAAGCGTCTCCGGCAAACACATACGCGATCGCGTCGTCGTGTAGCGCAAGCTCAATCGATGGCTCAAAGTCGTCCGGCGATCGGATCATCCCAAGACCTCCCCGTGTTCGCGGGTGGATAAAAATCGAACCCCGGGCCATGCTTCCATCGTGACCTGAAGGTTGTACTTGTTAGGGGCCAGATACACCGGATTGCCATCGACGTCATGCGCCAATCGTACGACCTGTTCTCGCTCGAATTTTTTGCGCGCGGCATCATCCGGGTACACGAGCCAACGCGCCAAGTGCACGTCACTGGCATCGTATACGGCATCCACCTGATACTCGGTTTGCAGCCGGTGGGCAACGATTTCAAATTGCAGCGGCCCCACCGCACCGAGCAGGGTATGCCCCAGCGCATTCTCAAAGACCTGAATTGCGCCCTCTTCGCCGAGCTCTTTCAATCCTTTTGACAGCTGCTTCGATTTGAACGGATCGCGGGCTCGTGCCATGCGAAAGAGCTCTGGCGCAAAGTACGGAATTCCGAGAAACGCGAGCTTTTCGCCTTCGGTGATCGTGTCCCCGATCTGAAGCTGCCCATGATTGTGCAGACCGATGATGTCGCCAGCGACCGCCTC
>CAZORB010000045.1:0-18096 GCA_964581825.1 uncultured Bordetella sp.
TTGGCCTGACAGCGATCCAGACCCGCGAAGCCCTCTCCATCGTTGCCACCAAGCATCTGGTCAGCGACGAGGTCGAATCAGGCGAGCTCAACGACCGAGGCGACCTGACAATGTGGAAGCGATTCAACGGCAGTAACGCCTGTCGCCAGGCGCTTGCCTCATGTCTGCTTGCCGAAGCTGGCGTAGAGGGCGCGATACGTCCCTTTGAGGGCGCGCATGGCCTGCTTTCAAAACTAGGCCCCGAGCGGGTTGATAGTGAGCGCCTCCTGGCCCAGCTCGCAGCTATCGGGCACTGCACGCGCATCCAGTCAGTCGTGTTTAAACGCTGGCCAGTCGGTTCGCGCGCACAAAGTGCGATCCAGGCTGCGCTCGAGGCATCAGCCTCGCTCCGCTCAGCGGGAGGCGACCCATCTCGGATCAAGTCGTTGCGGGTTCGCGCGGATCATCAGGTCGTTGAACATCTCATGACAAAGCGGGCTGCGCCCTTCAAACCGACGTCGCGCGAAACCGCTGATCATTCACTCGCCTACGTGGTCAGCGCTGCAATCCTCGACGGGCGGATCGGAACCGACAGCTTCAGCCCGACGCGCGTTCAGGCCAACGATATCCAGAGTCTGCTTGCCTCTCGCGTTGAGGTGCAACCCGACGCGTCGCTCAGCACCGGTGCGGCAGGCGGCTTTTTAGCCGAGGTTGAAATCATCGATGAGGGCGGTCGCAGTTATCGGGGCACAGCACGCCCTCCCCCTGGACATCGTCTACAGCCGTTTACCGACCAGGATTTTCGCGACAAATTCATCGATAACGTCACACCGGTCTTCGGCACCCAGCGGACTGCCGGGCTGCTCAACCTGCTGCTCAGTCTTAGCTCCGATACGCCGCCGCCGCTCAACACGCTTTGTCATGCACTGGTGGTCGAGCAGCCCGATACGCTGCTCACGCCCGTTCAATAAGCTCGCCGATTGCTTCAAAACTGACACCACGAATGTTTAAGGAGTTGCTCGTCATGCCAGGCTCATTCATGACTCTGATTCGCTCGATATCAGTAGCGGTGCTCGCAACAGTCGGCCTGAACGCCGGGACTGCGGTTGCGCAAGATTTTCCGACCCGCCCCATGCGATTCATCGTGCCGTTTACACCAGGCACTGGCATGGACAACATTGCCCGACAGGTCGCAGAGCGCATGCACAGCCGTTGGGGACAACCGGTGATCGTTGAAAACAGGCTGGGGGCAGCAGGCAATCTCGGTGCCGAGATGGTGGCTCGCGCGCAACCGGACGGACATACGCTTCTGGTAACCGCAAGCAACCTGACGATTACCGCCACGCTCATTCCCACCGCGGGATTCGAGCCGATGAACGATCTTGCGCCGATCATGATCGCGGCCTGGGGTAACCAGACTCTGGTCGTCAATCCAGGCTTCAAGGCGGCCAACCTGCCTGAGTTCCTCGCGATGGCCAAGGCATCGCCTGGCAAGCTCACCTTCGCATCGCCGGGCATTGGCTCGCCACAACACATTGCGCTTGAGCTGCTGCAGCAACAAACCGGCACATCTTTTCTTCACGTGCCCTACAAGGGCACCGCACCAGGTATTGCGGATGTGATCGCTGGCCACGTCGATGCCATGCTGGTGGCCACCCACACCGTGATGCCGCAAGTAACCGCAGGACGTCTGCGGGCGCTTGCTGTCGCAGCGCAGACGCGGCATCGGGCCGCGCCTGATCTGCCTTCGTTTGGCGAGCTGGGCGTTCCGAACTTTACGACCGATGCATGGTATGGCTTCCTGGCGCCACGCGCCACGCCCCAGCCCATCCTGGACAAGCTCTACGCCGAGATTCGCGCGATCATCGATTTGCCCGAGGTCAAAGGCGCGCTCGACAAAACCGGTCTGGAGGTTCGCCCATCCACCCCAGCAGAGATGCGCGCTGCGATGCAGCGTGAGTTCACTCAATACGGCGAAATCATCCGCAAAAACGGCATTCGTCCCTGAGGTCTCTATGTCAGCATCTGTCGCAGTCAACAAGGACGAGTTCACAGGGGTCTCCGTCGCTGTCGTGGGCGGACATCTGGGTGTTGGACCCGCAGTTGTAAGAGCGTTCGCAGAGCGTGGGGCCAGGCTGGTCGTGGGCGAACTGGCCGAGCACCCGCCCAACGACGCGCAGCGTGAAGCCTGCAGATTGCCCTCTGTCAGCACCTTGCCGCTTCGCCTGCAGGGAAGTGACTCAGCCAATGTGTTTCTTGACGCCTGCGAGGCACAACTGGGGCCGCTGCAGGTGCTCGTTCTCGTGCCGCCCCCCATCGCCACCGCACCAGCGCTTTCCATCGGCGAGCAGCAGTACCGGCAAGCGGTCGACCGTGAACTGGTCGGCCCCATGATGATGATGCTCGAGGCCGCACGGCGCATGGTGCCTCGTCAATACGGCCGCATCATCACGTTCGGCACGATGTCGGCAAAAACCGGTAGCCATAAAGGTGTGGCGCCGTTTGCCGCCGCGAAGGGCGGCCTGTATGCCTTCGTGCGTGCGCTCGCTTCCGACATCGCACCCACCGGTGTCACCGTGAACTCGATTGCCACCGCCTTATTTGACGTACAGGTGGCCGCAGGAAGCGAGCACTTAAACGAAGTCATCAAGGGTATTCCGGTCGGGCGCGTCGGACGCTCGTCCGAGGCGGCTCATGCCGCGATTTATCTCGCCTCCCGCGAGGCGGGTTACGTCACAGGCGAGACACTCAACCTGTCAGGCGGCAGGTTCATGGATTGATAACGCAATGATCTCCACAAACGCTTCCTCAATCGCAGATCTGGTCGATATCGGCCCTAATCGGTTTCGAGTTCATACGCGGGCCTACACAGACCCCAAGATCTTCGAAGCCGAGATGGAGAATATTTTTTATTGCACCTGGAACTTCATCGGACTGGAAAGCGAATTTCAGCAGACAGGCGACTTCAAAACGGTACAGATCGGTCTTCAGCCCGTTGTCGCCAGTCGCGACGCGAACGGCCGCATCCATGTGATGGTGAATCGCTGCATGCATCGCGGTGCCGTCGTCGCGCGCGAGCCTCGCGGACAGGTTCGTGAATTTGGTTGCCCCTATCACGGCTGGGTCTATGGTCTGGATGGACGGCTGATTGCAGTGTCCGAAAGGCGCGAGCCGGGCGGCTATCCCGATGACTTCGACGCCCCGGAGGGCTTAATGCCACTGCCGCGCGTTGAGTCGTACCGTGGATTCCTGTTCGCAAGCTTCAACGCCGACGTGCCGCCACTGTCTCAGTGGCTCGGACGCGCGAAGCTGCTCATTGATCGCCGGCTGGCCATGTCGCCTAGCGGTCGCATCGAGATACGAAGCCGGCCGTATGTGGCCCGTTATCAGGGCAACTGGAAGTTTCAGATCGAGAACATTAACGACAGCTACCACTTCATGCACACGCATCGTGCGTTTGCGGCGCTGCAGGCAAAGTACGGTGATTCAACCGGCGACTTCGGGCTGCACAAAGGCGGCTCGGATAAAGCCATGCGCGAGCATCGGTTCCGTGGCCGAACCTGGGATATTCCGGGCGGACACGGGCAACTCGAGCGGCCAGTGTTCAATCTGCAAGACGACCTCGACGGCGAGTTCAGTTCGTACTATCAGCATCTTCAGAGTCAGCACGGCGCTGACGAGATGGTGTGGATCGCCGGCAAAACCAGCGGTACCGTGTTCCCGAACATGGGCATGATCCACCAGCAGATCCGAATCTGGCGTCCCATCGCGCCCGATCTCACCGAGGTTGAGATCTACCCCTACGAGCTGGTTGATGCGCCCGAGGCGTTCAATGAAGGGATGCTGCGCAGCCAGGAGCGCTTTTATGGTCCCGCCGGATATGGGATGCCGGACGATGTCGATATCTTCGCGCGCAATCAGCAGGGGCTGGCGGGTAGCGCGGTGAACTGGATGATTCTCGAGCGCGGGCTCACCACCGATGAGTTGCAGTCCGATGGTGCGTATCGCGGGCTTCCCTCCAGCGAAGCGCCACAGCGCGCGGTTTGGCGGGAGTGGATCAGACTGATGAGCGCCGCCGGAGACCGTTGATGACATCTCACCCCCATACGCTGTCGCAGCAGGAGGCCGAACTGTTCATTACGCGCGAGGTTCGCCTGCTTGACCGGCTACAGCTGGAGCAGTGGAACGCGCTCTTTACCGAGGACGGTCTTTACTGGATTCCGGTTGACGACCAGGCGGGTAGCACTCACCAGGCTGCGATTATTCGCGACGATCGGCTCCGCCGGGAAGAGCGCGTCCATCATCAGCTGCGGAACCCGTTCCCTGCGCAGACACCCCGCTCGCGAACGCTGCATTTCATCAGCAATGTCGAAGTGATTGCGCAAGATGGATACACCGAGGTTCTCTGCAATCAGCTGATCTGCGAGATGCGCACCGGTGACCACAAGCAGGTGGGCCTGGGCAACACCCAGACGCTCGCTGCGGAGGTGTGCTATCACCTGCGATGGGAGGCAGGGCAATGGCGTATCGCGCTCAAAAAAGTGCTGCTGCTCAATCGCGATTCGTGGTTGGGAAATCTCACCTTCATGATCTGAAGTGTGCGTTGCCGGCGGACTGCCGCATGGCGTTAGTAATGGCGGGCATCGGATGATTCGGGTCGAGCGTACGAATCACAGCAACGGCCACGCGCGCAAGCTGGCGGCTTAACACCTCGACCGCACGCTCAGGCAACGAAGCCTGATACGCGTCGAGCACTTCACGATGCTCTCGGTCGGATACCTGCCAGGACTCGGGGTCTGATCGCAGATGCGCGCGACGGGTTCGTTCCGAGCGCGCCCAACAGGTTTCGATCGATGCATTGATGACCGGTCCGGCACTTGCTACCAGCTTTCGATGAAACTGCTGATGCAGTCGCTCCCACTCGGTTCGCCCCGTACGACCCCTTCTCGAAGAAAGCGTCTGCATCCGTTCATAGAGCCTCGCGAGCTCGTGCCGATCGGCCTCCGAGGCGCGCGGCACTGCCAGGCGAACCGCTAGTGCCTGCACCAGAATCCAGATGGAATACACCTCGTCGACTTCATCCGCGTTAACCGCCGTGACGCGCATTCGGTGCTGAAACTGTGCTTCGACGAGACCCTCAGCCTGTAAAAGCCTTAAGGCCTCGCGCACAGGTGTCCGGCTGACCCCCATCTCGCGTGCAACATGCACCTGATTAATGAAGTCGCCCGGGACATAAACACCAGAGAGAATTGCCTGCCGAAGCTGTGTGTACACCTGCCCCAGATCGCCGCCTACGCCGCTCAAACGGGCTCTGCCTGCTGGCCGCGACGCACGAAAATCGGAAGGTCTGGGCACCGACGCCACCTAAGCGAGCACCTTGGGTAACCAGGTAGCAAGCGCCGGGAAAGCGACCAACGCGATCAGCAGGACGACATCCGCGATCAGGAACGGGATCACGCCTCGGAATATCTTCTCTAGTGGAATTTGAGGGTTCTGCGACTGGACGACAAACACGGTGAGCCCAACAGGCGGCGAGATGAGTCCTACCGTTGACATGACCGTGACGAACACGCCAAACCAGATCGCGTCAAAGCCGATGCTGGTCACCACGGGCAACAGAACAGGTACCGTGATCAGCAGCGTGCTCACCTCTTCCAGAAACGTGCCCAATAACAGATACAGCACCACGATTGCTGCGATGACGACCCAGGGCGAGAGCCCGGCGCCGCCCACCCACTCAGCCAGCATCGCGGGGAACTGGGTGAGCACAATCAGACGCGAAAAAATGAACGCGCCTATCACGATGATGAACAGCATGGCCGTGGTCTGAACGGTTTCAAGGCCGGCCTCCCACAAGCCGCGCAATGTCAGCTGGCGCGTTGCAAAGCCTATGACCACCGCTGCAAAAGACGCCACAGCGGCCGCTTCCGTTGGCGAAAACCATCCGAGATAGATACCCACCACCGCCAGAACAAACAGCAGCGCAAGCTTCCAGGTGCCCGCAAGTGCGCGCAGGCGCGCGCTCGCGGGCTGTGATGGGGACGCCGGCATTAGATGCGGCCGGACCCGCGCAAGCACGGCGATGACCAGAATGTAGCCAACCGCGAGAAGCAGCCCGGGGATCATCGCAGCGGCAAACAGGCTTTTGATCGACTCTTCGGCAACCAGCGAATAGATCACCAGAATCAGCGACGGCGGAATCAGAATGCCCAGTGTGCCAGCCGATGCAACGCTGCCGGTGGCCAGCTCCATGTCATAGCCATACCGACGCATCTCGGGAATCGCGACGCGCGAGAAGGTTGCAGCTGTTGCAATCGATGAACCGCAGATGGCTGAAAACGCTGCGCAGGAGCCGATGGTGGCGGCGGCCAGCGCGCCGCGCACGCCCGAGAACAACGCATTGGCCGCAGCGAATAGCTCAGATGACATCTGTGCGCGCGAAGCCACTGCGCCCATAAAGATGAACAGCGGCACGACGGTAAACGAGTAAGCAACGCCTGGGTTTGCACCGGTAAGTTCGTAGGGGATCGAGGCAAGCGTTCGGAAGGTAACGGGCCAGCCCTGCGCAGCCGCGTACCCCAGGACACTGCTGATTGTGAGTGCGGTGGCGATCGGGACCCGCAGCATCATCAACGCGAGCAGCCCAACAACCGAGAGCAGACCGATTGTGGCGACGCTCAAGACGCCTCCTCGACTGGCGCCGCTTCGATTTCACCAGCAAGCAGTACAGCGACCGAAACCACAAGCGCCAGCACCATACCGACCCAGGCGGGCGCCATGAACCACACTTTGGGAATCTGAAGATCAGCCGAGGTATCGCCGAATTCCACGATATCAGCCAGTGGCCCCACCATATGCCAGGCGAAAAACGCGAGCATCACCGCTGATGCGAGCGCCGCCAGCCGCTTCAGGCCTTTTGACCATTGCGGCTTCCACTGGTCGATCATGTCGACCGTGATGTTGGCACCCCGCGCAAAGACGCCGGGCGCCGCCAGAAAAAAAGCAAACCCCAGCGCCAGCTCGGCAAGCTCAGTGACGCCGGAAATTGGACGGCTGATGAGTCGCCGCAATACCACATCGGCAGTGGTAACGCCCATCATTGCGATTAGCGCGACCACTGCGAGCCCGTCAAGCCAAAGCACGCACCGTGCGACCACGGCGCGGACTCTGGAGGCAGTCATCAAGGCTCAGGCCCAGAAGTTCTTTGATGTCTTGGCGTGTTTTTCAGCAAGCGACTTCATCATCGAATACACCGCACGTGAGGGCAGGCCCCTGCCTTCCATGGCCTTGAGGGTGGACTCGGTGACATCAGCCCCGATTTTACGAAGCCGCTCGTCTTCGGCCTTGGACAGCCGAATCGCTTCTCCGCCACCGTCCATCATGGCCTTCTTTCCAGGAACATCGAGCCCGTCCCATCCGTTGCCGATTTCCTTCTCGATACCGGTGACAGATTCATCGATCATTTTCTGCAGATCAGGGGGCAGCTTGTTGTACCAGGCCTGATTCGCTACCACGGCGAAGCTGGACACAAAGCAGTAAAGCTCAGTAGTGAACTTACAGATTCCGCCTAGTTTCCAGGCGATGCCGGCGCCGCCGTAGTCTGTAAACGCACCATCGAGCGTGCCCTTCTGCAGCTGCTCGGCCACTTCAGTTGGCGGGACCCCCATGGGCGTTGCGCCCAGCGCCGAGATGAACTCACGAATCGCTGATGTTGAGAAACGGAGCCGCTGGCCTTTGAAATCATCCAGCGACCGCAGCGCCTTCTTGGTGGTATGAACGCTACCCGGCTGGTGGGTAAACAGATACAGCACCTTGGTGCCACGGTGTTCGGCGTCAAGATACTTGGAGCGAAGTTCGGGATCGTTCAGCACCTTGATACCGATTTCAGCGCTGCCAATCAGGTAGGGCAGATTGACCAGTTCGGTGAGCGCGAACCGACCTGGCGTGGAGCCGTGCAGGATGTAAGCGATTTCAGCCGTGCCGTCGCGAGCGAAATCGAAGTGCTTGGGCGTGGGCCCCATTTGTGCGCTGGGGAAGTGTTTGAACACCAGCCGACCATCAGACTTCTTCTCGAGCGCCTCGCCCCACTTCACCAGCCACTGCGACTGAAAGTGCTGCGGGCCCACGAAATTGGCAACTTTTACTTCGAATTTCTGCTGAGCGCGAACAATAGCTGGGAAGCCTGACAAGCCAGCAGCGGAGGCGCCACCGATGATCAGGTTGCGTCGGGATGAACTCATCGTCTTGTCTCCTCGGTGAGTCGGGGCAGTGCCCCGTAATGATTTTCGTTGAAGTGTACCGTCTGATCGGTATCCGGCAACAGGTCCGCGACCGATAACCTTGGATTCATTACGTCAGAATTCGGTGTCAGGAATTCCCCGGTAAATCCAGTCGATCTCGTGGAAGAAGGAATCAGGCGCTCGACCACGGTACAGATCGTTGCGCAGATCGCGGGCCACACCGCCTGCATGGAGCACCTGGCCAAACGCGCGTGCGGTCAGCACAATGCGTGCGGTTCGAAGAACACGCTGCTTCTGGTAGGCAAGAAACGCGCGGTTGGGGTCATCCGGAAATTCGGCTAAACGCTTTGCGAGCACCACCGAATCTTCAAACGCCATACAGGCGCCCTGAGCCAGATACTGCAGCGTGGGATGCGCGGCATCGCCAAGCAGCGTCACGTTCCCCAGCGTCCAATTCGATATCGGATCACGGTCGCGCATCATCCAATTACGATCGAGGCTGATGTACTCGAGCATCGACTTGACGCGCGGATGCGCCTGCTCAAACATGGCGTTGAGTTCCGCCGGGGAGCCAAACTCGGGCTCGCCGCGCGCAAAGGCTGGACTTCCGAAAACTGCTACGTTATTGAGCACATCACCGGCCCGCAGCGCGTACTGCACCAGGTGAATGTTGTGGCCGAACCATCCGATGACGGACCGGTCATAGGTGCGATCGAACACCTTGCCAATCGGAATGACGCCCCGGTAGGCAAGAAAGCCCGTGACACGCGGGGGCTCTGCGCCCACCACGTACTCCCTGGTAGGCGATAGCAACCCATCCGCACCGACCAGACAGCGCCCCACATACCGACTGCCGTCCTCGCATCGCACTTCAACTGACTTTCCGTGATCGGTAATGCCCGCCAGGCCTTTCGACGTGAGCAGCTGAATGCGGGGATGCTTTTCACAGGCGGCGAGCCAAGCCCCCAGTAAGTCTCGGCGATGGATGACCACATACGGGTGTCGAAAGCGGGCAAGAAATGCCTCGTTCAAATTGACGCGCGCCCACTCCTCGGTATCGATCGCGTCTAAAAACACCATGGCTTCGGGAAACACCGCCGTGGTCGCAACAGCGTCCCACAGGCCGTAGCGTTTCAGAATTCGCGTGGCGTTTGGGCCCAGCTGAATCCCATAGCCGATTTCCGTGAATTCGGCCGCTTTCTCGAGGACGGTCACCTCGAATCCGTTTTCGGCCAGTGCCAACGCGGCTGACAGGCCGCCGAGGCCGCCGCCGCTGATCAGTATCTGAGAATCCTTCATGTCATCAGCCGCAATAAGTTCAAACCACGCTATCGGGACCTTGACATGCCGTGCATGCCAGTGATCGAATCCGGCTCGGACCATAACACCAAGTCAACAGGCAAACAACACGGTCCCAGCCCTGCTTTCACTCGATCAGCCGAGTGCGGCGAGGCTGAATAGACAACCCGGGTCCGCCGACAGGATCGGGCCCACCGGAGGAGACATTTATGGTTTCACGTTCGCGCATCGCGAGCCTCGCGATGACCGCCGCATTGACTTTTTCGGCCTCGGTGCTGCCCCAGACAGCGCTGGCACAGCAAACCATCAACATGACAATCGTGTCCGGCTTTCCGCCGGTTGCGGCCGTCGTCAAGCAGCTGCAGGAGTTCTACATTCCTGAGGTGAACAAAGCGCTTGCAGGCACCAACTACCGCATCAAGTGGAATGAGGCTTTTGCAGGCACCATCGCCAAACCGGGCGGTGAGCTAGACGCGATTCGTACCGGGCTTGCGGACATGGGCATCGTGCTCACGCCCGCACACGCAGACAAGATACCGCTCTACAACATCGGCTTCGTGACCCCGTTCACGTCGTCCGATATGAAGCTGCTGTCCAAAGCGGTGGATCACCTTACCGCTAGCTTCCCGCAGATGTCGGCAGCCTGGGCCAAGCAGGGCCAGGTATTTCTTGGCGCCTCAGGTGTGGGCGATGATTACCTGATCATTTCAAGCAAGCCGATCAATTCGCTCGCCGACCTCAAAGGCATGAAGATCGGTGGCATTGGACTCAACCTGCGCTGGGTACAGAGCGCCGGCGCGGTCGGTGTCATCAGCAATCTCGCCGAGTTCTACAACGCCACCAAAACCGGCGTAGTCGATGGCGTGCTGATGTGGGGCGAAGCGGTCGTTAATCAGAAGATGCATGAGGCCGGTCCGCACATGCTTCAGGCACGCCTGGGTGGCGCCACTGCCTACGCCATGACGGTCAACGCTGGCGTCTGGAAGAAGCTCCCTGACGAGGTAAAGAAAATCCTGCAGGACAAAGCTGTGGCGTTCGGGCAGGTGCTGGGCGGCTATGTGATGGACGTCGGTGCAACCGCACCCCAGCGCTACCGCGACGCAGGCGGCAAGGTGGTTCCGCTATCCGAGGCCGACCGGCTTGCCTGGGCCAAAGGCATGCCCAACATCGCAAAGGAGTGGGCCGCTGGCTTGAACAAGCAGGGCCTGCCGGGCGATCAGATTCTGACGGCCTACATGGACTTCATGCGTCAGAACAAGCAGCCCATCGCACGTCACTGGGATAAAGAGTAACGCTGAACCCAACGGTCCGGACGCACGGTGGCGTGCGCACCCGGGCCGTGTGAGCGAGCAATGAAAGCCCTCCACGCACTGTTCCTGCGGCTGATCTCTGGTCTGAACAGCGTTGGCACGCTCCTGATTTTCGGTCTGATGATGCTGGTGACCGCAGACGTATCGATGCGGTTCATCTGGTCAAAACCGATTCCAGGCGTCGTCGAGATCGTTGAGATGTCGATCGTCGGCATTGTGTTTCTGCAGCTGACGCATGCGATGTCAGAGGGCAAGATGATTCGCGCCGATACCCTGCTGGGCATTCTGATGGTCCGGGTGCCGCGCGTAGGGCATGCGCTTGACGCGTTGGGGCAGTTGGCTGGAATCGCCCTGATGAGCGTCATTCTCGAGGGCCAGATCCCTCGATTGATTGAAGCCTGGACCGAGAATAGCTTCAAAGGTAATCCCGGGCTGTTCACCGCGCCCACCTGGCCGCTGGAGCTCATGGTGGCGCTTGGCTGCATGGCTGCGCTGATCCAGTTTTTGATTCAGTTGGGCCGCGCGCTCGGCCGTTTGCGCCGCAACGAAGTCATTCACCTCACGCCTCAGTGAGGCTGCACCCATGACACCTTTTGAGATTGCGGCGCTGTCGGTGTTTGGGATGCTGGTATTGCTTCTTGCCGGCGTTTATGTCGGCGTGGTGCTCACCGTGGTGTCGTATATCGGCGTCTGGATCATCAAGGGCGACCCCACGGTTGCAAGCAATCTGCTGCTGCTTGCGGTCGCAGACAGCATCTCAAGCTATGTGTTTGGCGTCATTCCGCTCTTCGTGCTGATGGGCATGTTCGTATCCATCTCGGATATCGGCAAAGACACCTACGAAGTCGCCAATGTCATCTTCCGCCGGCTGCGCGGCGGACTCGGCGTGGCAACCGTTGCGGCCAATGCGTTGTTTGCGGCGATCACGGGCGTCAGCATCGCCTCGGCTTCGGTGTTCACCAAGATATCGGTTCCACAGATGCTTCGTCACGGCTACCAGCCGCGCTTCGCGGTCGGCGTCGTTGCTGGAAGTTCGCTGCTGGGCATGCTGATTCCGCCCAGCCTGCTACTCATTTTGTTTGCAGTGCTGACCGATCAATCGGTGGGTGACATGTTCCTCGCGGGCGTCATCCCGGGAATATTGCTGTCGCTGATGTTCTGCCTGGGCATTGTGTTGGCCGCCTATCTGATTCCGAACTCGGTGATGCGCGCGGACGCGCTGGCCACGGGAATCGAGCAGGCTGACATGAGCCTGGGGGAAGCGCTTCGCAAGCTCTCGCCGATTTTGCTTCTGATCGGCGTTGTGATCGGCGGCATCTATGGAGGTGTGTTCACGCCAACCGAAGCGGGCGCTATCGGTGCGTTCGGTGCGTTTCTGCTCACCGCAGCGCGCCGTAAGTTAACCTGGGCCAGTCTCTGGCAGGTGCTGGTGGAAACCGGACACGTCACCGCAACCATCTGCTTTCTCATCATCGCAGCCACCATGTACAGCCGGATGCTGGGCGTGGCTGCAGTCCCCGGACAGCTCGCGCAGTGGGTCACGGGGCTGGATGCGAATTTCTACGTGGTGCTTGCGATCTACCTGGGCATCATCCTGATGCTGGGTTGTCTGATCGACGCAGCCTCGATCATGCTGATCACAGTGCCTCTGTTTCTGCCACTCTTCATGGCCTTCAAGGTTGACCTGGTGTGGCTGGGCGTACTTACGACCATTGCAGTGGAGGTGGGCCTGCTGACACCACCCTTCGGCGTTGCCGTGTTTGTCATCAAGGCAACGCTGGATGATCGGCGCATCACCATTCCCGATATTTTTCGGGGTGCGTTGCCCTTCGCCGGAATCGTGATGCTGACGCTGCTTCTCATCATCATTTTCCCGGGAATCGCAACCGGCATCCTCGGCCGCTTCTGATACTCGGCTGAGCAACGCTTTTCGTTTTCCTGGAGCTCGGATGAACCCGCTGCGTACCGCTGTAATCGGCCTCGGATGGTGGGGCCGTCAGATCGTGACCTGTCTGAAAGAAAGCCCGCGTTTCCGGGTGACGCATGGCGTAGACGTAGCGCCCGCAACAGCAGCCGAGTTTGCGCAGGCGCATGGGTTCGAGTTGTCCGACTCGCTCGACGCGGTCCTTGCACGAAGCGATATCGATGCGGTCGTGATCGCAACACCGCACCGACAGCATGAAGCGCAGGCGCTTGCCGTGGTTGCTGCAGGCAAACAGCTGTTCTGCGAAAAGCCGCTCACGCTGACGGCGGCAGGCGCCGAACGCATCCTCGCAGCCTGCGATCGCGCGAACGTGGTTCTGGGGATCGGCCACGAGCGACGTTTCGAGCCCGCCATGGAAGAAGCTCGCCGGATGGTCACGTCGGGCGAACTCGGTCAGCTGTTGCACCTCGAGGCCAACGTCAGTCATAACCTGTTCGCCAAAATGGCGCCGGGCAATTGGCGGATCGACCCGGCCGACGCGCCAGCAGGCGCCATGACCGCACTCGGCATTCACCTCACCGACATGTTCGTATCGCTGGCGGGCCGCCCGCGCGCGGTGCGCGCGCGTTCAGCGCGTGTGATGCGTGAGGCGTCGGGCACCGACCATATTTCGCTCTGGATCGAATTTGAATCGGGCGTCACCGGTGCGGTGACCTGCCTGTCGTCAACACCGTTTCACGGTCGCATGAGCTTCTTCGGCAGCGGCGGCTGGGTTGAAGTCAAGGAAAACGGCAACGTTGATAAAGGACTGCCCAGCGACCTGACGCACTGCAACGCAGCGCTTGAGCGCAGCCTTCGCTCGTATGCACCGATCAATACGGTGCGCAGCAACTTCGAAGCGTGGGCCGCCGCGATTGCGGGTGAAGCGCCCTACCGCTTCACCCGCGACCAGATCCTCGACAACATCCGCGTGTTGGACGCGGTCGTGCGATCGGCCGCAGCCGACGGCGAACTGATCAGGATTCAGCCGTAAAGCTAGCCTTCCTGATCAGCAGGCTATGGCGTTAGCGTGGCAGAAAGATGCCCGGAAGACTGCCCGCATGCAACGCGTCAACGATCGCCGCACGGTGACGCAGCACTGCACGTTGATTGATCGAGCCTTTGTCGGTCACCTCGCCCAGGTCAAGCGACGGCGGCTGCTCGAGCAGGCAGAGCCGGGCGATTCGACTGGCGCTGCCCGTCCCCTGCGCCGACAGCGAGTCGAGCAGCGACTGGAAGTGTTCGCGTACCGAAGCATGCGCCAATACCTCGGCCATCGGCATGTCGGGCGATAGCCCCGCAAGCGAGCGCAGCGCGGGCGAGGGAAAGATCATGGCCCCGACCTCGTGTCGGTTGAGCCCGGTGATGACCGCGTCCTGCACATAAGGGGCACCCGCCGCGATGATTCGTGCCCGCAACGGCCCCACACTCACGAAGGTGCCCGTGGCAAGTTTGAAGTCTTCTGCAATCCGGCCATCAAATCGAAGTCCGAGATGCATATTGGCGGGATCGATCCAGCGCACCGCATCGCCCGTTCGGAAGAAGCCCTCTTCGTCGAACGCCTCAGCAGTCTGGTCGGGTGCTCGCCAGTAACCAGGCGTGATGTTGGGCCCGCGGTAGCGGACCTCGGTCTTGCCGTCGATATCGACCAGCTTCAACTCCAGGCCGGCCGCTGGCACGCCAATGTCACCGGCTCGCACCTCAGGATTGGTGATGAAGACCGCAAACGGTGCGCTCTCGGTCATTCCAAGCCCGGTACCCATCACGATGCGCTCGCCCACTTCGCGCTCCTGAGCGTCCCAGAGGCTGTCCCAGATCGGCTGAGCCAGCGCAGCACCGGAGTAAAAGAACATTCGGACCTTGGCGAGCAGCGTTCGACGCAGCGCGTCATCGGACTGCATGGCACGGGCAATCGCTTCGAAGCCGGTAGGTACATTGAAGTAAACGGTAGGGGAGATTTCCCTGAGGTTGCGCAGCGTTTCGCCCATTAACGCCGGGGTGGGCTTGCCGTCGTCGATATAGAGCGTGCCGCCGTGAAAGATCACCATGCCGAAGTTGTGATTGCCACCGAAGGTATGGTTCCAGGGTAGCCAGTCAACCAATACCGGCGGCGCCTCAGCGAGCACCGGCATCGACACCGCCATCTGCTGCTGGTTCGCGCACCACATTTTCTGAGTGTTGATGACGGCTTTCGGAAGCTTGGTGGAGCCGCTGGTGAACAGGAACTTGACGATGGTGTCAGGGCTGGTGGCGGCGATGGCCTGATCGACAGCCTGTGTGACGGGCGTCTGAAGCAGCGCTGCCAGGGGAGTGGTTGGGCGCGAGTCAAGACGCCCCTCTCCCATGACCACTTCGGTACCCGCAGCGACGGTGGCCGTGATCGCAGATTCATAGCGCGCATCCGCCGCAAAAATGAGCCCTGGCGTGGTCACGGCCAACACATGACGGAGCTTTTCAAAATCACGGCTGACCAGCGCATACGCGGGAGACACCGGCGTAAACGGCACGCCCGCCAGCATGCAGCCCAGCGATATCAGGGCGTGCTCAAGACTGTTTTCCGACAGGATCGCCACCGGCCGGTCGACCGTCAGACCACGATCGAGCAGCGCCTGCGCAATGGCACGTGCCGCTGACCAGGCCTCGCCGTAATCGATCACGCGCCAGTCGCCGGTCGTACCGTCGGGCTGCCGGGTCCGTCGGGCAAGAAAAGGGCGCGCGGGTGCAACCGCCGCCCAGTACGCGAAGCGATCGGTGAGACGGGTCGGATAGCCTGGCAAGCTTGCCTCGGCCTGGACATAGCGCACGCCCGCTGCGCCGTCGCGAACCTGCACACGCGTCACCCCGAAGTTCATCGGGCGGAAGGGTGCTCGCTTCATCGATCAGTCTCCTGTTTAAGTGCGCGGGAACCGCCTGACCCCTCGCACGGCAGAAACATCGTAGTGAGCCTGGCCACCCGCCGCAACCCGGCGTGGGCTTACCATGGCGGTCTGCCAACCTTCCAACACCACCGCTATGAACCACGCCGACCTGATTGCGATCGATGTCCATACGCATGCGGAAGTCAGCTGCCGCAATCCGTTTGATGCCTACGGCGAAGAATATGATCGCGCCGCCGACAAGTACTTCGGAAGCACGCGACGACCCACGATCGCAGAAACCATCGCCTATTACCGCGAACGCAAAATCGGCCTGGTGATGTTCACGGTGGATAGCGAATCTCAGTTGGGACGACGCCGCATACCAAATGAAGAAATTGCTGAAGCGGCCCGTGATAACGCGGACATGATGATCGCCTTCGGGAGTGTGGATCCGCACAAAGGGAAAATGGGTGCGCGCGAGGTCGAGCGGCTGATTCGCGAGGAAGGCGTACGCGGCTTCAAGTTTCATCCCACTGTGCAGGGGTTCCACCCTTACGACCGCATGGCCTGGCCAATTTACGAGGTGATCAACGCGCACCGTCTGCCCGCAATCTTTCACACCGGACACAGCGGAATCGGCAGCGGCATGCGCTGCGGCGGCGGGCTCAGGCTTGCACTGAGCAACCCCATGCATCTCGATGACGTGGCAATCGATTTCCCCGATATGCAGATTGTGATGGCGCATCCCAGTTGGCCCTGGCAGGACGAGGCGCTCAGCGTGGCCATGCATAAACCCAATGTATGGATCGACCTGTCAGGCTGGAGCCCCAAGTACTTTCCAAAGCAGCTGATTCAATACGCCAACACGCTGCTCAAAGATCGGGTCCTGTTTGGAAGCGACTTTCCGCTGATCACGCCCGATCGCTGGATGAAGGACGCCGAGGTTGCGGGCTTCAAGCCTGAAGTGATGCCGGGCATCCTAAAGGGCAATGCGATACGGCTATTGGGGCTCTAAGCCCGGTAAACTCGCGCGCTGTTTGAAGGTTTGGCAGGATTTTTCTATGAGTAATCAACCCAATCGCGTACCGGTGCACTGGCGAAACGCCTCGCTTGCGCTTGCCTTCGACATCCTGCTGGGCTGGGGAATCGTCCAGCTGATCAACGATCCGGAATCGTTCTGGACGTTCCCGCATGTGGTGCTGGCGCTCTGGTTTGTTCCTTGGGCGTTTCGGGTCAAGGCAGGCATTTACTACCTGTTCAACTACCAGTTCAACGAGCGCTCGCAGGTCCTGCTGCAAATCGCACAAGAGCTGGCCGACAAGCGCTATCCATGTCCTGGCCCCCAGTACGACCTGGCTCAGGACTATTTTGCTGAGGTCGCAACCAGCGACGATGCGCCAGTTGAGGCAAGACTGTCCGCAGCCAAGTACCTGGGCGCGGATGCTGCCTGGGGTCAGTCACAGCAGATGCTGACGCGCTGGCTGTTCAACCGCGCAGCGCTTGAAGTCATCGCTGGTTACCGAAAAACCTTTGAGACCGGCCCCACGGGCTGATGAGCTGCGGGGCCGCACTGGCAGTCGTGCTCAGCCCAGCACAATGCCGGCGTCGCGCACCAGCCGGTCCCAGCGGTCGAGCTCCTCGGCGATGTCGCGCGCAAGCTCGGACGCACTGCGCTGTCGCGCAACTGCGCCCTGTTTGCTAAGCCCCTGCACGACCTCAGCATCGCTGATCGCCGCAATAACCTCGCGTTCAAGTCGCGCCACGACGCCAGCCGGTGTGCCGGCAGGCGCCAGCACAAACAGCCTGGGGGACGCATCAAAGCCCGGAATCCAGTCTGCGATGCGCCGCCAGTCTTCAGCGCCCGCAAAGGGTTCCGGGCTGGTCAGACCCAGCACGCGCATTCGACCCGCCTTCACATGCCCCAGAGCAGCAGCAGCGCTCAACACCGCAAGAGGAATCTGGCCCCCCAGCAGGTCGGGAACAATCTGCGCCGCACCGCGGTAGGGAACGTGATTTAAGCGGATTGACGCACGCACCTGAAGCAGTTCCATCGCCAGGTGATGGACGGTGCCGATGCCGGAGGTGGCATAGCTTGGCGATTCGCCGCGGCGCGCAGACGCTGCAAGGTCTTCAAGCGAGCGTAAGGGCGAGTCGGCCCTGACGGCGATAGCGAGCGGTGCCGTGGCCACGGCACCGATTGGGGCAAAGCTTGATCGCGCATCCAGACCTGTTTTCTGCATGGTGCGTGCAGCGATCAGGAGCGATGAATCAGCAAGCATCAGCGTGTAACCGTCGGCGGGTGATTCGGCGAGTACACCGGCCGCGATGGTGCTGCTTGCGCCAGGACGGTTCTCCACGACCACGTTCTGGCCCAGCTGCGCTGCAAGCCGTGCTGCAACCGTGCGGGCGATGGCATCGGCACCGCCTCCGGCGGAAAAACCCACCAG
>CAZORB010000045.1:18196-27686 GCA_964581825.1 uncultured Bordetella sp.
GTGTCGATGCCCTTCGCACGCTCAAGCGGCGATTCGTAGGTAGAGCCTGCATCGACGGTGGCAGGATCAAACAGCGCCAGATCGGCAAACGCACCTTCTGTCAGAACACCTCGATCGGTCAAGCCAAAGTTACGCGCACTGAGACCGGTCATTTTATGGATGGCCCGCTCAAGCGGAAACAGCCCCAGACTGCGCGAGTAGTGCCCCAGTACTCTGGGAAACGTACCCCAGAGCCTGGGATGGGGCGCGTCATCGTGGGGAAGGCCGTCGGAACCGATCATGGTCGGTTCAAACGCAAGGATGCGCTGCACATCGTCCTCATGCATCCGGAAATAGATGGCGCCCGCCGGCAGCAAGCGCTCAATGGCCTGCTCCTGGGTGAGGCCCAGCTCAGCAGCAATCGTCGCCAGCTCGCGTCCCGCATGCTCTGGCATCCCCCTTGACCATGTGACGAGCACGCGCTCGGAGGTGGCTGCCCGATCGGCCGACAGAATGGTCGAGCCGGCGGCATAGGGATAGCAGTCCAGACAAACGGTCTGGCGGGACATGGCACGTTCAATGATTGCCAGCGTTTCGGCAGAGCGTCCGTAGTTGGCCCGGCCGATTACCTTGTGATGAGAAATGATCACGGGGATATCGAGCTCGCGCCCCACCCGGAAGGTTTCTTCGAGCGAATCGATGATTCGATCGCCTTCGCACCGCATGTGCGTGCAGTAGACGCCACGATGACCGGTCAAGGGACGGCAGACCTCAATCACTTCGTCCGGCGGCGCGCTGATCGCGGGTTCGTAGAACAGGCCGGTTGAGACGCCGATCGCGCCCGCTGCCAGCGACTGCTCAACCAGTTGCTGCATCGCTCTGATTTCCGAGGGCGTGGCGGGCCGATCAGTACGGTCCATGGTGGCGAGCCTGAGCGTGGTATGACCGACCAGCAGCGCGCAGTTGGTGGCCGCCGGTTGCGACTCAAGCGCCTGAACGTACGATGCAAACTCTCGAAACCGAAACCAATCACCGCTGTCATCGAGCAAATTGAGCGGCGGTGTCACGCCCGCCGAAAACGACTGAGGCGCTGGCGCAAGCGAAATACCGCAGTTCCCCGCCACCACCGTGGTGACACCCTGGCTGACCTTGGGCGCCATCGATCGATCGGACAGCAACAGCCGGTCGTCGTGTGTGTGAACATCGATGAAACCTGGCGCAGCCACGCGCCCACCCAGGTCAATCTCATGGCTGCCCGAGGCGTGAGCAAGATCACCGATCTGCTCGATGCGATCAGCGCGAATACCGATATCCGCGGAAAAGCGGGGCGCGCCGGTGCCATCAATCACCTCAGCGTTTCGGATCAGCAGATCAAAGCGAATACTCATGGGAGGTTTCTCAAAGAAGTGCGCCACGCGCGGCAATCGGCCAAACCGCTTCGACCCGATCGCCACGAAAGCAGATCAGCTCGTCGTAGAGATTCACCGTGGGATCGCAATGCCCGGGAATCAGCATGAGCGCCTCCCCGAGCGCTGGCGCGGCCGAGCCGGTCACCTCAATGACGCCGTGCTCGTCGGAAGCCTTCAGATAGCGCCAATTGGGGCGCTGCCAAACTGCCGGCATGCCGCTGTCAACACTGGAAGCCTTCAGACCGGCATCGACCACGGCACGCGAACCACCGGGCACACTCATGACCATGGTGCGGATGAAGAGTGCGTGTTCAAAACCGAGATCGTCAGGCCCGCGTTGATTATCGGCATAGTCACGATCCATCAGCGCATACGAGCCCGCCTGCACCTCGTTGTAGAGGCCCGAATCGCGTTCGAGCAGAAATGTGCCGGTGCCCGCGCCAGTGATGGTGTCGCAGGGTAGCCCCCGAGCAAGCACCGCGTCACGGCTGACCCGTGCGCAATCCGTGGCGAAGCTGATCGCAGCGGTCCGGTCGGCGGCGCTTCGGAGATGTTGCGCGGGCCCATGATAGACATGCAGCCCAGCAAACCGGAGCGGCGCAAGCGCGGCGATCTGCGCCGCCAGCTGCGCGGCCGGCTCGCCAGGTGCCACGCCGCAGCGACGACCCACATCCACTTCGACATAAACGTCGATGGTCACGCCTGCCGCGGCCGCGGCGCGCGCGAGCTCGTTCACCGGGCCCACCGAATCAGCCAGCACACCGATACGAGCTTTGCCGGCCAGACCGACCAGCCGTTCGATCTTGGCGCGCCCCACCACTTCGTTGGTGACCAGAATATCTCGGATGCCCCCCTCGACGAATACCGCTGCCTCGCTCACTTTCTGACAGCAGATTCCGACTGCGCCCATCGCCACCTGACGCAGCGCGATTTCGGGGGTTTTGTGGCTCTTGGCATGCGCGCGCAGACGCACGCCCGAGCCCGCCAGTGCACTGGCCATCCGATGCAGGTTGCGCTCGAAGGCGTCGAGGTCGAGCAGCAAGGCGGGGGTATCCACCGCAGAAAGGGGATCGCCCGGTCGGGCGGCACTCCAGGGAGACATCGGTGTCCTTTGCTACGGTGGTTCGAATCGGCAGGATCTTATGCAAATCGGAGGGTCAGCGAAAGCGTGATACCCCGTCAATGCGTTGCGCCAATCGCACCTGCAGGTAGAACTGATTGCCGTATGATTGGCCGGATACACCATCCAACATGTCTTCGCCTCCTTCCTCCAATCGACGCCGTCCGTGGCGGACCACGCTGGTGGTCCTGGGCTTGTTTGCGCTGGCAGGTGCCAGCTGGTTCGGCTGGCAGACATGGCGAGCCGAACCAGCCAGCAAGGCGGGCATCAACAGCCCTGCCACGTCCGTGCCCGGATCGCCACCGGGAGGCCCGCCCCCTTCGGCAGGCACCGGACCCCGAGGGCCCGGTGGCGGCGGGCGGGCCATGCCGGTCTCCGCAGGAACGGTCGAACAGCGCGATCTTCGCGTCATTCAGCCGGCAATCGGCACCATCACGGCGTTGAACACCGCCGTGGTGCGTGCACGGGTTGAGGGCGAACTTCGGGCTATTCATTTCACCGAGGGCCAGCAGGTCAAAGCGGGTCAGCTGCTCGCTGAGATTGATCCGCGCGCCTACGAAGTGCAGCTTGCCCAGGCTGAAGGACAGCTTGCCCGCGACCAGGCGCAACTCGCCAACGCGCAGATTGATCTTGCACGCTATCGCGATCTCGCCGCGCGCGACTCCATCGCCAGACAGCAGGTCGACACTCAAGAAGCGTTGGTCAAGCAGCTGAGTGGCACCATTCGAATCAACCAGGCGGCAGTCGACAACGCCAGGCTTCAGCTTTCGTACACACGCGTCACGGCACCCATCAGCGGTCAGATCGGGCTGCGCCAGGTCGACCTGGGCAATATCGTGCGAGCCTCCGACCCGCAGGGGTTGCTCACCATCACGCAGACGCAACCCATTAGCGTGATTTTCTCGATTCCCGAAGCGGCGCTGCCCAGACTTCGGGCAGGCATGAGGGCCGCCGAGCGGCCCGCCGTGGAGGCCTGGGATCGAGAACTTCGATCCAGGCTTGCCACGGGCGTTGTCAGCAGCCTCGACAATGCCATCGACGCCACCACCGGAACCCTGCGCGTCAAGGCGCAGTTCGACAACCGGGATGGCGCGTTGTACCCCAACCAGTTCGTCAATATTCGCTTGCATCTGGATACGCTGTCGGGCGCTACGGTGCTTCCAGCCACTGCTATCCAGCGGGGAGCGGGTGGCAGTTTTGTCTATCGGATTGGTGAAGACGGGGTCGTGTCGGTACGACCTGTCGAGGTGCTCTCGGTAGAGGGCGACTGGGCGGGCATTCGCGGCAACCTCGCGCCAGGCGATCGCGTGGTCACCGATGGTGCTGATCGGCTCCGAGAAGGCGCACGCGTCGAAGTGATCAGCCCCGCTCGCGGCCGTCCTGCTGCAGCCGCTTCGGGCCCGCAACCCGCAAGCGCCGCGCCAGCCGCCCCGGCAGCGTCAACGCCTGCCGCTGCAGCGACCTCACCTGATCCCAATGCCAGGCCGCCGTGGCTCGATCGGCTGCCGCCCGATCAGCAGGAGCGCTTCATGAAAATGAGCCCGGATGAACGCCAGAAGTTCATCGAGCAGATGCGCGAGCGCCGCCGCCAGCAGCAGGGCGGCTAGGCGTCCCCGGACCGCCACCCTTTACGCGCAGCCATGAACTTGTCGCGCCCGTTCATTCTTCGGCCGGTCGCCACGACGCTGCTGATGGTCGCGCTGCTCATCGCAGGCGCGCTCGCCTGGCGGGTGCTTCCGGTCTCCGCGCTACCCGAGGTCGACTTCCCGACCATCCAGGTCACGACGCTTCATCCTGGGGCGGGTCCCGATGTGATGACGTCGTCGGTCACCGCACCGCTCGAACGGCAGTTTGGTCAGATGCCGGGGCTTGCGCAGATGTCCTCCATCAGTTCGGGCGGCGCATCCGTCATCACGCTGCGGTTTTCCCTGAACCTACCGCTTGAGGTCGCAGAGCAGCAGGTTCAGGCGGCCATCAACGCCGCAAGCAATCTGCTTCCCACCGATCTGCCCATGCCGCCGATCTATCGGAAGTTCAACCCAGCAGACGCGCCAATTCTGACGCTCGCGCTCAGTTCGCCGTCGCTGCCCCCCATCCGGCTCAATGACCTGGTAGAAAATCGACTTGCCCCGAGACTGTCGCAGGTCACTGGCGTGGGCGTCGTGTCCGTGTCGGGCGGCCTTCGACCCGCCATCCGAATTCAGATCAACCCGAACGCGCTTGCCGCGGCCCGGCTGTCGTCAGACGATATCCGGGCGGTGATTGCTGCGGCCAACGTGAATCAGCCCAAGGGTAGTTTTGATGGCCCGGCACACGCCTCCACCATCGACGCGAACGATCAGATTCGTTCGGCGCCCGAGTACGCAAAGCTGATCCTTGCCTGGCGTAACGGCAACGCACTGCGACTGGGTGATGTGGCCGAGGTGGTGGAAGACGCAGAGAACATCCGCCTGGCCGCCTGGGCTGACCGGCTGCCGGCGGTCATTCTGAACATCCATCGGCAGCCCGGCGCCAATGTGATTGAAACCGTTGATCGAATTCGTGCGCTGCTGCCCAGGCTGCAATCCACCCTACCCGCGTCCACCGATTTACAGGTGCTCACCGACCGAACGGTCACCATTCGCGCGTCGGTTCAAGACACCCAGGCCGAGCTGCTGCTTGCGGTGGCGCTGGTGGTAGCGGTGATCTTCGTATTTCTTCGCAGCGTTACCGCCACCATGATTCCGAGCGTTGCGGTACCGCTGTCGCTGGTCGGTACCTTCGCGGTAATGCATCTTGCAGGATTTTCAGTCAATACGCTCACGCTGATGGCGCTCACCATCGCCACGGGCTTCGTAGTCGATGACGCGATCGTGATGATTGAAAACATCGCGCGACATGTCGAGCGCGGTATCGCGCCGCTCGAGGCCGCGCTGATCGGCGCGCGGGAAATCGGCTTCACCATCATTTCGCTCACGGTATCGCTGATCGCCGTGCTGATACCACTCCTCTTCATGGGCGACGTGGTCGGACGACTCTTTCATGAGTTCGCAATCACCCTGGCAGTTGCCATTCTGATCTCGGCGCTGGTGTCGCTGACTCTCACACCGATGCTGTGCGCACGGTTGCTCCGCGCAACGCACGCCGGTCAGCATGGGGCGATCTATCACGCCACCGGCCGGCTGTTTGATTCCATGATCGCCGCCTACGGCAGGATGCTCGACCGCGTGCTGGCGTACCGACTGATCACGCTCCTCACCTTCATCGCAACCGTTGTGGCGACCGCGGCGCTCTATGTTGCCGCGCCGAAGGGCTTCTTCCCGGTGCAGGACACTGGCCTGATTCAGGCCACCACCGAGGCAACTCAGGCCACATCGTTTGCGGCCATGTCCGAGCGCCAGCAACAGCTCGCCGAAATCGTGCTTGCCGACCCTGCAGTGGCAAGCCTGTCGTCCTTCATAGGTATCGATGGCGTCAACACCACGCTTAATACCGGACGCATGCTGATCAATCTGAAGCCGCGCGACCAGCGCGGCGGTGCATCAGTCACCGAGATCATCCGACGGATCAGTGATGCCGCACGCAGCGTCGTAGGCGTCGCGCTCTATCTGCAACCGGTTCAGGATCTGACCATCGAAGAACGGGTCTCACGCACGCAATACCAGCTGCTGATGTCCTCGCCCGATGAGGGAGCGCTTCGAACCGGGGCCCAGCAATTGCTCACCCGCCTGCAGGCGCGTCCCGAATTGGCGGATGTGGCCACGGATCTGCTCGACCAGGGGCTACGTGCGTTTGTCGAGATCGACCGCGCGGCCGCAACGCGTCTGGGCGTAAGTGTCGCTGCAATCAACAGCGCGCTGTACAACGCGTTCGGCCAACGACTCATTTCCACGATGTTTACGCAGTCCAACCAGTATCGCGTGGTCATTGAAATTGCACCCCGCCATCGGTTGGGTCTTGAGGCACTCACGCAGCTTCAGGTCGCTTCCACAGCAGGCGCCCCCGTGCCGCTGTCGGCGGTGGCTCGGATCGTCGAGCGACCGGGGCTGCTCGCGATCAATCATGTGGGACAGTTTCCAGCGGTCACCGTGTCGTTCAATACTGCCCCAGGCGTATCGTTGGGCACCGCGGTCAGCGCCATCCGAGCCGAAATCGCGCAGGCCAAGTTTCCACCCAGCATCGAAACCGGTTTTCAGGGCGCTGCGCTGGCCTTTCAGGCCTCGCTCTCCGATTCGCTCTGGCTGATTCTTGCCTCGATCATCACGATGTACATTGTGCTGGGCGTGCTTTATGAAAGTTTCATCCATCCGGTCACCATTCTCTCAACCCTGCCGTCTGCTGCACTGGGGGCGCTGGCCGCGCTGATTGCAGCGCGGCTCGACCTCGACATCATTGCCGTCATCGGCATCATCCTGCTGATCGGCATCGTCAAGAAGAACGCGATCATGATGATCGACTTTGCGCTGGAGGCTGAGCGCGAGCACGGTATGTCGCCACGCGAGGCCATCCGTCAGGCCTGCCTGCTGCGGTTTCGCCCGATCCTGATGACCACCCTGGCGGCGCTGCTAGGCGCGCTGCCGCTGATGCTGGGCGACGGATGGGGAAGCGAGTTGCGTCATCCGCTGGGCGTTGCGATGGTGGGCGGACTGATCGTAAGCCAGCTGCTCACGCTTTTCACCACGCCGGTGATCTACTTAGGGTTCGCGTCGCTCGCAACGCGCTGGCGTGCCTGGCGAACGGCCAACGGATGATGCGATGAGCCTCAGCAATCCGTTCGCGCTGTTTATTCATCGCCCGGTTGCAACCACCCTGCTCACGCTGGGCATTGCGCTGGCGGGCATTCTGGCCTGGTTTTCACTGCCCATCGCACCGCTCCCGCGCGTGGATTTTCCGACCATCTCAGTAACGGCCTCGCTGCCAGGCGCCAGCCCGGAAACCATGGCACGTAGCGTGGCCGCGCCGCTCGAGCGAACCCTGGGTGCCATTGCAGGCGTTACCGAAATCACCTCGAGTTCGTCGCTGGGCAGCACCCGGGTCACCGTGCAGTTCGAACTGAAACGTGACATCAACGCAGCTGCGCGTGAAGTTCAGGCAGCCATCAACGCGGCGCGCACGCTGTTGCCAACCGACATGCCGTCCAATCCGTCGTACCGGAAGTCGAATCCCGCCGATGCGCCCATCATGATTCTCGCGCTCACTTCGGCAACCTTGTCCCGCGGCCAGATGTATGACGCTGCCTCCACGGTGCTTGCGCAACGGCTCGCTCAGGTCGACGGCATCGGTAACGTGGTCATTGGCGGCGGCGCACTGCCCGCTGTCCGTATCCAGGCAGACCCCAACCGGCTTGCCGCCTCGGGTATTTCGCTCGAGGACGTCCGGCTTGCTGTGGTGGCGGCCAACGGCAATCGTCCCAAGGGCATGATCGAGGACAGCACTCGACAGTGGCAGATTGACGCCAATGACCAGGCGAAAACTGCCACGGACTACGCGCCCTTGATCATCCGCTGGCGGGCAGGTAACGCAGTGCGCCTGCAGGATGTCGCAACGGTGACCGACTCGGTTCAGGATCTGCGCAACTACGGCGTCGCCAATGGCCGGCCCGCGGTAGTGCTGATGCTCTACAAACAGCCCGATGCCAACATCATCGAAGCGGTCGACAGTGTTCGCGCACTGATCCCCTGGCTACAGGCCTCGATTCCTGCCGCGATTGACCTCCAGGTAGTCTCCGATCGCTCACCGACCATCCGTGCGTCGCTCAGGGAAATGCAGCGCACGCTCTGGATTTCGATCGCACTGGTCGTGATCGTCACATTCCTGTTTCTGCGAAGCGTTCGCGCCACGCTGGTGCCCACGGTGGCCGTACCCGTATCGCTTGCGGGAACCTTTGTCGTGATGCATTGGGCAGGTCTCAGCCTGAACAATATTTCGCTGATGGCGCTGATTGTTGCCACGGGTTTTGTGGTGGATGACGCGATTGTGGTGCTCGAGAACATCGCGCGTCATGTCGAGCGCGGCCGAAGCGTGCTGCAGGCCAGCCTGGAGGGGGTCCGCGAGGTCGCCTTCACCGTGGTCTCGATCAGTGTGTCGCTCGTTGCAGTGTTCATTCCGATTCTGCTGATGGGTGGAATCGTTGGACGGCTTTTTCGCGAATTTGCCATCGTGATGACCGCAGCGATCGGCGTGTCAATGCTTGTTTCGCTCAGCACCACGCCCATGATGTGCGCGGTACTGCTCAAGCCGCGGGCACCGCGGCGGCCCCGCCGCACCTGGGTCCGCTGGTTGCGGGCGCCTGCCTCGCTTGCTGCACGGGGCTATCGCCGATCGCTCGCCTGGGCGCTTCGTCATCAGCCGCTGGTCCTGGCTGCGTTGATCGGCGTGGTCGCCCTCAATGTGCATCTCTACTCAACCATCGCCAAGGGCTTTTTCCCCCAACAGGACACCGGTCGGATCATTGGGTTCATTCGCGCTGATCAGGCAACATCATTTCAAGCGATGCAAAGCCGCCTCGATCGATTCATCGAGATCGTCCGCGCCGATCCTGCGGTTGAAGCGGTCACCGGCTTTACCGGCGGCGGTACCCGTAATTCGGCCCAGATGTTCATCGCGCTCAAGCCGATCGCCGAGCGGCAGGTATCGGCGGATCGCGTCGTTGCAAGGCTTCGAGGCCGGTTGGCTCGAGAACCGGGCGCATCGCTCTTCATGGTGCCGGTCCAGGATATCCGGGTGGGGGGACGACAGGCCAGTTCGCAGTATCAGTTCACGCTGCAGGCGGACGAACTGGCCGAGTTGCGCGAATGGGAGCCTCGGGTGCGGCGTGCATTCAGCCGCTTGCCAGAGCTGGTGGATATCGACAGCGATGTGCAGGACCGCGGGCGACAGACTGCACTGGTTCTTGACCGAGACGCGATCGCGCGTCTGGGGCTGTCAGTGCGCGCCATAGATGCCACGCTGAACAACGCGTTCGGGCAGCGCCAGGTCGGTGTCATCTATAACCCGCTCAATC
>CAZORB010000046.1:0-26835 GCA_964581825.1 uncultured Bordetella sp.
TTGGGGCCGCCGTTGTTGGGCTTTCCAGTTTCCAGGTAGGCCGGCCCGCCGTCCCGGATGCTCCAGGGAACCGCTGCAAAGGTTTCGGTGTTGTTGATGGTGGTGGGCTTGCCATACAGCCCGAAGCTCGCTGGAAACGGCGGCTTGAATCGGGGCTGCCCCTTCTTGCCCTCGAGCGACTCAAGGAGCGCGGTTTCCTCGCCGCAAATGTAGGCGCCGTACCCGTGGAACGCATGCAGCTGAAAAGAAAAAGCTGAGCCGAGGATGTTGTCGCCGAGGTAACCCGCCGCGCGCGCTTCGTCGAGCGCTTCCTCGAATCGCTGATAGACCGAGAAAATCTCGCCGTGGATGTAGTTGTAGCCCACGCTGATACCCATTGCGTAGGCGGCGATCGCCATCCCTTCGATGACGATGTGCGGGTTGTAGCGCAGGATGTCGCGGTCTTTGAAGGTACCGGGCTCGCCCTCGTCAGAGTTACACACCAGGTACTTCGGACCGGTGTACTGCTTGGGCATGAAGCTCCATTTGAGCCCCGTGGGGAAACCCGCGCCGCCACGCCCGCGCAGACCCGACGCCTTCACTTCAGCGATCACCTGCTCGGGAGTGAGGCCCTCCGTCAGGATACGACGCAAGGCTTTATAGCCGTCGCGCTGTTCGTAGTCTTTGAGCCGCCAGCCATCCGGTGAGCTGAGCCCCGCCAGAATCTGTGGCTTGATGTGCCGACCGTGAAAACAGGTTTCCTGGGCACGGGCATCGATCAGCAGGTCATTGGCTCCCATTGATCGTCTCCTCAGCCCTGTGCCTTGAGTTCATCGATCAGGGCGTCGAGCTTGGCGTTGTCCATGAAACTGCACATCCGCTTGTTATTAACGAGCAGCACAGGCGCATCGCCACAGGCGCCCTGGCACTCGCTTTCCTTCAACGTAAACACACCATCTGCGGTGGTTTCACCGTAGTTGATACCGAGCCGCTCTTTGAGGTACTCGCCCGCCTTGGCACCGTCACGCAATGCACAGGGTAGGCAGGTACAGATGGCGAGCTTGAACTTGCCCACCGGCCGGGTGTCATACATGTTGTAAAACGTTGCCACCTCGTGCACGGCGATGGGGGGCAGATGAAGGATCGAAGCAACCGCTTCGATGACCTCCGGCGAGACCCAGCCGTGTTCGTCCTGGGCAATGGCCAGCGCGGCCATCACCGCCGACTGCTTCTGGTCGGCCGGAAACTTGCGCACTTCGCGCTCAATGCGCGACTGTGCATCGGCAGACAGCAGCAACGCCGCGCTCATCGGTCGATCTCCCCGAAAACGATGTCCTGCGTGCCGATGATGGTGACGACGTCGGCGATCATGTGGCCGCGGGCCATCTCGTCAAGCGCCTGCAGGTGTACGAACCCCGGTGCGCGAATCTTGAGCCGATAAGGCTTGTTCGCGCCATCGGAAACGAGATAAATACCGAACTCGCCCTTGGGATGCTCAACGGCTGCATAAGCCTCACCCTCGGGTACATGCATGCCTTCCGTGAAGAGCTTGAAGTGATGAATGAGCTCTTCCATGTTGGACTTCATGTCAACACGCGATGGCGGCGCCACCTTGTGGTTGTCGGTCATGACCGGGCCAGGGTGATTACGCAGCCATTCCACGCACTGGCGAATGATGCGGTTGCTCTGGCGCATCTCTTCAACACGCACCAGATACCGGTCGTAGCAGTCACCGTTACGACCCACCGGAATATCGAAATCAAGCAGGTCGTAGACTTCATACGGCTGCTTCTTGCGCAGATCCCACTCGACGCCGGAGCCGCGCAGCATCGGGCCGGTGAAGCCGAGCGCCTTGGCACGGTCGGGATCAACCACGCCGACGCCAACCAGCCGCTGCTTCCAGATACGGTTGTCGGTGAGCAGGGTTTCGTACTCATCGACATAGCCCGGGAACCGGTTGGTGAAGTCTTCGATGAAGTCGAGCAGCGAGCCTTCGCGATTACGATTGAGCGCCTTAATGGCGGCCTCGTTGCGGACCTTGCTCGCAAGATGCTTAGGCATCACATCGGGCAGATCGCGATAGACACCACCGGGCCTATAGTAGGCCGCGTGCATGCGCGCACCCGACACCGCTTCATAGCAGTCCATCAGATCTTCGCGCTCGCGAAACGCGTACAGAAACACCGCCATCGCGCCCACATCGAGGCCGTGCGCGCCGATCCACAGCAGGTGGTTGAGGATGCGGGTGATTTCATCAAACATCACCCGGATGTACTGGGCTCGAAGCGGCACCTCAATGCCCAGTAGTTTCTCAATAGACATGACATAAGCATGCTCGTTGACCATCATCGACACATAGTCGAGACGGTCCATGTAAGGCACGCTTTGAATGAAGGTTCGAGTTTCGGCCAGCTTCTCAGTGGCCCGATGCAGAAGCCCAATGTGCGGGTCTGCACGCTGCACTACCTCGCCGTCGAGTTCGAGCACCAGCCGGAGCACGCCATGCGCGGCGGGATGCTGCGGACCGAAGTTCAACGTGTAATTGCGAATTTCAGCCATGGCACGTGCCCTCAGCGACCCTGCGCATAACCGTCTTCACGGATGATGCGTGGTGTAACTTCTCGCGGTTCGATCGATACCGGCTGATAAATGACTCGCCGCTGCTCCGGGTCGTAGCGCATTTCGACATGGCCCGAGACCGGGAAGTCTTTGCGAAAGGGATGCCCAACGAAGCCATAGTCGGTAAGAATGCGCCGCAGATCGGGATGCCCCTCAAACACAATGCCGTACAAATCGAAGGCTTCGCGTTCGAACCAGCCGACAGCGGGCCAAACGTCAATGAGTGACCCCACCAGCGGCAGATCGTCATCGGGACACACCGTGCGAACGCGCAGACGCCAGTTGTGTGTGAGCGACAGCAGATGGGTGACCACCGCAAACCGCGGTCCTTCGTGCAGCCCGTCCCGGTAGGCGCTGTAATCCAGACCGCACAGATCGATGAGCGTTTCAAAACGCAAATCGGCGTGGTCGCGAAGGGTAGTGCTGATGTCAACCCAGGCCGCCGAAGGAACCACCAGCGTGACTTCGCCCAGGCGTTCGCTCAGAGAAACAATTTGATCTCCAAGATGCTGCTGGAGACTAGCCTTCAGGGTTTCGAGTCGGGTCATGGAGCAATAATCGGCTTGGCAGGCATTCAGCGAGCAATGGTTGCAGTGCGCTTGATCTTGGCCTGCAACTGGATGATTCCGTACATCAGCGCCTCAGCGGTGGGCGGACAACCCGGCACATACACATCCACCGGAACGATGCGGTCGCAACCGCGAACCACCGAGTAGGAGTAGTGGTAGTAGCCGCCGCCGTTGGCGCATGACCCCATTGAGATTACCCAGCGCGGCTCTGCCATCTGGTCATAGACTTTGCGCAGGGCGGGCGCCATTTTGTTGCACAGCGTACCGGCCACAATCATGACGTCGGACTGCCGAGGGCTGGGCCGGAACACCACGCCGAAACGATCCAGGTCGTAGCGTGAGGCACCTGCATGCATCATTTCGACGGCACAGCAGGCCAGCCCAAAGGTCATGGGCCACAGCGAACCTGTGCGGGTCCAGTTGACCAGTTTGTCAATCTGGGTGGTCACGAACCCCTGATTCAGCACGCCTTCAATGCTCATCTGAGCTCACTCCAACTGCTGCTTGGCCGCGACGGGATTATTCCCAGTCGAGTGCACCCTTCTTCCACTCATAAATGAAGCCCACCACCAGAATGGCCAGGAAGACCATCATGGCGACGAACCCTGTAAATCCGATGGTTCCCAGCGACACCGCCCAGGGGAACAGGAAGGCGATTTCCAGATCGAAAAGGATGAACAGAATGGCTACGAGGTAGTAGCGCACATCAAACTGCATGCGCGCGTCTTCAAAGGCCTCAAAGCCGCATTCGTAGGGGGAGAGTTTTGCCGCGTCGGGCCGGGAGGGACCAAGAAGTCTACCGAGCACCATCGGGCCAATTCCGACGGCGATGCCCACGAGGATGAACAGCAAAACCGGTAGGTAGTTGTCTAGCAGCAATTCAGTAACCCATCCCTGTACACCCGGACCCGCTCTGACTTGGATTGTCGGAGAGATCTGGCGCCCTGAAACCCGTCTGTGCGGATTTGGTTGGTGCCGACGGCGAGACTCGAACTCGCACAGCTTTCGCCACTACCCCCTCAAGATAGCGTGTCTACCAATTTCACCACGTCGGCACGGGCTGCGCGCTTCACGCTGTCAGCTTCTTTGCGGTACTGAGGATACCGCCTGACGACGC
Source organism: uncultured Bordetella sp. (assembly GCA_964581825.1). Taxonomy (GTDB): domain Bacteria; phylum Pseudomonadota; class Gammaproteobacteria; order Burkholderiales; family Burkholderiaceae_E; genus SYIM01. The sequence goes on from CAZORB010000046.1 coordinate 4,285, forward strand.
TTCGGACGCTGTCCGTTTGAAACCGGGCCGAATTCTAACCCGATTCACTTAGGAATGTCGCTGGGGGCAGCAGGTTTATCTCCAACGGCCGCTGGACGGGAGTCAGGAATGTCGCTTCCGACCGCAGGCTTGGCACCGTCCATGATCGATTTAGCAGCCTGCGGCTTCTGATGCCCCGCGAAGGCAAGCCCCAGCGTTGCAACGAAGAAAACCGCTGCAAGCATTGCTGTAGCGCGGCTGAGAAAGTTGGCGGATCCGGTTGCGCCAAACAGACTGCCAGAGGAGCCCGAACCGAACGCGGCCCCCATATCAGCGCCTTTGCCGTGCTGGATCAGCACAAGCACGATAACGCCAAGCGCGGCGACAACCTGAACGATGGTAAGCAGCGTGGCAAGCCAGGCGGGCATGAATGGAACTCCTTAAGAAGACGCGCGGGCCGCAGCAGCGGCCACACAGATCGCAACAAAATCGGCAGCTTTCAGCGATGCTCCGCCAATCAGACCACCATCGATACCGGGTACCGCAAACAGACTCGCGGCATTGTCGGGCTTGACACTGCCACCGTACAGAATGCGCAGCGCAGACGTGTTAACACCGCGCACAGCGAGCTGCGCGCGGATGAATGCGTGAACCTCGCCGGCCTGCTCGGGTGAGGCGGTACGCCCCGTTCCGATCGCCCAGACAGGCTCATAGGCGATCACAGCGTTCGAGCCCGCAGTCGATAGCAACTCGCCCAGAGGTTCGAGCTGTGCGGCGATGACCGCCTCGGTCGCATGAGACTCACGGTCTTCAAGCGACTCTCCTACACAGACGACCGGCTGTAATCCTGCTTTCAGGGCAACCATTGCCTTCTTGGCAACTGTCTCGCTGGTTTCACCACACAGGCTTCGACGCTCGGAGTGTCCAACGATGACCCAGCGACAACCGAGATCGGCCAACAGGCGTGCAGACACCTCGCCGGTATACGCTCCGTCCGGGTAAAGACTGACGTCTTGCGCGCCCAGCTCAACCCCGCCTGCAGCCCGATCCGAAGCAAGTAGAGCAAGCAACGGGTGCGGCGGACACAATGCAACCTCGACCTGAGCGGAGAGGCCCTGGAGCGCTGCGGCGATTTGCGAGCCAAGCGCTGCCGCGCCGGCAGGCGTTCCGTTCATCTTCCAGTTGCCAATAACGAGCGGGCGAAGCGACATGAGATGGGCTGTGCGCAGAAACGCGAGGTGTCAAAAAGGAAACCCGCCATTCTAGCAGGCGGTCATGGCGGTGGCCGCCTCTGGCCTGAACGAGCCCTGCGCTACGCCGTACCGGCAGACGGGGGCGGAGGCGACGAATTGGAATCACGCCGCGTCCAACGCCACAACCAGAGGGCGTATCCCGAGATGCCGTACACCAGAAATAGCGTGAACAACACGAGCGGCGGATCTGACGATACCAGCGCGAACACCAACACCAGCGCAAGCACGAACATGAACGGTACGCTCTTGCGAACGTTAAACGTCTTGAAGCTGTAAAACGGCGCGTTGGACACCATGGTGATGCCCGCATACACCGTAATGGTCCAGGCAAGCCAGGCCAGATCAGGGCCAGTAGCCGTGATCCATTTGGTTTCTCGCAGGTCTGTCACGACCCAGATAAGCCCTGCCACCAGCGCTGCGGAAGCTGGGCTGGGCAGCCCTTGGAAAAATCGCCGATCAACCACGCCGATATTGGTGTTGAAACGCGCCAGACGTAAGGCTGCGCCCGCCACATAAATGAAGGCTGCGATCCAGCCCCACTTGCCCAAACCGCGCAGCGACCACTCATAGACCATGACCGCCGGTGCGACGCCGAACGCCACCATATCGGACAGGCTGTCGTACTGCTCGCCAAAGGCGCTCTGCGTGTTGGTAAGGCGCGCTACGCGACCGTCAAGTCCATCCAGCACCATGGACACAAACACGGCAACCGCCGCCTGTTCGAAGTGCTGATTCATGGCCTGCACGATCGCGTAAAACCCAGCGAACAGCGAGGCGGTCGTGAGCGCGTTGGGCAGAAGATAAATTCGCCGCGAACGCTGAGGCGCGAGGCCTTCCCGCTTCAGGTCAGACATGGCTCATCCTGGGCATTCATCAGAACAGTATAGACGGCCGCCCGCCACCAGGAAAACAAACGGCCGCCGGAGGGCGGCCGTTGTGTAAGGCGGGAAACGCCTTAGTTGCGCGAACGGTCGACCAGCTTGTTCGCCTTGATCCAGGGCATCATGGCGCGCAGCTTCTCACCGACGACCTCGATGGGGTGCTCAGCCATCAGGCGACGACGTGACAGCAGGGTTGGCGCGCCCGCCTTGTTCTCAAGGATGAATTCTTTCGCGTATTCGCCGGTTTGAATCCGGGCGAGCGCCTCTTTCATGGCAGCACGCGCCTCAGGCCCGATAACCTTGGGCCCCGTGACGTACTCGCCGAACTCGGCGTTGTTGGAGATCGAGTAGTTCATGTTGGCGATGCCGCCTTCATAGATCAGGTCGACGATCAGCTTGAGTTCGTGCAGGCACTCGAAGTAGGCCATCTCGGGCGCATAACCCGCTTCGACCAGCGTATCAAAGCTGGCCTTGATCAGTTCGACAGCGCCGCCGCACAGCACGGTCTGCTCGCCGAACAGATCGGTTTCGGTTTCTTCGCGGAAGTTGGTCTCGATGATGCCCGCACGGCCACCGCCGATGGCGCAGGCGTAGGACAGTGCAACGTCACGCGCGCGCTTGCTCTGGTCTTGGTGAACCGCAACCAGCATCGGAACGCCACCGCCTGCTGCGTAGGTGGAGCGAACGGTATGGCCAGGGGCCTTGGGTGCAACCATGACGACATCAATGTCAGCGCGGGGCATGACCTGGCCGTAATGAATATTGAAGCCGTGGGCGAACGCCAAGGTGGCGCCTTTTTTAAGGTTGGGCTCCACATCTTTGGCGTAAACCGCAGCAATGTGCTCGTCAGGCATGAGCATCATGACGAAATCGGCGCCCTTCACGGCGTCAGCGACCTCTGCCACGTTCAGCTTGGCTTTCTTGACCTTGTCCCACGACGGACCGCCCTTGCGCACACCGACGGTGACCTTGACGCCCGAGTCGTTCAGGTTTTGCGCATGCGCATGTCCCTGCGAACCGTAGCCGATGATCGCCACCTTGCGGCCTTTGATCAGCTTGAGATCGCAATCCTTGTCGTAGAACACCTTCATCTGTTTCTCCTTGGAAAATAGCGGGAGACCGGCGCACGCCGGCCGGGGTCAGACCTTTAAAACACGCTCGCCGCGAGCGATACCCGACGAGCCAGTGCGGACGGTTTCGAGGATTGAACCGCGATCGACCGCATCAATGAATGCATCGAGCTTTGCGCTGTCGCCAGTGAGCTCAATGGTGTAGGTTTTGTCGGTGACGTCGATGATTCGGCCGCGAAAAATGTCGGCCATGCGCTTCAGTTCTTCGCGCTCTTTGCCCACCGCACGCAGCTTGATCAACATCAACTCGCGCTCGATGTACGGCGTTTCAATGAGATCAACCACCTTTACCACGTCAATCAGGCGATTGAGTTGCTTGGTGATCTGCTCAAGAACGTCGTCGGAGCCGCCTGTGACAATGGTCATGCGCGACAGCGAGTGATCTTCGGTGGGCGCCACCGTGAGCGTTTCGATGTTGTAGCCACGTGCCGAGAACAGGCCCACAACGCGCGATAGCGCGCCAGCCTCGTTTTCGATCAGGACGGAGATGATGTGTCGCATGGTTGGGCTCTCCATCAAAGATCTTCAGAACCGAGCAGCATCTCGGTCAGGCCTTTGCCGCCCTGCACCATCGGCCAGACGTTCTCGGTGCGATCGGTGATGAAGTCCAGGAACACGAGCCGGTCTTTGTATTTTCCGAACGCATCGCGAAGCGCAGGCTCAACGTCTTCGGGCCGTTCGACGCGAATACCAACATGACCGTAGGCTTCGGCGAGCGCTACGAAATCGGGCAACGCGTCCATATACGACTCGGAGTAGCGACTGCCGTACTCGATCTCCTGCCACTGACGAACCATGCCGAGGTAGCGATTGTTGAGATTGACGATTTTTACCGGCAGGTTGTATTGCTTACAGGTTGAGAGTTCCTGAATGCACATCTGAATGGAACCCTCGCCCGTGACGCAGGCCACCTGCGACCCCGGGTGAGCGAGTAGCGTTCCCATGGCGTAAGGAAGCCCAACACCCATCGTTCCCAGCCCGCCCGAATTCAGCCAGCGACGCGGCTTGTCGAAGCGATAAAACTGCGCAGCGAACATCTGGTGCTGACCGACATCGGACGTGATGAACGCATCGCCACCCGTAACCTCCCAGAGCTTTTCTACGACGAACTGGGGTTTGATGGTGTCGGTACTTTTATCGTAGGACAGGCAATCGCGGCTTCGCCATTCCTCGATCTGCTTCCACCAGGCGGCCAGCGCCTTCTGGTTGACCGACTGCCCCGCCGCAAAGGACTGCTCGATTAATCCGATGAGATCAACCAGGGTTTCGCGCACATCACCGACAATGGGAACGTCGACCTTGACGCGCTTGGAGATTGACGACGGGTCGATATCAACGTGGACGATTTTGCGCGGGTTCTGCGCAAAATGCTTTGGGTTGCCAATGACACGATCATCGAAACGCGCGCCAATGGCGATCAGGACGTCGCAGTGCTGCATGGCCATGTTGGCTTCGTAGGTGCCATGCATACCGGGCATGCCTACGAACTTGCGGTCGCTCGCCCGGTACCCGCCCAAGCCCATCAGGGTGTTGGTGATGGGGAAACCCAGCAGATCGACAAACCGATTCAGTTCAGGCGATGCGTCACCCAGAATGATGCCGCCGCCCGTGTACACCATGGGCCGCTCCGCCGACAGCAGCAGCGACAACGCCTTACGAATTTGACCCTGATGGCCTTTTACCACCGGGTTGTAAGAGCGCATGGGAACCGACTCGGGATACTCAAACCGGCACTTGTTGCGGGTCACGTCTTTGGGGATATCGACCAGCACCGGGCCAGGCCGGCCCGTACGCGCGATATGAAAAGCCTTCTTCATGGTCGAAGCCAGATCTTTGACGTCTTTGACCAGGAAGTTGTGCTTGACGCACGGCCGGGTAATGCCAACGGTGTCGCACTCCTGGAAGGCGTCTTCGCCGATGGCGTGCGTGGGCACCTGTCCCGAAATGACCACCATGGGAATCGAGTCCATGTAGGCGGTGGCGATTCCGGTAACGGCGTTGGTCACGCCGGGGCCGCTGGTGACGATGCATACGCCCACCTGCTGGGTGGAACGCGAGTAAGCATCGGCAGCATGCACGGCGGCCTGCTCGTGCCTGACCAGAATGTGTTCGAAGCTGGTTTGTTTGTAGATTTCGTCGTAGATGTAGAGCACTGCGCCGCCGGGATATCCGAAGATGTGCTTGACGCCTTCGGCCTGCAGGCAGCGGACGACGATTTCCGCGCCGGAGAGTTCCATAAAGTCAGTCCCTTCAAGGCCTGGGGAGCCCGCCCGCCGGTACCACCATGGAGCATTCGCGCCACAGCGACACAGACCTCGCAACAGGACCCAGGGGGTTGATTGACTGTCCGTCGCACGCCTCTTGAGCGTACTCGGGACAAGAGTTTTACAAGGCAAACCGCGAGTTTAGCAGCATAATCTCGCGTCTCATGGAAACACTCGACTCACGCACTCGGGCAGAGCCCGCTCAGCGATTCGCCGCGGCCACACCGTGGCGCCGAATGATGGCGATCACGTACGAGAGCATCATCCTGTTCGGCGTCATCTGGTTTGCCGATTACGCGTTCTCAGCCGTCACTCAGTTTCGCGGTGAACCGGGGCCACTGCGCACCGCATTCCAGACCTTCACCACACTGGTTCTCGCAGGCTATTTCGTGTTTTTCTGGAGCCGCGGGCGGCACTCGCTACCCATGAAAACCATCGGCGTGCGTGTGCTGACCACCGATGATCAGCCGCTGTCGTTGGCGCGTGCGCTGCTTCGATTCGCTGCTGCGCTGGCAATGCCCATTGCGGTTCTGGGCGCCGGTACGCATGGGTCGGGCTGGTTCTTTCTGGCCCTGCCGCTACCCTGGTTATGGTGCCTGATTGACCGCGACCACCAGAGCCTATACGACCGGGTGGCGCGCACCCGGCTGGTTCATGATCCCAGACCGGTTGCCACCCGGTCTGTTGACGTCTGATCAGACCTTCACGCAATCCACGAAGTACTGATCAACACCGTCGCGCTTTTCGACCAGCAGGCCGTGCACGTCGGTATCGAACCCAGGGAAGCGCGCGTTGAAAGAGCGTGCGAACTTCAGATACTCAACGATTGAGCGATTGAAGCGCTCGCCCGGAATCAGCAGCGGAATACCCGGCGGGTAAGGCGTGACCAGCATCGTGGTGATCCGACCTTCGAGTTCATCGATGGGAACCCGATCGACCTTGCGATGCGCAAGACACTCGAACGCGTCGGACGGCTTCATGGCCGGTTCCATGGTGGACAGATACATCTCGGTGGTCACGCGCGCCACGTCGTGGCGCTTGTACTCTTCGTGGATCTGTTGAGCCAGGTCGCGCAGCCCCACCCGCTCATACTCAGGATGGCTTTGCACAAACTCGGGCATGACCCGCCACAGCGGCTGATTGGCGTCGTAGTCGGTTTTGAACTGTTGCAGTTCGGTGACCAGCGAGTTCCAGCGGCCTTTGGTGATGCCGATGGTGAACATCACGAAGAACGAATAGAGGCCGGTTTTCTCTACGACAACACCATGCTCGGTGAGGTACTTGGTGACGATGGCCGCGGGGATTCCCCACTGCGCAAAGCGGCCGTTGATATCGAGCCCGGGCGTAACAATGGTGGCCTTGATCGGGTCGAGCATCGTGAAATTGGTGACCAGCTTGCCGAAGCCGTGCCAGCGGTCGCTTGAACGCAGGAACCAATCTTCACGGCGACCAATACCGCGCTCAGCCAGATCTTTGGGCCCCCACACGGTGAACCACCAGTCTTGACCAAATTCGGCGTCGACCTTACGCATTGCACGCCGAAACTCCAGCGACTCGAAGATCGACTCTTCAACCAACGCCGTGCCACCCGGCGGCTCCATCATTGCCGCCGCCACGTCGCACGACGCGATGATCGCGTACTGCGGACTGGTCGAGGTGTGCATCAGATAGGCTTCGTTGAACCGATATTGGTCGAGCTTACGAGATTCGGAGTCTTGCACCAGGATCTGCGACGCCTGCGAGAGGCCCGCCAGCAGCTTGTGTGTGGATTGCGTAGAGAACACCATGGAATCCGCGCAGCGCGGCCGATTGGTGCCGATGGCGTGAAACTCGTGATAGAAGGGATGAAAGGCCGCATGCGGCAGCCATGCCTCATCGAAGTGCAGGTTTTCGATGTAGCTGCCCAGCGACTTCTTGATGGTTTCAACGTTGTACATGACGCCGTCATAGGTGGACTGCGTAATCGTCATGACCCGCGGCTGGCGGCTCTTGTCGCGAATCAGCGGATTGGCATCAATCTTTTTCTGGATGCTGGCCGGATCGAATTCTTCGAGCGGAATGGGGCCAATGATGCCCAGATGATTGCGCGTGGGCTGAAGAAAAATTGGTACGGTGCCCGTCATGATGATCGCGTGCAGGATCGACTTATGACAGTTGCGGTCGACCAGCACCACGTCGTCAGTGCCCACGGTGGAATGCCACACCACCTTGTTTGAGGTACTGGTGCCGTTGGTAACGAAAAACAGATGGTCGGCATTAAAGATTCGCGCTGCGTTGCGCTCGGAGGCGGCAACGGGCCCGGTATGGTCGAGCAGCTGGCCGAGTTCGTCTACCGCGTTACAGACATCCGCGCGCAGCATGTTCTCGCCAAAGAACTGATGAAACATCTGGCCGACAGGGCTTTTCAGGAAAGCAACGCCTCCCGAGTGGCCTGGGCAGTGCCAGGAGTAGGACCCATCGTGCGCGTAGTTGACCAGCGCTTTGAAGAAAGGAGGCGCGAGTGACGACAGATAGTTGTTGGCCTCGCGAATGATGTAGCGGGCAACGAACTCGGGCGTGTCCTCGAACATGTGAATGAAGCCGTGAAGCTCCTTCAGGATGTCGTTCGGAATGTGCTGAGACGTGCGGGTCTCGCCAAACAGGAACACGGGAATGTGAACGTTGCGGCGGCGCGTTTCGATGATGAACTGCCGAAGCTCCTGAACCGCTTTGCTTTCGGCCCCGTCTTCGTTGATTTCTTCGTCATCGATTGAAACCACAAAGGCCGAGGCGCGGGCTGCCTGGTTGGCCACCATCGTGACATCCACGTAGGTAAAGCCGCCCACCACTTCGTAGCCTTGATCCTCGATCGCCTTAGCGAGCGCACGGATGCCCAGGCCGCTTGCGGATTCGGCCTTCCAGTCTTCGTCGATGATGACGATTGGGAAACGGTATTTCATCGCGTCGCCAGAGTGAGGTTGGAGATAGGAGAAGGATTCAAGTAGTAGACCACAAAACCGGGCGAAGCCGAGACCCGCTTAGCGACTTCGCAACAGCTGGCCCGGCCAACGATCAGTGGAAGGCATCGAAACGGGCTGTCCATTGCGCTCAATCACACGCTGGCCGTTGACCCACACACCGTGGAGCCCGACTGGCGGCGTCATCAGCCGCGCGCCACCTGCGGGAAGATCGTTGACTCGTGTCTTGCCACCGCGCGCCACCGTCGATGGGTCGAACAGCATCAGATCGGCCCAGGCTCCCGGTCGGATCATCCCCCGGTCAACAAGTCCAAACACGGTCGCGGGCTCTGCCGTGAGCTTTCGAACCGCTTCGGCAAGGCTCAACACGCCGCGCTCGCGAACCCAGTGGCCCAGCAGATGAAGCCCAAAGCCGGCATCGTTGAAAAACGTTAGATGGGCGCCCGCGTCGGATAGCGACACCAGGCTTGCCGGGTGGCGCAGTAATTGTGCAACCGCCTGTTCGTCGGAGTTCAGAAGAACGGCCGAGAATACGGTATCGAGCCCTTCCTCGATAGCCAGATCGAGCATGAAATCAAGCGGATCAACGCCCGCCTCGCCCGCCAGTTCAGCAATGCTGCGATGCTCGAAGTGTCGGTGGCTCGGGCGCCGAGTTTCGACCACCTGAACCTTGTCCCACTCGCCGTTGAACAGCCTGAACACCGCAGGTTGCGCGAGTTCGGCGCGAATCGCGTCACGCCGCTCACGTGACTTCAATGCCTGAACAAAGGCTTCACCCTTCAACGGTAACAGCGGCTTCCAGGATTGAAGGCCTTCGACCGGATACGGCGAGTGCAGGGTGAAATCATTGGTGAGCGGACAGGCCGACACGGCGCCCGCCATCCGACGGCCACGGCTCCGAGCCGCTTCAATGGCGTCGAGATCCGCGAACACCGCGCCTGGGTTGGTGCTGTTATGCAGCAGCGCGGCAACAATCACCGGCCCACCGCTCTGTGCAGCCAGATCTTCCAGAAAATCAATTCGTGTGTGGCCACCCTTGGTCAGCATGAACACGGATCCAGGCGCTTCAGAAAGCGATGCGACCAACTCGCGCAGTTCGCCATCATCGGCCAGGCGTGAGGGCATCGGCACCCCAGCTTCTCCGTTATGCGCCGGCGAGGTGGAAGTAGCGAATCCGATCGCACCGGCGCGCAGGCCCTCCGCGAGCAGGCTTCGCATCTGCGCAATTTCAGGCGCAGTAGCTGGTCGACGCGAGGCGTCATCGCCCATGACGAAGGTTCTCAGCGACGAATGCCCGACGAATGCCGCGATATTCGGGACGGTTCCACGACGCTCAATAAACGCGAGGTAGTCAGGCACCGATTCGAACTGCCAGTCGATGCCCGATTGCAGCACCTCAAGTGACATCCCCTCCACCTGAGTGAGGTTACGCATGATGCGGTCGCGATCACCCGGGCGGCACGGCGCAATCGTGAAGCCACAGTTTCCGATCACGGCCGTGGTCACGCCCAGTTGGGGCGACGGTGAACACCAGGGATCCCAGGTGACCTGCGCATCGTAGTGCGTGTGGTTATCGATGATGCCGGGCATCAGCGCGAGTCCGTCGGCGTCCACGGTTTCGCGCGCCGCAAGCCTCGCACCCGGGGCCTCAATCGAAGCGATGCGTCCGCCCGACACTGCCACATCTGCTTTGTAAGGTTCGGCGCCGCTGCCGTCTACGAGCAGCGCGCCACGAATCACGAGATCGTGCATAAGAGGTCTCCGCTACGAACCTTCGTTGCAAGCATCAACGGGAGATCAGTCGAGAAAGCGCGGCACCGAGCGCTGTTGGCTCGGAAGCGGCCGCCGGCTGCCTTCCGGCACCGCCCGAAGACGGGCGCGAAGGGCCATTGCCAGAGGAGCCTGGCGGGCGCCCTGCTCCCGAAGTCGCAGGCTTTGACGGCCCACTTGACGAGGCGCGCTCATCACCCGACCGAGAGGCAAGCGTTGGCTTACTCTTCATCGACAGTGCAATGCGCTTGCGCGCGGCGTCGACCTCCACCACGGTGACGCTGACAACCTGCCCGGCTTTTACCGCTTCACGCGGGTCACGAACAAATCGATCGGACAGCTGCGATACATGCACCAGTCCATCCTGATGCACGCCGATATCGACGAATGCGCCGAAATTCGCCACGTTGGTCACGACCCCCTGCAGCCTCATGCCTGGTTTCAGGTCGGCGATCGATTCAACGCCTTCCTTGAAATTGGCCGTCACGAACTCGCCACGGGGGTCTCGGCCTGGCTTTTCAAGCTCGGCCAGAATGTCGCGCACAGTCGGTTCACCGAAGCGCTGATCGGTGAATTCTGAAGGCGTGACCCGGCGAAGCAGGTCGCGCTGACCGATTACCTCGCGTGCCGATCGGGCGAGTCTGGCAAGAATGCGCTCGACGACCGGGTAGGCCTCCGGATGAACGGCTGATCCGTCAAGCGGGTTATCGCCATCGCGAATTCTGAGAAAGCCTGCCGCCTGCTCGAAAGCCCGCTCACCCAACCACGGCACCTCTTTTAAAGCCTCGCGATTTGCAAAGGGGCCTTTTGCATTGCGCTGATCAACAATGCGCTGCGCGACGTTTGCGGTCAGCCCCGAAACACGAGACAGCAGCGGGACCGAGGCCGTGTTGAGATCAACACCGACGGAGTTCACGCAATCCTCAACCACTGAGTCGAGCGCCCTCGCCAGCGCACGCTGGTTCACATCATGCTGGTATTGACCGACACCAATCGACTTCGGGTCGATCTTGACCAGCTCCGCAAGCGGGTCCTGTAGACGCCGTGCAATCGATACCGCCCCCCGCAGCGTCACGTCGAGGTCAGGCATTTCGCGGGCTGCGAGCTCGCTGGCCGAATACACTGACGCGCCCGCCTCGCTCACCATCACTTTGCGCAGTCTCAACTCAGGGCATTGACGAAGCAGATCTGTCGCCAGGCGATCCGTCTCGCGCGAGGCGGTCCCGTTACCGATCGCAACCAGCTCGCAACGATGGCGCGATGCCAACGCGGCGAGCACGGCAAGCGAGCCATCCCAATCGCGTCTGGGCTCATGCGGATAGATGGTGGCGGTATCAACCACCCGACCGGTTGCATCAACAACCGCCACCTTCACGCCGGTACGAAGCCCCGGATCGAGGCCGATAACCGAACGTGCGCCTGCGGGTGCAGCCAGCAGCAGATCCTTGAGATTGGCGCCAAACACCCGGATAGCCTCGGCTTCAGCGGCTTCGCGAATTCGACCAAACAGGCTGGTTTCGAAGTGGGGTAGCAGCTTGACCCGCCAGCACCAGCGCACCACCTCAGCCAACCAGCTGTCAGCCGCGCGCGTGCCGCCGATCGAGGCGGCCAGGCCGGTCAGGCCAGCCAGCCGTACGACCGCAGGATGCGGTGTCAGCGATTCGAGCGATGGATCAAGCCCCAGTCGCAACGACAGTACGCCCTGTTGTCGACCTCGGAACAGCGCGAGCGCGCGGTGCGACGGTACGGTTGCAATGGGCTCGGCGTGGTCGAAGTAGTCGCGAAAATTCTCACCCTCAGTACGCTTATCCTCAAACACTTTTGATGCGAGCCAACCGCGTTCCCAAAGCCAATCCTGCAGCGTGCCGAGCACCTCGGGTCGCTCGGCAAACCGCTCGGACAGGATGTCCCTCGCGCCCTCCAGCGCCGCCTTGATATCGGCCACACCGTGCTCGCCCGAGGCGTCCGGCGGCCGGATGAAGCGTTGCGCCTCCTCGGCGGGGACCCGCTCAGGGTCGGCCAGCAGTAGATCAGCCAGCGGCTCAAGGCCACACTCTCGGGCAATATCCGCCCGCGTTCTGCGCTTCGGTCGGTATGGCAGATACAAGTCTTCCAGGCGGCTTCGGGTTTCAGCGGCATCGATCAGGGCAGCGAGTTCCGGGGTCAGCCGCCCCTGGGACGCGATGCTTTCTAGAACGGTAGCGCGGCGCTCCTCGAGCTCGCGTAGCGCACCGAGACGCTCTTCGAGCGTGCGCAACTGCCCGTCATCAAGGCCACCAGTGGCTTCCTTACGGTATCGCGCGATAAACGGAACCGTCGCGCCCTCGTCCAGGAGCGCCACCGCAGCGTCGACCTGGACTGGTTTCGCAGAAATTTCATTACAAAGCGTGCGCAGAATACGTGCCTGCGCGGCATCGGAAAGCGTAGATGACATCAGGGGAGCGTGCGTGAAAAGACGGTTGAGGGCAGCGGGCGCGATTGTGCCACGCTCTCAGGCCGCTTAACTCGCCGACTGCAGCGCGGGGACGAGTACCCGCCATATTCGAATCGCAGCCGGCCCCAGCAGCACGGTAAACATCGCGGGGAAGATGCAAAACACCAGTGGCAGCATTAACTTGACCGGCACTTTGGCGGCTGCCTCCTGGGCGCGAAGCCGACGGGTCGTTCGAAGCGCATCAGCCTGAACCCGCAGCGCGTCACCGATACTCGTGCCAAAGCGGTCGGCCTGCGTCAACATCGCAGAAAAACCGGCGATTTCATCGAGCCCAATTCGCTCGGACAGGCGTTGCATCGCGCGCTCCCGCGTCGACCCCGCCCTGACGTCGGAACAGACCAGCTCCAGTTCGTCAGACAGCGCGGGGCAGCGCAGCCGAATTTCGGTCGCGACGCGCTGGATCGCCAGATCAAGCCCCAACCCCGACTCGACGCAGACCAGCATCAGGTCGAGCGCGTCCGGAAAGGCTTCGAAGATCGCACGCTGCCGGCGATCGATGCGTAGCGTGAGCCACACCCCCGGCGCGAGATACCCCAAGGCTGCGGCGGCAAGCACAGCCAGCGCCTGTACAACCATCGACGGCGCAGCGCCCGGCGCAACCTGCATGGCGAGCCAGCAAAGACCCGGAAGCCCCAGGGCCAGCATCGTGCGCGCCGCAACAAACGCCTTCAAGGCCGCGGGTGCCCGCCAGCCGGCATGGAGGAGCCGGCGCCGTAACGCCGATACCTCTTCCCCGCTTTCCGGCATCGATAACGAAGCGAGCGGGTCAGCGTAGCGCCCCATGGATTCGATCCAACGGGCGCTGTCCGACTCTCCAGGCGAACCAGTTGTGCTCCGCACCTGGGACCCGCCGCTCAATGCTCGGAAGCGGCGACGAAGCCCCAGGCGCCGTTCAACGGAGGACGCAAGCAGCCAGGCAGTGAGCGTGGTACCGATGAATAATAGGGTCAGCATCCAAAGCATCAGGGACATGGCGGCCTCCGGTGTCGATCATGCGCGAACGCGAATCAGCCGGCGCATCACCAGAATGCCGGTTACCATCATCAGCAGTGCACTGGCGCTCATGGCACGGCCTGCGGGGTCAGTCCAAAGGAGCGACAGCAGCTCAGGGTTGATCACTGCGATCGCGCCGGCCAGTGCGAACGGAAGGATGCTCAAAATCCAGGCAGACAGCCGCCCTTCTGCCGATAGCGCGCGGACACTTTGACGCAATTGCTGCCGTTGGCGAACCAGTGCAGCGATGTTGTCGAGCAGCTCAGCAAGGTTTCCGCCGGTTTCCCGTTGCAGCAATACTGCAATCACGAAATAGCGAAGGTCCTCCGAACGGCTGCGCGTAGCCATCTCGCGCAGTGCTTCATCAGCGGGAACACCGAACCCGATCTGCTCGCAGACGGTTGCAAACTCTTGAGAGATTGGCGCTGGCGCCTGATCGGCAACCATCCGCAGCGCCGACGCCAGGGCATGACCCGCGCGCAGCGCGCGGGCGATCAAATCAACCGCATCGCCCAGTTGCTCCTGAATCTGTGCGACGCGGCGGCGCGTGATGCGGGCTGCATGGATCCAGGGTATCGCCCCCAGTACAAGCCAGGCGGGCAGCACCAGTGCAGCAGGTAAGCCGAGCAACAGTGCGACAGCAGCCAAAGCGGCGCCGGTCGCCATCACCACCATCAAGACCTGCGACGCGCGCCAGCGAATGTTCGCATCGCGCAGCGGCCGGTCAAGCCAATCAAGTGACACCGCTCGAGCCCTCCAGGCGCCGCCGCGGGCCCGTGCGGCACCTGGGCCGTTCCGCCCCGCACGCATCGCGTCTGCGTCGGAGCCTGCCCGCGGATGAAACCGTTGCCATCGCATTGAAAGCCCGCGCGACTTGCGTACGGTCTGGTCCCAGATCAGCCAGGCACCGTGCAGGAGTAGGCTCACCGCAACGAATACAAGCACCAGCAAAGGCACCCACGACTCAGCCGACGCCGCGCTCATCGCTGGGGTTCCTGGATAGGCCACACACAACGCGGATCGAAGCAGCCTTCAGGCAGCGCGATCGAGCGCGCAGCGAGTCGCTCTGCGAAGCGGGGTCGAACGCCTGTGGAATGAAAAGCCCCGGTGACTTTTCCGTGACCGTCCACGCCGGTCTGGCGAAATACGAAAATGTCCTGCATGGTGATGGTCTCGGCCTCCATCCCAGTGACCTCGGTAAGCGCGGTGATACGGCGGCTGCCATCGGAGAGCCGGGAAAGCTGCACCACCGCATCGATCGCTGAGGCGATCTGCTGTCGGATTGACCTTGGCGACAGCGACAGCTCCGCCATGCCAACCATGTTCTCAAGCCGCATCAACGCATCGCGCGGCGCGTTCGCATGAACCGTCGCGAGGGACCCCTCATGGCCAGTATTCATCGCCTGCAGCATGTCGAAGGCTTCACCGCCCCGCACCTCGCCCAAAATAATGCGATCAGGGCGCATGCGCAGACTGTTACGAACCAGCGAACGCTGCGACACTTCGCCGCGCCCCTCGATATTGGGCGGACGGGTTTCCAGTCGGACCACGTGAGGCTGCTGGAGTTGAAGTTCTGCCGCATCTTCAATCGTAATCACTCGCTCATCGTCTGGAATAAATGACGAGAGCACGTTGAGCAGCGTGGTTTTGCCAGCGCCGGTACCGCCCGATACAAGAATATTGAGGCGCGCACGCACCATGCCGGCCAGCAAGTCAGCCATCGGTCCGGGCATCGCGCCACGTGCCACCAGATCGTCCATCCTGAGCGGCACGACGCTGAAACGCCTGATCGACAGACATGGTCCATCGATTGCAAGCGGCGGAATAATCGCGTTCACGCGTGAGCCATCCGCCAGCCTTGCATCAACCATCGGACTGGACTCATCAATGCGCCGCCCCATCCGCGACACGATCCGGTCGATCAGCGTGAGCAGGTGTTGGTCATCATCAAAGCTCACCGACGACCGCTCAAGGAGACCGCCCCGCTCAACAAATACCAGCGAAGAGGAGTTGACCAGAATGTCGGAAATCGTGGGGTCCGCGAGCAGCGGCTCGAGCGGCCCAAGACCGGTGATCTCATTGCGAATGTCGATCACAATCTGCCGCCTCTCGGCCGCATTCAGCTGAGCGCCGTATTCGGACAGAATCTGCTCGATCTGCCCGCGCAATTCGTCCTGCAGTCGCTCGGAGTCCGGTGCCGAGAACTGCCGGGTATCAACGCGATCAAGCAGTTCCCGGTGCACACGGGCCTTCAAACTACGGTACGAAGGACTGGAGTCAGGCACTGGCGGCTGGGCCCCGGGTACCGGGTCAGCGCGAGAGGTTAGTGATGGCATCGCCCGCAAACGCGGCGATTCGACTAAGCGATCACGGATCGACATCATGTCTCCTGGCAAAGGGGATTGAACAGCCATTAGTGGCGCGCGGGCTTGTTGGTGTCGGGCTCGGTCGAATCACCTCGGCCTGGACGCTGCTGTGCCAGCAGCCGGTCAGCCAGTGCCGCGAGCGCCTTGGCTACCGGATCCCGGGGCGCGCTCACTCGAATCGGCTGCCCGTTATTGATGGCACGCCCGACCGCGCGATAACTGTTGGGAATCAACTCGGAGACCTTGACCCCCAGCATTCTGGAGGCCTCATCGGCTGAAGGTTCGATACCGCGCTCAAACCGATTCAGCACCAGGTACACCCTGTCCGACCCATAGCCCAAACCATCAAACAGGTCGAGCACACGGCGCGCGGCGTGCAGATACGGAAGCGAGGGCTGGGCGATCAGCATGATGCGGTCGGCGCGATCCAGGCCTCGAACGGTTACCGGATCCAGCGATCGGCCAAGATCCAGCAGGACAAACCGAAAGCGTGCACGTGCCAGCGCGAGGATTCGTTCGAAAGCATCGGCCCCCACCTGCGCAAATGAATCGATGGAGTCCGGCGCAGCAAGCAGCGACAACCCATCACTCGCCTCGACAGCGACCGACTCGAGCAGCGTCGCATCCAGCCGCCCCACCTGGCGCGCCAGATCGGCGAGCGTGGCCGACGGCCGCTGCTCCACGAGGTGTAACGCTGCATCCCCGAACGGAGCATTCAAATCCATCAGAAGCGTCCGTGCGCCACGCGCAGCCAGCTCAGCGGCCAGGCTAGTCGCAATGAAGGTGGCACCGCTTCCGCCTTTGGCGGGTACCAGCGCAATCACGGTTCCTACTGGGGCGCCCAGGCGCTGAAGACCGAGACGCTCCAGCTGTCGCGCCAGCGCAGCGCTGAGTTCACTTGGTGGCGGCGGCGACGGAATCACCTCCCGCACGCCTGCCCGCATGGCGCGAATCAGAAAGTCGCTGGAACGATCCGGCGACAGAAGCACCATGGCGGTGGACGGTGCGGAGAGCAGCGATGACTCGAGCAGCGCGAGGTCGGACTCGTCTAGCGTCGGTGCATCAAGCACCAGCAGATCAGGAGGATCGCGCTGCACTTCACCGGCAGCCTCGAGCGCGCCACCGGTCATAGTCCGCAACGATAGCGACTCCGCATCGCCTGGCAGCGCTGCGGCAATACGACTGAGGTGCTGAGGATCAGCGCCGACCACACGAACAGAGATTGCTGTCATCGATTTTCTCATCGGCTCGGAGTGCACGCACCGGTGCGGGATTGAAGGCTTTCGCGAACCACGCTCGACCGCATAGGGGGCAGCGGCAACAGGCCGCCGGGCACCAGCCCACCCAGCGCGTTGATTGAATATCCATCAAGCCAGACGGTTACCTGTCGGCAGCTGCTGGCATCGCACGAGGACGATGCAACCCCAGCGGGGTTTTCATACTCGATTCGAACCACCTGGGCTGCGCGCTCACGCGACAGGTCCGGTAACCACACCCGTACCTGGTCACGAATAGCCTGCTGCGCATCACTGCTTCGTTCACATAACGAGGCAAGCCGAGCTCCCAACCGGGTTGCTTCGCCCGCAGCACTCCAGGCATGAAGCCACCGTGCGACATCGACAAACAGCACCAACACGAATGCCAGGATCAGTAAGGACAATGCGAGCTCGACGATGCCTGCGCCGTATTGTCGCGACCGCCTTGAGGGCCTGGTGTCGGGTCGCTGCATGTCAGCCTCCACTCACGGCCATGCTGACGCTGATCGGGGCAAACTCGAATGATGGTGTCACCCCGCGCAGCAGCGGCACAAAGCGATAGCGCGCTCCGGGCGGACCGAGCGTCACCGTGACGATATCAAGCGTGCCTGCGGGGGAACCGTCGGCGGCACGCGCCTGAATTGCCGATAACCCAGGGCTTGCTGATTGCACCAGATCGCCGGACTCATCTCGCAGATCGACCGGTACGCTGATCAGCACCTGAGACATCGAGAAGCCCGGCAACAGCGGTGCTCCCGCCGATTCGCCTGAGCAACTCGCTAGCGCCTTGCCGTATACCGCCAGGCACCGTGCAGTGGCCACGCCCTGCGGCGTCGGGCTGGCGGCAGCAAAGCGCGCTGCCGCGCGCGCTGCGGCACTGAGCGCCGCAAACTGCTGCGCGGCACGTGCAAGTTCAATCACGCCGATCAGAAGTGTCGCGACAAGTCCAAGTATCGCAGCGAGCTCGATGACCGCTGCACCGCGCTGCCGCCCGGGGTTGTGCGCGATCATTCCACCAACACCGGAACAAGCGGCCCGGACGAGTTCCCGCTTCCGGGCAGGCCACTGCTGATGCATGGCGACCCAGCTTGTCGGGCCAGCCCCAGATACTCCACCTGACCTGGCCCGCTGCTGCCTGTGGTGGATATCGGGCTGAGCAGTAACGCACATCCCCAGCCCTCAATCGTTGGCTTGGCGCTTCCGCTAGAGTTCCATACCTCGCAGTTGACGATCGGCACGACGACCAGCCGTCGATCACGTCCCTGAGCGCGACGTTGCGAGGCAGACCAGTTGGTCGAAAAGTTCACGTTGACCCCTGACGCACTGTTGCCCTGATAAGGGGAATGGCTGATCCGACTCGCCAGAAAATTGGGCGTTCCGGATGCGGGACCGGTTGCACGACCTGAGTAGGCGTTACGTTGATCGGGCCAGCTGTCTTTCGTGAAGGCGAACCCCGACCAATCACCAGGGCTGGCAGACGGTGTGGGTCCACCGCTGCGGTAGAGACCAAATCTCGAGTTCCAGGCATCGTAGGCGCTGCTCTTCACGCCGCTTTCTCCTACCTGGCCACCCGTCTGCAGGGAACAACTGCCATTCCCGGCAATCAGCTCCTTCAATTGGTCGGCCCCACCGCGAGGGGGATCAAAATCGACCCAGCCAAAGCTGCCCGGCCCGAATCGCCGGCTACCCGACGACGAGGGCTCGCGCAGCCATTCACCGACAGTCAGCCCAAAGGGTTTGGCCGAATTTTCATTGGCTGACCCAACCTTGCAGATCGCCAACGGAAAGGCACAGTTCACCTGGCTCGGAACCAGGGCAGCGACCGCACTGGCTGATACCGGCAAGAGCTGCTTCACGCCGACCGCGCCAGCCAGATAGAGCGGTACCTGGCCGCCATCCGCCGCACAGCGCACATGAGTCGTATTCGCGCTGGCAGCTGATGCAGAAGACCACGGTCCTGCGGCGCCAGCCGCGAACCGAACCGACAGCCGCGAGCCGCTCAACTGCCGCGACTGAAAATCAAAGCGGTTCAAAGAATCCGCTGGCCGCGATACACCCGACGTGCTCTGCGCGAGCGAATCGCTCAATGCCAGGCCGTGCGCCTCGGCGCGCGCCAGCTGCCCCGAATTGACTGATCCCGAGCGTAACTGCGCGACCGCTGCAAGCGCGCAGGCATCGGCCGCGGACTGCAGCTCGGCTCGAACCACCAGCAGGCGACTGATGTCGATGGCAAGCGCCGCCAACCCAACCAGCACAGGCAGCAGCAGCGCGAACACCGCCGCAATCGCGCCCTGCTGCCTGATGACCCGCCCAGGATGTGCGCAGGCATACACAGCCCCGCGCGTATTGCTCGCGAACCGCATCGTCAAGCGTGTCCGGCTCGAATCAACGCGACACCGCGCCCACCCCAAGAATCTCAAACGACGGCGGCGGCGCCTGAAAGCTTTCCTGGTAACGCCGCCACGCACTGACCGCAGCGGGTCCATCCAGCCCTGAGTGAACCGGCGCGCGCCGCGCAGCGTCTGGGTCAATTGTCTGCCGCGTCTGCGCCTGCCTCACCGCATCGCCAAAGGCATCCCGTGTCCGGCTCGGGGCAGGCGATCCGCTTGGATCCATCCCCGCACATCCAACCAGCGCGGCGGCTACCAGCAGCACCGACAAATGTTTGCGACGCATAACTTACTCCGTGAATAGTGGGCTCACTGCGCGGGCCCGGTACGATCGGTGCTCGCCCCGGCAGACGCGGGATCACGCATCGACGGGCCTGGTAAGGCCGGATGGCCCGTTCCCTCCAGTCGACCTTCCCCAAAAAATTCGGTTCGATTGGGAGGCGTGAAGGCATCGGTTGGTAATGCAATCGGCGATGCAACCGCGGCCACCAGCCTGGGCGTGACCACGAACATCAACTCGGATTGATCCGCCTGAAACTCCGCACTGCGAAATAACGCGCCGAGCAGCGGTATGTCACCCAACCAGGGCAGCCGCTTGATGCTTTCATTGACGTTACTTCGAATCAGACCAGCGATGGCAAGGCTTTGACCGTCGGCGAGTTGTACGGAGGTCTGTGCCCGACGCAGCGTGAAGCTGGGCAAAATCGAGGTAGCGCCGCCTACGCTGACAAAGGGCGAACCGGTCTGCGACAACTCCGAGACTTCGGGCGAGACACGTAAATGAATTCGGCCGCCATCGAGCACTGTCGGCATGAACTTGAGCCCGATTCCGAATTCCTTTTCCTCGAGCGTGATGGTGTTGGCGCCCGTTGCTGCGTTGGCGCGCGCTACCGGTATGAAGATCTTTCCGCCCGCGAGAAAGCTCGCTTCGTGACCACTGATCGCGACGATATTTGGTTCAGCGAGAATTTTGATCAGACCGTCGCGCCGCTCGGCATCGATTCGCAGCTCTTCGCCGCCCGGTGTACGAATTCCTAGCAATCCCCCGGAGCCAGACAGAAACTGACTCAGGATGCTGTAGCGCCAGTCGCCATTGACCCGCGCGCCTTCGAACCGCGCACCCAGCTGATCGAGCAGCGTCTTGGAGACCTCCGCCACCTTGACCTCAAGCATCACCTGCTGCGGTTGTGTCACCTGCAGCAGATTGACGACGCGTGGACGCAGCGACATTTCACCGGCTCCTGCACCCTGTGGAGCGACCGGCGCCCAGGACACCTGCGCGACCTGACCCGCTGCCATCCGGCCATCACCAGCGGCCACTGGCATCACCAGGCCGCGCCCAACACTGCGAACAAACGCGTCGGCGATCGCCGCAGCCTGTTCTGCACGCATCGCACTGCTGACGATTCCACTCAATACGACCGAGTCCGCCGCAGAATCGACGTTGATACGCGTTTCTCCCGGCAAGAGCGCGCGCAGCCGCTCGCGAAGCGCCTGCGTATCAAGACTGACCGAGACATCGATGATGGTGGCGGGGCCGTCTTCACCCCATAAGATCAGGTTGGTTGCACCAAAGGTCTTGCCGAGCAGATAGAGCTCAACAGGACTGATTAAGGTCACGTCGGCCACTGCGGGATTGCCAACCGAAATTCGCTCAATCGCAGAGTCCAGATGCAGGAGCGTCGACTTGCCCGCTACCAGGGCGATCGGCGTACCGATGCGAGTGCGTGCGAGCAGCGCCCGACGCGAGGCGTTTTGAATGGGCGACGCTGCGGCGGTCTCGACGCCGACGGACTGTGCGGCCGAGATGCTGGGCGCCCCTAGCGCCAACGCTGCGCACAGCCACTGTCGGCGAGATCTCAGATTAACGGTCACGGACGACCTCCATCTTGGAATGTGGCGGTCGACTTGAGAACGCCGCGAATGACTTCAACCTGCACTTCACCTGCGGCATGCACAGGCGGAGGATGACTCGGAGCCTTCGGCGCACTGCGCGCAGGCGCCGATGGCAGCGATCGTGACTCGGGGGCTGGCGCCCGCGGAGGATCCGCCTTAGCAACGCCCAAAAGCTCGGATCGCGAAACACCTCGGGCAGCGTCTGAGACCGGATCCACCTGATTGCGCAGCGCGAGCGACAGCTGACCCACGTTGCGTGCAAGATCGAGACGCTCCGCCTGCTGTGGCGTCACCTCGAGCGTGACGGCGCTGACCACTTTGGGTCGCGTTTCATCGCGCGCCGACTCCTGCGCAATCGCCAGAACCAGAATTCGCTCGAGAACAATCCTGGATACCATCTGCGCCCCGGGCGACTCGTCCTGAGCGCTGACCAGGACATCGACGAAATTTCCAGGCAATGCAAAGCCCGCGACGCCGATCACTTCGTTGACGCGCACGGTAATCGCACGATGTCCAGGCGCGATGACTGCAGCCAGACCTCCGCGCGACCCCTCTGGCGTCAGCTTGGCTGACAGCACCGGTTCGCCGCGCACCAGAGCGGTCCGGGGAACTCGACCCACCAGCGCCCCCGGATCCGTCAGGGCCCCTTGAGGCGCGGAGCCGCGCGGCCATTTGACGATCTCAAGCGATGTAGTGTCCAGCACCTGACCTGCGGCGATATCCCGACTTGCCACGACGACAGGTCGTCCTGTGTCGCTGCTGCGCTCTCCAATCCAGGTAAACGCCATGAGGGTCGCTAGTGCACCAGCGGATAGCGAAATGCCCAACATCAGCCAACCAGCCCGCGCAATCACTGCACACCTCCTTCAGGCGTGCGTCCAAATACCTGTTGCCAGGCCCAGTCAATCTGATTGGGATCAAT
>CAZORB010000047.1:0-26603 GCA_964581825.1 uncultured Bordetella sp.
GCACGACTGATCGACCGCGTGGGTTGGCGCTGATCGGCTGGGTGTCTAGCGCTGCGCGGCAATCACCTTGATCTCGACCAGATACGCTGGCGTTGCCAGCCGCGACTCGACGGTTGCACGCGGCGGGGTATGCCCTTGTGGAACCCAGGCATCCCAGATCTCGTTCATACCGGCGAAATTCGCAATATCGCTGAGAAAAATCTGAACTTGCAGCAAGCGGGTTTTGTCGGATCCAGCCTGTTCGAGGAGCCGGTCAATGGTTGCCAGCACCTCGGCGGTTTGGCCGCGAATGTCCTTCGTTGTGGTGTCCGCCACCTGCCCTGCCAGATAGACAACGCCGTTGTGAATCGCAACGTCTGACAGCCGCTTGTCCACGTTGATTCGCTTGATATCGCTCACGACAGGGTCTCCTTCAGAAATTCATCGACCGCATCGATCTGCGGCGCTGGAATCAGGCTGGGGGCATGGCCCACGCCAGGAAATTCTTGTAGTCGGGCTTTCGGCCCACGCAGGGTCATCTGCTGAGCGCACGCGGCCTGCAGCAGATCGGACTGCTCGCCCCGCACCACCAGGGTAGGACAGCTGATGGCGTCATACAGCGGCCACAGTGACAGCGGCCCGACATTGCCCGCGCTGGCAAAAGGCTCCGCGATACGGGGGTCGTAGTGCACCCGCCAGCGTTCGCCATCGCGCACCCAGTAGTGACGCGCGAGCATGTCCCAACCCGCGTCATCGTGCGGACCAAACCCCGCTGCGATGGTGCGCGTGTAGGCAACGCAATCCTGGTAACTGTTGAAGCTTGGCGCCTTGCCAACGTAATCACCGATTCGCGCCAACCCTTCTGCGCTTAACTCAGGGCCGACGTCGTTCAGGACCAGCGTAGCGATGGGCGTATGTTGAAGCGCGGCGAGGCTCATGCCAATTAGTCCGCCCATCGAGGTGCCAACCCACCCTACCCGCTCGACGTTCAGTCGTGCAATCAACGTGACGCAGTCCGCCAGGTATTGCGGGATGGCGTACAGCGCGGACTGCGCAAGTCGGTCCGAGTGCCCACGTCCCGCCATGTCCGGACAAATTACTCGATAGCGTCGCGATAGCCTGTTCGCCAACGCATCAAAGTCTCGGCCGTTTCGGGTGAGCCCGTGAACACAAACCACCACGGGCACATCGGCAAGTCCTCCTTGATGCGGCCATTCCCAGTAGCTGATGCGGTGCAGCCCAGCGGGGCTCACGCAGGTCACTTGACGTTCAATGGGCTCTGTCATGATTCGCGTGCCTTACAATCGGCGCCGGATTCTACCGTCTGCAGGAGAAAAGAATGCTTAATGGGAAGCTTGCACTGGTAACCGGGTCGACGAGCGGAATTGGGCTGGGGATTGCCCGCGCGCTGGGTCGTCAGGGCGCTGATCTGGTACTGAACGGTTTTGGCGACCCAGCCGACATCGCAAAGCTGCAGGCCGAACTGGCCACTACGCTGGGCATCAAGGTTCACTACGAATCGGCCGATCTCACGCGCCCCGCGGAAATTGACGCGATGATGGCGCGAATCAGTGCTGCCCACGGGTCCGTCGATATTCTGGTTAATAACGCCGGCATCCAGCATGTCGCGCCGGTAGAGCACTTTCCGGTTGAACGCTGGGATGCCGTCATTGCGCTTAATCTTTCTTCGGCCTTTCACACCACCCGCTGTGCAATACCCGGCATGCGCGCGCGCAACTGGGGACGCATTATCAATATTGCATCGGCACATGGATTGGTGGCCTCGGCTGAGAAGGCCGCTTATGTGGCGGCCAAGCATGGCATTGTCGGGCTGACCAAGGTGGTCGCCCTGGAAACTGCGAAAACTGGCATTACCTGCAATGCGATTTGCCCTGGCTGGGTGCTCACCGCGCTGGTGCAGAGGCAGATTGATGCACGGGCCCAGCAGGCGGGGATTTCCGTTGAGCAGGCAAAGCTGGCACTGCTGGGGGAAAAGCAGCCCAGTCTGGAGTTCGTGACGCCCGAGCAGCTGGGCGAGCTTGCCGTCTTTCTGTGCTCACCCGCAGCCAACCAGGTTCGTGGTGCGGCATGGTCGGTAGATGGTGGCTGGACTGCGCAATAAGGGTAGTGCATCACGGCGTGTCTGCGCCTTCGGCGTCGGTTCGAACGCGCCAGTAGCGGGCCGGCTGCTGGCGGCCGAGGTGAATGCTGGGCGCGACGTTGTTTCCTCCAGCAACAATTGAGATTGCACCATGCTGGTCGGTTCGCAGCACGCGAACCCCAGCGGACTCGTACCGAGCCAGCACTTTGTCGGTGGGATGCCGGAAGCGGTTGCGGTAGCCCACCTGGAAGATGGCGACAGACGGCGAAACCGCCTGAATAAAGCGCGCGGTGGAGGACGTGTTGCTGCCGTGGTGAGGGACCAGCAACAGGTCGCTTTTCAGGCGATTGCCCAGCCGCTCCACCAGATCGATTTCCTGCCGCGCTTCGATATCGCCCGCCAGCAGTGCCGAACCTGCGGGCGATTCGATTTTGAGTACGCAGCTGATTGCATTGGTGGGCGAGCGGGCTGCTCCCGGCGGAAACTCTGGCCCAGGATGCAGAAATTCGAAGCTCACCTGCCCCCACCGCCATGAATAACCGCGGCGGCACGCTTCATGATGAGGCAGTGCGGCCAGCAACCGGTGCCCTTCGGGTATTGAGCTGTAAATGCGCTTACTTCCGGCAAGACGCAGTACCGTCGCGGCACCGCCCGAGTGATCAATGTCGGCGTGCGAGACCACCAAGGCGTCGAGTGACGAGATTCCGCGGCTTCTAAGCCACGGGATGATGATTCGCCCGCCAGCATCGGCGCCCGCATCCCAGGCGGGTCCGGTGTCGTAAAGCAACCGCTTGCCGCCGGCTTCTATCAGTACCGCCATGCCTTGTCCGACATCAATGGCCGATAGACGGAAACTGTTACTGGGCACAGGCTCTGGACCCCGGACCAAAAGGGGCAGCAGCCCGATCATCCAGACAGCTCGTGCGGGGATGGGTCTCGGTGCAAGAAGCATGGCAACCGACAGGACGGCAAGCGCCAGCGACACATGATCAGGTTGCGCAAGCACGATCGCACCCCCAGGCCAACTGGCCATGAGTCGGAGCGCGTCGAGCATCCAGCCAGTTGGCGCCGAGATGACCGCTGCGAGCCAGGGCGCAAGCGCAGGCGTCACCCACGCGCAGGCGCTGAGAACCAGCACGGCGGGAGTAAGGAGCCCCGACACAAGCGGAACCGCCCACGCGTTGGCCAACGGGCTGATGAGCGATAAGGTTGAAAAGAAGAGCGCCCCCAGCGGCAGTAGCGACAGGGTTGCCGCCCATTGAGATCTGGCGGCTTCGATGACTGTTCGACGCGCAGCGCCAACGAAGCGTGGCTGCCCAGCACCCGACGCGACAGCGGGGGCCGCTCTGACCGCGCTGGCATGAAGCACGATTGCCCCCACCGCCGCAAATGACAGCCAGAACCCTGCAGCAAGCGGTGCCCACGGATCCAGTATGCAAACCACCGCGGCGGCCAGACTCAATACTCGAAAAACAGAGCGACTTCTTCCGCTGACGAGCGCCCAGCCCGCTACAGCCAACATCCAGCATGTACGCTGCGCGGGGATTCCCCAGCCAGCGAGACCGGAGTAGGCAAAGGCCACCGCGAGCGCGAACCCCCACTGAAGCCACACCGCAGGCAGCACATGAAGCAACCCCGTGCGCGCCACCCACGGACGCTGCAGCAGCCAACGCGCGAGTGCACCCGCCATAGCTGCGAGCATCGTGATGTGAAGCCCCGAGATGCTCATCAGGTGCGCAACCCCCGTGCGATTAAAGATCTCCCAGTCACTGCTGGCAATCGCGGCCTGATCGCCAAATGAAAGCGCCATCAACACTCCGGCCGCATCCGCTCGCGAGCCTCCAAGGGCTCGTTCCAGCGCTGCAAGCCCCCTAGCCCGCCCCGCTTCAAACAGCGTTTGCACGCTGACATGCCAGCCGTCTAGGCGCGTATTGGGCGGTTCGCCAGGCCGGGCTTTTCGCACATAGCCTTGTGCACTCACGCCCTCCTGGAGCATGCGAAGTTCCGCATCGAACAGCCCTGGGTTAACAAGCGCTACAGGACGCTTAAGCCGAACATGCAGCTGCCATCGCTCGCCCGGTGCCACCGCCAGCGCGGGGCTCGCGTCATGGTCTGAGGCGACCGAGCGGGTAAAGCTTCTCGACCAGCCCAGCCTCAGCCGAAGGCCGGTTGGGCAGTCGACGATGTCCGCCACACAGCCGGTGACCCGAAAGCCGAACCGAACACCCTGGGTGGACTCAAGCGGCAGCTGATCGACATAGCCCATGATGAGCAGATCACGACCTTCAAGCGCCGGGCTAATGCGGGCGTTCAGCGCTGCCTGAGCCTGCCAGGCGGCATAGCAGGCAGCCAGAAGCGCGACGAGCGCGAACCGAGCCCAGGGATGTTTTCGCAGCACCACCAGAAGCGCGCATGAACACGTGGTAACGACGGCCAAGGTCCAGCCAGATGGCAAGGCTGGCAGTTGATGGAGCGCAAGACACCCAATAACCACTGCTGCAGGCAGCGGGGCAGCGGTATTCGCGGCAAAGATTGTCGGAGCTGACATCGCCCCGATCGTGCCCGCGGCACTGGCCGGTCGCGGGCCTGGCCTCACCCAGCCGCGTTAGGTCGTTTGGCTCGGGGGCGGTGTGCTCGCGCCAGCCGTAGCACTGGCATCAGCGCACCATGCCGCCAGACGTGGAAGCACGCGGCAGGCGTTCTCAGCGGTCAGCTGCGCCACCTCGGCTGGCGGTAGGTTACGCAGCGCCGCCAGCGTCTGCGCAATTTTCGGCAGTTCGCCAGGCTGATTGCGGGCTGGATGCAGCCATGCTGGTGAGATATCTGGCGCATCGGTTTCCAGCACCAGCGCCTCATCGGGCAGCTCGCGCGCCAGCCGCCTGATACGAAGCGCGCGCTCAAAGGTCATGGCACCGCCAAACCCCAGTGCGAATCCCTGCTGAATGAACGCTTGAGCCTGCTGGATGCTGCCGTTGAACGCATGCGCAATGCCGCTTCGCACACCAGCCTGTCGGAGGTGCTTGAGCACCTGATCCTGCGCGTGGCGCACGTGCAGGATGACCGGCAAATCAAACTCGCGCGCGAGTTTTAACTGCTGCGTAAAGAAGTGGCTCTGGCGGTCGTGGTCAAGCCCGGCAACGAAGTGGTCCAGCCCGATTTCACCCACCGCGACCAGTGCAGGATCGTCGCGGTGCTCGCGAAGCGCGCTCCGCAACGTCTGAAGATCAAGTTCGGAGGCGCGCTCGACATACATTGGATGGATGCCGAGCGCATAGACACAACCAGGATGTGCGCGCGCCAGCATCCGGACTGCGCTGAAATTACCTGCTTCAACCGCCGGAATAATCAGTATTCGTACCCCTGCCTGCTGGGCCTGTTGCACCACCCCAGCACGGTCGTGATCGAACTCCGACGCATCCAGATGGCAGTGGGTATCGATGAGCATCGGCCGCGCCTACGAACGCGCCACCAGGCGCCCCTCGTTGAGTGCGAGCACACGGTCAGCCCGGCTCGCCAGCTCCTCGTCGTGAGTGACGATCACAAATGCTGTACCGAGTTCGCGGCGCAGGTCAGCGATGAGATCAAACATCCGACGCGCGGTGCTGCGATCGAGATTGCCTGTGGGCTCATCGGCGAGCACACAGGCAGGCGCGGACACCAGTGCGCGAGCAAGCGCGACACGCTGACGCTCACCACCGGACAGTTGACCTGGCCGATGCGAAACACGCTCGGCCAACCCCACGCGCTTCAGCATGGACTCAGCCAGCGGATTCGCCTGGGACGCTGACATGCGGCGCACCCTCAATGGCATGGCAACATTTTCAAGTGCACTGAATTCAGGGAGCAAATGGTGAAACTGGTAGACGAACCCCAACATCCGGTTTCGCAACGCGGCCTGTGCGGGCGCTGACAGGTCGGAAATCAGCTGGCCGCCCCACCGAATACTTCCCTCATCGGGGGCATCGAGCGCCCCGAGCAGATGGAGCAGCGTGCTTTTGCCACTGCCCGATGCGCCCACGATGGCGATTTGTTCGCCTGCTGCCACCGACAGATTGACGTTGCTCAACACCGTCAGACGGACATCGCCGCTTCGGTAACTGCGCGACAGATTGTCGCAACGTAGAACCGGATCGCTCACTCTGACCTCAGCGCCTCAGCCGGCTTGACTGACGCCGCTCGCAGGCTCGGATAAATCGTTGCAAGCAGCGCGAGCGTGCATGACGTAAGACCGATCGTGATTACATCGCGCCAGTGCAAATCACTGGGAAGATGGTCAATGAAGTAAACCCCTTTTGGCAGAACCTGCACCGAGAGCCACTGCTCGATCGTCGACACCACGGGCCCGACATTGAGTGCAAGGAGAACCCCAAGCCCAAGCCCCAGGAACGTGCCCAGCAGACCCACCGCAGAGCCCTGGATCATGAAAATACGCATGATGGCCCCAGGCGTGGCACCCAGCGTTCGCAAAATCGCGATATCCGCCTGCTTGTCGGTAACCGTCATGACCAGCATCGAGACGAGATTGAAGGCCGCCACCGCGATGATCAGCGTCAGAATGACGAACATCATTCGCTTCTCAATTTGCACGGCAGCGAACCAGTTGCGATTCTCTGCCGACCAGTCGCGAATCAGATAGTCGGACCGTAGCGTGCGGGCGAGATCGCGCGCCACTGCTGGCGCCTCCATCATGTTGCGCGTGATCAGGCGTACACCGCTTACCCCCTCGATTCTGAACAGGCGCGCCGCATCCTGGTGATTCATCAGCACCAGACTGCTGTCGTATTCATAGTGCCCAGAGTCGAAGATAGCCACGATCGTGAACTGTCTGAGCCTGGGCATCAAACCCGCAGGCGTAGCAGTGCCCTGGGGCGCGATCAGCGTGATTCGGTCCCCCAGCGCAAGCAGCCATTGCGTCGCCAACTCGCGTCCGACCGCAATCCCGAACCCGCCCGGGGCCAAATCATCCAGCGAGCCCCGATGCATGCTCGAGGCGAATTCCGCAACCCGCGCTTCCAACGCAGGATCGATACCGCGGACGAGCACACCGCGCACGGCTGAATCACGGGTCAGCATTGCCTGCCCCGCCACAAACGGCGCACCGTCCACGACCTGCGGATGCTTTCGCGCCTCGGCCAGCACCGGTTGCCAGTCGAGCATCGGCGTGCGTCCCGCCAGGATTTCAATATGGGCAAGTACACCCAGCATTCGGTCGCGCACTTCCTTCTGGAAGCCGTTCATCACCGACAGCACGGTGATAAGCGCGGCAACGCCGAGCGTGATTCCAGCGACAGATAGGGCGGAAATGAACGAAATGAAGCCGTTGCGCCGGCCGGAGCGACGTCCGGCGCGCGTATACCGCAGCCCAATCGAGAGTTCATAGGGGACTTGCATTGGCGCGGCGCAGTTTGCCATAGAATCGTCCGGTGACCCTGACCGTTCTATGTGCCGGTGCGTTGCGTCCAGCGCAATCGGCTGATTACCCTTCATCGCAGTCCCCCTTAGGCAGCCCCGCCGGGGGGGGCGCGATCTCCGATCGTCTGCTGAATCGGCTAGGCAAGGCCGACCCAGTTGCCACGCTGCATGCCACGCCAATGCCTGGCGAGCCGCTGCCCGTGGAATCCGGCGAAGAGGCCTGGTGCCGAGCCCGCTTTGCGGTTCAGTCCGAGCACACCTGCGCCGCTGCGGCGGCGATTGAGCTCGGCGGTCAGCCCGGAGCGCTCATCCTGAGGCCCGTGCATCTGCACGCGGGGCTCGACCATTTGGTCCTTGACCCGCCTGTCAGCCTGGAGCTGTCTGAAGCGGACGCCCGCGCCCTGTTTGAGGCCGCCGTCGACTGGCTGGCGCCAGAGCCCATCCGATTGCGTTATCTGTCGGCCTCGCTGTGGGAGCTTACCGAGTCCGATCCCGCGAGCACCGGCTTTTCGGCGCTTCGTGGCGCCAGCGCGGCCCGCGCAAGCGGGCGAAACATCGACATCTGGCTCCCTCGCGGGCAGGCCTCTCGAAACTGGCGACGCCTGATGAACGAGGTGCAGATGCTCTGGCACAGCCACCCGGTCAACGCCGAGCGCGAACGACAGGGGCAAAAGGCCGTCAATGCGCTCTGGCTGGAGGGCTGCACCCCGGCGTCGGTGACCGCACCGTTTTCAGCCCTCGCCAGCGACGATCCAGCCCTGCGAGGACTCGCGCTGGCAAGCGGCATAACGCCGCTGCCGGGTACAGCGACTCAGAAGCTGATCGCTTCAACGGACTCGCAACCGCGGCTGATTGATGTGCCGTTCTGGCGGGATGCGCTCGCCGCAGGGTCTGAGGACACCTGGTCTGCCGGCTGGCAGGCGTTCGATCGGTGGCTCGCCAGCCTGCAGCAGCACGTTCCAACCGACTGGCTTGAGCGCTCGGAACTTGTGCTCACGGGTGAGCACTCGGCGCGCGTGTTTCAATGGTCGCGGCTCGCGCGATGGCGCGTCTGGCGAGGCAAGGCTCCGAACGCCTGGCTGCACGACCTGGGATTGGCTGACTGATGCATGAGCGCGCGGTATCCGAGGCGGCGCGCAGGGCTCTGATTGCCGAGGGAATGCCCCCGCTGCTTGCACGGGTGTATGCCGCCCGTGGCGTTGATCGCGCATCGATGCTGGGTGAGTCGCTTGACGGCATGCACCCCCCAGCGCTTCTGAAGGGTATCCAACCGGCCGTCGACATTCTGGCTGCGGCGATCGCCCGCAATGAGCCGGTGCTGGTCGTAGCCGACTACGACTGTGATGGCGCCACTGCCTGTGCCGTTGCCGTACGCGGTCTTCGAATGATGGGCGCGAAGATCGACTTTCTCGTGCCTAACCGACGGGAACACGGCTACGGGCTGACCCCGCCAATCGTTGAGCTTGCGCTCCAGCATCCGCGGCTCGGCCGTCCCGCGCTGTTGGTCACGGTTGATAACGGCATTGCAAGCCATGACGGAATCGCTGCTGCCAATGCGGCAGGCCTGCGTGTTCTAGTGACGGACCACCACCTTCCCGCCGATACCCTGCCCCCCGCTGCGGCGATCGTGAACCCGAATCAGCCCGGCTGCGCATTTCCAAGCAAGCACCTGGCGGGCGTGGGCGTGATGTTCTATCTGCTGGTAGCACTTCGGGCGCACTACCGAAGCGCGAGCCCGGATTCCGCGGCTGCCCGAGCCCCCCTGCAGACGCTTCTCGATCTCGTAGCGCTTGGCAGTATCGCTGATGTGGTGCGGCTCGATGAGAACAACCGCCGTCTGGTTCATGCGGGCCTGCGCCGAATCCGTGCGGGCCAGGCTAACTGCGGCATCAACGCGCTGTTCTCGCAAGCGGGTCGCGACCCGCGAGCCGCGACCAGCGCCGATCTCGGATTTTTGATCGGCCCCCGCATCAACGCTGCAGGTCGACTCGCGGATATCTCGCTAGGCATCGCCTGCTTGTTGAGCGACGACCTGGCGGCAGCCGCCGAGCACGCGCGTCAGCTCGATGCCATCAACCGAGAGCGACGCGATATCGAGCATGCTATGCGCGAGCAGGCATTGACCAGCGTAGGTGAGCCAGCAGCCGACGCCTACAGTATCGTCGTGCATGACCCCAGCTGGCATGAAGGCGTCATCGGTCTGGTGGCGGGGCAGATGAAGACCCGCTTCGGTCGGCCCGCGTTTGCGCTGGCCCCCACCGCCGACGGGCTCGGCTGGCGAGGATCGGGTCGCTCGGTGCCCGGTATTCATCTGCGCGACGCGCTCGATCTGGTCAGTAAGCGCGCTCCTGACTTGATCGCCCGCTTCGGCGGCCATGCGATGGCTGCCGGCCTCACGCTCTCGGGCGATAGCGTGCAGGCGTTTGCCGCCACACTGGAAGCGGTACTGCGCGATACGGTTGACCCCGAGCACCTGCAGCCCGAGCTGATGACCGATGGGGTGCTCGATCCCGGCGAGGCCAGCCTGGAACTGGTCGACACCCTCTCTCGCCAGGTCTGGGGCCAGGGCTTCCCGGAGCCGGTCTTCACCTGTCGGTTTCGAGTGCTTGCCCAGCGAATCGTTGGTGAGCGTCATCTGAAACTCGACTTGATGGCTGGCGGTCGCCGCTTCGACGCGATCGCCTTTGGGCGTGATCAGCCGCTTTCTGCCGATCCGACACTCGCTTACCGGTTGTCGATCAACGAGTACCGGGGCCTGAGATCGATGCAGCTTGTCATTGAGGCCTCATCCGAGGTGCGCACGCTATAATTTCGGGTTGCTCTCTTACCTCTAGAACTACAAGGCGGATCCACATGGAAGCCGAGCGCCTGAACCAGCTCGAATCGCTGCTCACCGACCTCGCGCGTCGGGTGCAAGACCTTCGGGGGTATCTTTGACTTCGATGTCAAACGATCCCGCCTGGAAGAAATAAATCGCCAACTCGAAGCGCCCGACATCTGGAATGACGCCCAAAAGGCGCAGGAACTCGGTCGCGAAAAAAAGCAGCTTGATCAGGTCGTAGACCGCATCCAGAGCATCGAAGCAGGCCTGGGCGACGCCACCGAACTGGCCGAGATCGCCAAATCCGAGAGCGATGACGACACACTGATCGCCGTCGAGTCCGACACAGCAGGCCTTCGCGAACAGGTGGAGGGGCTCGAGTTTCGGCGCATGTTCGCGAACCCGGCCGATCCCAGTAACTGCTTTCTGGAAATTCAATCGGGCGCGGGCGGCACTGAAGCCCAAGACTGGGCGCAGATGCTGCTTCGCCAATATTTGCGCTACTGCGAACGCAAGGGCTTCAAATCCGAGCTGCTGGAAGAATCGCCCGGCGATGTGGCTGGCATCAAGGGCGCAACCATCAAGGTTGAAGGCGAATACGCGTACGGTTTTCTGCGTACCGAAACCGGCATCCATCGTCTGGTGCGTAAGTCCCCGTTCGACTCCAGCGGCGGGCGACACACTTCGTTCGCATCGGTCTACGTTTACCCTGAAGTCGATGACTCAATCGAAGTGGATATCAACCCGGCGGATCTGCGAATCGATGTGTTCCGCGCCTCGGGCGCGGGAGGCCAGCACGTGAACAAGACCGAATCGGCGGTGCGAATCACCCACCATCCAAGCGGTATCGTCGTGCAGTGCCAAAACGATCGGTCGCAGCACCGCAACCGCGACGAGGCCATGAAGATGCTGCGCGCTCGACTGTTCGAGCTTGAAATGCGTAAGCGCCGAGCCGAGCAGGACAAGGTCGAGGCCTCCAAAACCGATATCGGTTGGGGGCATCAAATCCGCTCTTACGTGCTCGACCAGTCACGAATCAAGGATCTTCGCACCAACGTTGAAATCAGCAATACCCGTTCGGTGCTCGACGGCGATCTCGATGAATTCATCGCTGCCAGCCTCAAACAGGGCGTCTGATCCCACCCGATCGCACGCGGAGCCCCTCTCGTGACCCACCCGACCCAACTAACCCCTGACGGCGCCGACCCCCTACCCCTCGACGAAAACGCGATCATCGCGGAGCGTCGGGCAAAGCTCACACGTCTTCGCGAGCACGGGGTCGCTTTTCCGAACGATTTTCACCCAGCGCATCGAGCCGCCGATCTCGCTGCGCATCATGGCTTTAAAACCCGCGACGATCTGCAGACCGATCGCATACAGGTAAGCGTCGCCGGGCGCATCATGCTCAAGCGCGTGCAGGGTAAGGCCAGCTTTGCCACGATCCAGGACGGCACTGGGCGAATCCAGCTCTGGCTGAACGACGAAGGTGTCGGGTCTGACACCCATGAGGCCTTCAAGCACTGGGACATGGGCGACATCATCGGCGCCCAAGGTGAGCTCTTCAAAACCATGAAGGGCGAACTCTCGATTCGCTGCTCGTCCATCAAGATGCTGGCGAAATCGATTCGCCCATTACCCGATAAATTTCACGGCGTGGCCGATCAGGAAATTCGCTACCGGCAGCGGTATGTTGATCTGATCGCCAACCAGGAAACTCGCGACACCTTCATTGCGCGCAGTCGAACGATCAGCGCCATCCGTTCGTTCATGGTGTCGCATGGCTTTCTTGAAGTTGAAACGCCCATGCTCCACCCGATTCCCGGTGGGGCAAGCGCCCGGCCGTTCATTACGCACCACAATGCGCTTGATCAGCAGATGTATCTGCGCATCGCACCCGAGCTTTATCTGAAACGGCTGATCGTGGGCGGCTTCGAACGCGTTTACGAAATCAATCGCAACTTTCGCAATGAAGGAATCTCGCCGCGCCACAACCCCGAGTTCACGATGATGGAGTTTTACGCCGCGTACACTGACTACCGCTGGCTTATGGACTTCACCGAACAAATTTTGCGAGATGCGGCGCAATCGGCAACCGGCAGCACCACCCTCACCTACCAGGGTCGAAGCATTGACTTTGGCGCACCGTTTGCGCGATTAACCATCGCCGAGGCAATTCGTGTGCATGCCCCGCGCTATGCGGACGCTGCGCTCGATGATCCGGCATGGCTGCGCAGCGAGCTGAGCAAGCTGGGCGTTGACGTCAACGAACCGGGTCTCGCGCGAGCGGGTGTGGGCGCGCTTCAGCTTGCGCTGTTTGAGGAAGTGGCCGAATCCAAACTGCACGATCCCACGTTCATCATCGACTATCCCGTTGAAGTGTCGCCACTCGCACGCGTCAGCGACCACGCGCCAGCGATCACTGAACGGTTCGAGCTGTTCATTGCCGGACGCGAACTTGCCAATGGCTTTTCGGAACTCAATGATCCAGAAGACCAGGCCGCGCGCTTCCACAGCCAGGTCGAGGCCAAACATGCGGGCGACGAAGAGGCCATGCACTTCGACGCCGACTACATTCGAGCGCTCGAGTACGGCATGCCCCCCACCGGCGGCTGCGGTATCGGAATCGATCGGCTGATCATGCTGCTCACCGATCGCCCCAACATTCGTGACGTCGTGCTCTTCCCGGCACTTCGTCGCGAAGACTGACCTAAGCGCGCGGGTTTCGCCAACAAGCGGTGAAGCCCGTCGCCCGACCCCGCACCCAGCACGCGGTGATCGCGCTGGGTATCACCCAGATCATCGGTTGGGGCACTACGTTTTATGTTCCAGCGATTCTGGCTCGGCCTATCGCTGACGACCTCAATCTTCCCCTGCTGGGCGTACTGGGCGCTTCGTCTTGGGCGTTGCTGCTTTCTGGACTGTTGTCGCGCAGGATCGGCGCGCTGATTGACCGTCACGGGGCGGCTCCGATTCTTACGGGTGCATCAGCCCTTGCCGGTTGCGCCTTGGCACTCCACGCCATCGCAGACAGCCTATGGCTGATGTGGCTGGCCTGGAGCCTTATCGGACTCGGGATGCGCGCGATGCTTTATGACGGCGCGTTCGCGGCGCTCGCAGCCCTCGCGGGGCCCGGCTCGCGCCGGGCCATCTCGCTGCTCACCCTGCTGGGTGGCCTCGCTTCAACCGTGTTTTGGCCAATCAGCCATCTGCTACTTGAGGCGATCGGATGGCGTGGCACGCTCGCAGCATTTGGTGCAATGAATCTTTTGATCTGCGCACCGCTTCATTACTTTTTCTCGGGCTGCCACCCCCAGGGCGCTGCAAGCGCCGCCAACAAGCCTTCCGCGGCGGCGTCCCCCCAGGCTACAACACCGGCGCAAGCTTCTACAGCCCCGGTGAGCCCTCAATGGGCAGAGACGGCAGTGCTTCTTATCGCAACCGCCTTCGCGTGCCACGCGTTCATCTGGTCATCGCTCGCGGTCCATCTGCCCGAGCTGCTTCAGGGCATCGGACTGGAAGCTGGAGCAGCGGTTGCCATTGCCGCCATGATGGGACCTGCTCAAGTGATATCGCGATCGGCCGAGCTGCTCGCTCAGCGCTGGCTGTCACCGCTGACACTGACGGTGCCCGTATTTGCCATGCTGCCGCTGTCGCTATTGCCGCTCGCTTTGCCGCTACCGATCAGCGTTGCGGCCATCGCGTTTGTTTTGATTTATGGCTTCAGCAACGGTCTCTTGACCATTCTCCGCGGCGCGCTGCCACTCATGCTGATCGGTTCACGCGGCTACGGTGAGCTGCTTGGGCGCCTGGCTGCGCCTTCGCTCGTGGTATCGGCTCTTTCGCCGCTGGTGCTTGGGCAGGTTCTGGAGACCTGGGGCACCACCCCCGCAGCATGCCTGCTGGGACTGGCTGGCCTGGGTTGCACGCTGGCCGCGGTCGCACTGGTTCGCCACGCCCGCACCAGCGATCAGATGCGCTAGGCGACCTCGTCAATCCAGGCCTGTTGGATCGCCTCAAGCACGCGTTCACCCGATCGCTCTGGCGCATCGTCAAAACCGGGTAGCGCCAACACTTTCTGACGCAGGTCTGTGAACCGGATGGTTGCCGGATCAACGTCGGGATAACGCTCCGACAGCTCAATCGCGATCTCTTGCACGTCTGTCCACTTCATCGCGTTCCTCGCACCTCAGTGATCTTCACGGGCATGGTTGATGGTGTACTTCGGAATTTCAACCTTAAGGTTGGCTCGGGCAACCTTCACCTGGCATGAGAGCCGCGACTGCGACGTTAGACCCCAGGCTTTGTCGAGCATGTCGTCTTCCTGCTCAGTCGCTGGCTCTAACGACGACAAGCCCTCACGAACCACCACATGGCAAGTGGTGCAGGCACAAGACATGTCGCAGGCGTGTTCGATACGAATACCGTGCTCGAGCAGGGCCTGGCACAGTACCGCCCCCTCGGGTACCTCGAATTGCGCGCCGTCAGGACATAACACGGCGTGGGGCATGATCGTAATCGCGGGCATCAGCAGGTTTCCAGGTTCAGTCAGTTAGTCGATTTGATCGATTCGACGCCCAGCAAGCGCCTTCGAAATCGCACGGTCCATCCGACGAGAGGCGAAGTGATCGGTGCCACGCGCCAGCGCATCGACCGCATGGCGTATTGCGTCGGTATCGGTACCGAGCCGCACTTCACCAAGCCGTACAAGCAGTGACTCGACCATCGCACGTTCGGACTCGGACAGCAGGTCTGCGTCAACATCGAGTGCCGAGCGCGTTGCCTCAGAAAGACGATCAGCCTCAACCTGCTGCTCCCGCAATGCGCGTGCGTCGCGATCGGCGCTGGCTGACGAGAACGACTGCTGCAGCATGTCTGCGATTTCATCGTCGCTCAGCCCATACGATGGCCGGACCGCCACCGAGGCTTTCACGCCGCTCGACTGCTCACAAGCGGTTACAGATAGCAGCCCATCCGCATCGACTTGGAAACTGACGCGAATCCGGGCAGCCCCTGCGCTCATCGGCGGAATGCCCCGCAGTTCAAAGCGCGCAAGCGATCGGCAATCGGACACCAGTTCACGCTCGCCCTGCACCACGTGAATCGCCAGCGCGGTCTGCCCGTCGCGGAAAGTGGTGAACTCCTGAGCCCGTGCCACTGGGATCGTCGAATTGCGAGGAACGATCTTCTCAACCAGGCCACCCATGGTTTCAAGGCCAAGCGACAGTGGGATGACATCGAGCAGCAGCCAGTCATCCCCCTCACGACGATTTCCCGCGAGAAGGTTCGCCTGCATTGCTGCGCCAATCGCGACAACACGATCGGGGTCAATATTGGAAAGCGCAGGCCGCCCGAAGAAGCTCGCAACCGCGGCACGAACAGCAGGCATGCGCGTAGCGCCTCCCACCAGCACCACCGACCCGGCGTCGGCCGCGTCGATGCGGGCATCGCGCAAGGTTCGCCGCACGACGGTGATCGTTCGCGACACGAGATCTGCCGTGATGGCGTCAAACCGCTCGCGTGCAAGTGGCAGGCGTACTGCCGAAGCGTCTGACAGCGGGCAAGCGAACGTAGTGAGCGTGGCGTCAGACAGTGCCTCTTTGGCACGCCTTGCTTCAACGGTCATCGCGCGCAGATCAGCAGCCGAGAGCGACCCTGCTGCAAGCGCTGAACCAATCGGATCAGGGTCAGCAGCCGGGACCAGCCCCGTCTCACGCAAGGCCCATTCAACGATCCGCCGATCGAAGTCGTCACCACCGAGCGCTGAGTCGCCTCCCGTGGCCACCACTTCAAATACGCCGCGGCTGAGATGCAGCACCGATACATCAAACGTACCACCGCCCAGATCAAACACTACGACGCGCCCTTCTGCGCCGTTATCGAGCCCGTAAGCAATGGCGGCTGCAGTCGGCTCATTGAGTAGCCGTAAGACCTCGATTCCGGCGAGGCGAGCAGAATCCTTCGTGGCCTGCCGCTGCGCATCATCGAAGTAGGCAGGCACCGTGATGACAGCGCCATAGAGCTCGCCGCCCAATGACATTTCGGCGCGACGCCGCAATACCTTGAGAATTTCCGCAGACACTTCAACCGGACTCTTGTCGCCTGCCCGAGTCTGGATGCGAACCATGCCCGGCGCATCGGTGAACCGATAGGCGGTGCGATGACGGCGTGCGTCGTCAATGCCGCGCCCCATGAAGCGCTTCACTGACACAATGGTGTTGTGTGGGTCAGAGATTGCCCGAGCTGCGGCTTCAAGACCCACCGAGATGCGCCCATCGTCGCCGTAAGCCACCACCGACGGGAGCAACGCATGTCGGTGTTCGTCCTCGAGCACTTCGGGAAGACTGGACCGAACCGCGGCCACCAACGAATTGGTGGTTCCGAGATCGATGCCTACTGCGAGCCGCCGCTGATGCGGCTCAGGCGACATTCCGGGTTCAGATATTTGGAGCAGAGCCATGCGAAGGCAAACCGTGAAGAGGGTGTCAGGACAAGTCGTCTAGCGCTTCATCGACCTGCTCGGAAAACCGATCGATGTACATCAGTTGACCCACACGGCGTGCAGCCGCCTCGAAGTCACCGCGAACATCAATCAGATCAGCTATGTCCCGGATTGCTTTGTCGCGCGCCACACGAACGTCCTGTTGCAGCGACTCGAGCATGATCCGATTTGAATCGAGGCGGGCTTCATCAAGAGCCTCTCGCCAAGCCATCTGCTCACTCAAAAATTCGGCTGACGCACCCGCACGCGCTGCGTTATCGACCGACACACCTTCAAGGCGACACAGGTATGCGGCGCGACTAGCCGGATCGCGAAGGCAGCGCCAGGCCTCGTTCGCCAGGGTAGCGGCCTGCATGGCCAGACGACGCTGCTCGGGCGAATCGGTAACAAACCGGTCCGGATGCACGACAGCGACCAGCTCACGATAGGCGCTCTCAAGCGCCTGCTCGTCCACTGAGAACGCGCGCGGCAACTGCAGCAGGTCGAAGTAGTTTTTGTCGAGGAGAAGCATGAAACCGCTCAAAGCGGCTGTGGCGGCACGCCGGCCGCCATGTACCGTAGAGGGAAGCGAGCGCAGTTCGTGGTCGGGGGTCAGACCTGAAACGACTCGCCGCAGCCGCACTCGCCTTTCACATTGGGATTGTTAAACCGGAATCCCTCGTTGAGCCCCTCGCGGACAAAGTCGAGTTCAGTACCGTCGAGGTAAGCGAGACTTTTAGGATCGATCAGAACCGTGACACCGTGGCTCTCAAAGAGAAGATCTTCCGGTTGCGATTCATCCGCATATTCGAGCTTGTATGCAAGCCCCGAACATCCCGTGGTTCGCACACCCAGCCGCAACCCGATTCCTTTGCCGCGACGGCTGATGAAACGGCTGATGTGCTGCGCAGCCGACTCTGTAAGGGTAACAGCCATAGGACCGAACTCCTTAAGCAGCCTTCTGCTCACCTGAATCATGCTTGCGGCGGTAGTCTTCCACTGCTGCCTTGATCGCGTCTTCAGCGAGAATCGAGCAGTGAATTTTGACCGGCGGCAACGCCAATTCGTCTGCGATCTGCGTGTTACGGATCTCCATCGCCTGGTCGAGCGTTTTTCCCTTTACCCACTCGGTCACTAGCGACGACGATGCGATTGCCGAACCGCAGCCGTAGGTTTTGAATCGTGCGTCCTCGATGACGCCTTCATCGTTAACGCGAATCTGGAGCTTCATCACGTCACCGCACGCCGGCGCGCCGACCATGCCGGTTCCGACGCTCGGGTCGTTTTTGTCCAGAGACCCGACATTGCGCGGATTCTCGTAATGATCAATGACTTTTTCGCTGTAGGCCATGAGACTCTCCCCGACGATCAAACGTGACAGAAATACTGTTTTAGTGTGCAGCCCACTGAACTGAGTTGAGGTCAATGCCTTCCTTGACCATTTCCCAAAGGGGCGACATCTCGCGCAACTTACCAACCTTACCCTGGATCAGCCGGACAGCGTGATCAATCTGCTCTTCGGTCGTGAACCGTCCGATAGAAAACCGAATCGATGAATGGGCCAGTTCGTCGCTTCGCCCCAGGGCCCGCAGCACATAAGAAGGCTCAAGACTGGCCGACGTACAGGCCGAACCGCTGGACACTGCGATGTCTTTGATCGCCATGATCAAAGACTCACCTTCCACATAGTTGAAACTGATGTTGAGGTTGTGCGGCACGCGGCGCTCGAGGTCGCCGTTCACGTACACCTCTTCCATCTGCTGGATACCAGACAGCAGCCGATCACGGAGCACGCGAATACGCTCGTTTTCGGTACCCATTTCCTGACGCGCCAGGCGGAACGCTTCACCCATGCCAACGATCTGGTGAGTGGGCAGGGTTCCCGAACGAAAACCACGCTCGTGCCCGCCACCGTGAATCTGCGCTTCAATTCGAACGCGTGGCTTACGACGAATAAACAGCGCACCCATGCCCTTGGGACCGTAGGTTTTGTGCGCCGAGAAAGACATGAGGTCGACTTTGAGCGAACCAAGGTCGATCGGCAACTTGCCAGTGGCCTGCGCTGCGTCGACATGAAACACGATGCCCCGCTCACGGCACAGCTCGCCGATCGCTGTGACGTCTTGAATGACACCGATTTCGTTGTTGACGTACATGACCGACAGCACGATGGTGTCGGGCCGAATGGCTGCCTTCAACGCGTCGAGGTCAATGAGACCGTCTGGCTTGACGTCGAGGTACGTGACCTCGAAGCCGTGACGCTCAAGCTCGCGCATGGTGTCGAGCGTTGCCTTGTGCTCGGTCTTGAAAGTAATCAGGTGTCGGCCACGTTCGCGATTGAACTGGGCCGCTCCCTTGACTGCGAGATTGATTGATTCGGTTGCGCCCGAGGTCCAGACAATTTCCCGGGGGTCGCATCCGACAAGCTCCGCAACATTCTCCCGAGCTTCCTCAACTGCCCGCTCCGCCTCCCAGCCGTACTCATGGCTGCGGGAGGCGGGGTTGCCGTAGTTCTGGTACAGAAACGGCACCATTTTGTCCACCACCCTGGGATCAACCGGGGTGGTGGCTGCGTAGTCGAGATAGATCGGAAGTTGCATGGCGGGCAAGAACCTCAGAAAGTAGTCAGACGGCCGTTGTCAAAGCGAATCGGCTGCAGCGTGGAGGTTGGGAACTCGAGTGCTGCGCGGTGCTCTTTGAGTACGGAAATTTCGCGGGGGCGAGTACGGCCCTCTTTACCACGCTGCTGCTCGACCAGCTCGGCCAGCTTCACCGAACTGAGATAGTCGATCATGCGGGTGGTGAGGTTGGACCAAAGCTCGTGCG
This sequence comes from uncultured Bordetella sp., assembly GCA_964581825.1. Classification (GTDB taxonomy): domain Bacteria; phylum Pseudomonadota; class Gammaproteobacteria; order Burkholderiales; family Burkholderiaceae_E; genus SYIM01. The sequence continues at coordinate 19,618 of CAZORB010000047.1, forward strand.
TCATGCAGGGGCCCTCGTCCTGGCAGTTTTCTCGGCCGCCACACTGCGTGGCATCGAGAGGCTCATCAACCGCAAAAATAATGTCGGCAACGGTGATGTCCTTCATTGAGCGGGCCAGGGAGTAGCCACCGCCGGGTCCGCGTGTGCTCTCGACGAGCTCGTGGCGGCGAAGCTTGCCAAATAGCTGCTCCAGGTAGGACAGAGAAATCTTCTGCCGCTGGCTGATGCCGGCAAGCGTCACCGGCCCCTGATGCTGTCGCATGGCCAGATCGATCATGGCGGTTACTGCAAACCGCCCCTTTGTGGTCAGTCGCATGGCTAGATTCCGATATGAGGAGGAGTGTGAAATCTTGACCAGATCACTCAACTTTATCCTAATCCGAGCGAATTAGTCGAGAAACCCGTCACCGTTTGCGGGGCTTTTGTCTTGGACAATCGCACTGCAGACTGCATTCTAGGCCAGACAAAGCGTTTTGTGAATAGCTAGTTTGCGAATTGACTCGCCGGTCACAAATCCCTAGGAAAACAGTCGCCTCACAGGAAATGGCTCGATACCAGAGCGGAAAACTAGGAAAACCGCAGCGGAAGTCGCCGAATGCGCTTTCCAGTCGCTGCAAACACTGCATTTGCGAGTGCCGGTGCGACGGGCGGCAGGCCAACCTCACCTATGCCACCGATTTCGGGTGCCCCATCGATCACTTCAACCTGAATCCGGGGGGTTTCGCGCAGGTGGAGCAGACGAGCGTCATTGAAATTACCCTGACGGATCACCCCTTCCACTGCATCAATCTGTCCATAGAGCGCAGCAGACAAACCCCCAACAACAGCGCTGGCAATCTGCGCCCGCACACCCTGACGATCGATTGCGAAGCCACAGTCGACGACGGCCACCACGCGCAAGACACGGATTTCCGTGCCTTCGACTTCAACCTCCAGGGCCTGGGCAACGATGGAGCCGAAGCTGGCGACGATCGCGATACCGCGACCGCCCTTGGCACCACGACGCGTTTGCACGGGACGCCCCCAACCGCTCAGCCGCCCCGCCTCTTCGAGCACTCGCAGCGCCCTGGGATGTCGCTGCAACAGTCGGCGCCGGTACTGATAGGGGTCATCACCACTCGCGTGGGCACACTCGTCAATGAAACTCTCGGCAAAGAAGCTGTTCGCGCCGTAGCCCACCGCCCGCCAGAAGCCGACAGGGAGCGGGCTCTCCAGGCGTTCGTGCCGAACCCGCAACTCGTCAAGGTCGTAAATCAGATCTGAGACACCGTCATGACAGCTACGGTCGGGCAGCCATCCCGCTGGCAGCGAGTATTGCCGGCGCAGATACTGCGCAGCAACGGAGGCTCCCGCAAGCCAGCAGTCCAGCCGTGCAATCTCGCCCCGCGCGCCGAGCCCCGCCTCGAACTTCGCTGCGGCTGCTGGCCGCAACATGTCGCGGCGCGTGTCTTCGTCGCGCCGCCACTGCAACTGAAGCGGCACACCCCGATTGAGCGATAAAGCAATGCGAGCCGCCTGCGCAGCGACATCGGTCTCAAGCCGGCGCCCCAGGCCGCAACCCATCAGGCATGGATGAACCAGAACCTGTGACGTCTCGAGCCCGGTGACTTTGGCAACGGCGCGACGAACCAGGTCGGGCACCTGAGTACCAATCCAGACCTCGCATCGGTCGTTTTCCAGGCGGATCGTGCAGCTCATCGGCTCCATGGTCTGATGCGCTACGAATGCCGCCTCATAGTCGGCCGACACCGTCTTGCGAACGGTGATGGGTCGGTCTGGTGGGTCCAGTCGAGCGGCGACTTCGCGGCCCGCTTTGCGTTCTACTGCCACCCGCAACGACTGAAGATAAGGTGCGGAAGCCGCCAGCGAAGCCGGGGCTGTCCAGCGCGCTTCGACGCCAGACGCCAGTTGATCAGCCCCCCACCAGGACCCTGCAACCACGGCGAACCAATCCTCTGCAGAAACGATCGTTGCATTGGCCGGTTGCTTACCATCGGCCCAGAGAGCTGATGCGAGACGCCCGCCGATCATGGGCGCGTGCCGTACTGACGCGTAGCGCATGCCGGGCATTCGAATGTCCGCGGCGAAGCGCGCGCTGCCATCCGATTTTGAGCGGGAATCAATCCTGCGAATCCCGCGACCCATCAGCCTGTACTGCTCGCGCGGCTTCGGCTCGACGCGTCGGGGCTCTCGCGTTGCTGCTTCCTCAGCGAGTTCTCCGAACGAGATAGACCGGTCCGTGACAGGATCAAGGACTCGCGACGAAAGCGTTCGCAATCGATCGGCGGGCACATTCCAGCGCTTTGCCGCAGTGTCGATCAGTAAAGCGCGCACCGTAGCCGCAGCGAAGCGCGCCGAATCCCAGCAGTTGCGTGCGGAGGTAGAGCCTCCGGTCATCTGCATACCGGCAAGTCGCAAAATGGACTCGACACTGCGATGAACCACCGACCCCAGTGCATCCTCACCCCGCCGGATGGCCAGGGCATCAAGGACCGGTAGCGGATTTGAGTAAGCAAGGCCCAGCGGGGCTGGGCGAGCAGAGATAGCCGTCGGGTCGCAGTCAAGCTCTTCAGCGACCAGCAGTGCGACCAGAGAATGAATGCCCTGTCCCATCTCCTGGTGTGGAACGGCGACCGCTACCCGCCCGGAGCGGTCGATCGTGACCCAGGCATTAAATGCCGACTCGCCGTCGGCCGCAGGGGCCTTGAAGCGCGATATCTGCCAGGCGCGCCAACCGCCAGCGCCCGCGGCGACAGCCAGACCACCGCCAGCAAGCGCGGCGGTAGCAATGAAAATGCGGCGCGCGAGACTGCGCGGGCCCTTTCTTTTACGAATTAGCGGCTGCGAAGAAGTCATGCCGGGCGCGCAGCCTGCGTAAAAAGAACATCCCGCCGAGACGCCAGGCGCTGGCGGGATGTTTCCTGTTGGAGACCCTGAGTGGTGATCAGGCGGCTGCGACCTGCGTTGCGCGGCGCTTTGCCACCTCGAGCAGACCGCTGCAGGCGTCTTCGATGTAGTCGAGCACCTGCTCGAAGTTTTGGGCCGAGCCATGGTAAGGGTCAGGCACGGTAGCCGTTTCGTGCTCTGTGGCAAAGCGCATCACAAGCTGAAGCTTGTGATGGAAACGCTTGGGCGCGGTCTGCTGGAGCAGCGACAGGTTGTCCCAATCCATGGCAAGAATCAGGTCAAACTCTTCGAAATCGCGCTCGGTAACCTTGCGCGCCCGAATATCCGCAGCGTTGTAACCACGCTTCTGGAGCGACGCCTGTGCGCGCTTGTCGCAGGCCTCACCCTCGTGGAAGGCGTGAGTACCAGCAGATGCAACGCGAACCACATCGTCCAGACCAGCGACGCGGACCATATGACGGAAAACGCTCTCTGCCATCGGCGAGCGGCAGATGTTCCCCATGCAGACAAACAGTACTCGTGTGCTCATAGCGAGAGATGTGGGTTCTCTTTTAGCCATTTTCAATACCTTTTTGGTCTAGAGGGAGGAAGAAAAAACATATCAGGCGGCGCGTCCAGCGGTAAACGGAAGCACATTGCCCGTGCCATCAGCGCCAAGAACGCGTTGCTTCAGACGCGCCAGGCGGTCACGAACCTCGGCCGCTTTCTCAAACTCAAGATTCCGTGCATGCTCGAGCATGCGTTTCTCGAGTGCGCGGATCTCGCGGGCAAGTGCCTTCTCGCCCAGTTCAACGGGTTCATCGGCCGCCGGCTGATCGAGTGCGCGGGCGGTGCGAGCCGCATCGGCGTCGTAGACACCATCGATCAGCTCACGTACCTGCTTACTGATGCCGCGCGGCGAGATGCCGTGTGCGGTGTTGAATTCAATCTGCTTTTGCCGGCGCCTGTCGGTTTCCGACATCGCACGCTTCATGGAATCGGTGATGACGTCGGCATAAAGAATGGCTGTACCGCGCAGGTTGCGCGCCGCGCGGCCAATCGTTTGAATGAGGCTTCGCTCCGAACGCAGGAACCCTTCCTTATCGGCATCGAGAATTGCGACCAACGACACCTCAGGAATATCGAGGCCCTCTCGCAGCAGGTTGATTCCCACCAGCACGTCGAAGGTGCCCAGCCGAAGATCGCGGATGATTTCTACCCGCTCAACCGTGTCGATGTCAGAGTGGAGATATCGAACCCGTACACCATGTTCGCCAAGAAAATCGGTGAGGTCTTCAGCCATTCGCTTGGTGAGCGTTGTAACGAGCACTCGATCGCCCTGCCCCACCCGAGAGCGGATCTCAGACAGCAGATCTTCAACCTGGGCGCGCGCCGGCCGCACTTCAATAGCGGGATCAATCAGACCTGTCGGTCGAACGACCTGCTCAACCACCTGCCCAGCGGTGCGCGTTTCATAATCGGCTGGCGTTGCCGACACGAAGACACACTGGCGCATTTTGGTCTCGAACTCGTCGAATCGCAGCGGACGGTTATCGAGCGCCGACGGCAACCTGAATCCGTACTGCACCAGCGTTTCTTTGCGCGACCGGTCCCCTCGGTACATGCCGCCAAGCTGTCCGATAGTCACGTGGCTTTCATCGATGATCATCAACGCGTCGGCTGGCAGGTAATCGACCAGGGTCGGCGGTGGGTCGCCTGGGCGGGCACCGGAAAGGTGACGCGAGTAGTTTTCAATGCCTTTGCAGAAGCCGAGCTCCTGCAGCATCTCAAGATCAAAGCGCGTACGCTGCTCAAGCCGCTGCGCCTCAAGCAGCTTGCCCTGAGATACGAAGAAATCGATGCGCTCCGCCAGCTCTGCCTTGATGGTGTCGATTGCACGCAGAATGGTTGCGCGCGGCGTAACGTAGTGCGAAGAGGCGTAGACGACGAAGCGCGGAATCTTTTGGCGGATCCGCCCGGTGAGCGGGTCAAACAGCTGAAGCGATTCTATTTCGTCATCAAACAGCTCGATGCGCAGCGCCAGCTCTGCATGCTCGGCGGGAAACACGTCGATGGTGTCGCCCCGAACCCGGAATGTTCCGCGCGCAAATTCGGCCTCGTTGCGGCGGTACTGCATGGCCACCAGACGCTGCAGCAGTTCACGCTGGCCGATGCGGTCACGTACCCGCAGCAGCAGCCGCATCTCGTGATAGTCAGCAGGATTGCCAATACCGTAAATGCACGACACGGTCGCTACGATGACTGTGTCACGGCGCTCTAACAGCGACTTGGTAGCGGACAACCGCATCTGCTCGATGTGGTCGTTGATGGAGGAATCTTTCTCAATGAAGAGATCACGCTGAGGCACATACGCCTCGGGCTGGTAATAGTCGTAGTACGACACAAAGTATTCGATGGCGTTCTCGGGGAAGAACTCACGCATTTCGGCGTAAAGCTGAGCCGCAAGCGTCTTGTTCGGCGCCAGAATGAGCGCTGGCCGCCCCATCCGCGCGATGACGTTGGCCATCGTGAAGGTTTTACCCGAGCCCGTAACCCCCAGCAGCGTCTGGTAGCTCAGGCCGTCGCGTAACCCCTGCTCGAGCATGTCGATGGCAGCAGGCTGGTCGCCGGCGGGCACGAACGGCTGGGCGAGCCGAAATGGGCTTCCCGGAAACGTCTGCAACCCTGAACTGTTGTGAACCAGATCGACCATGTGAAAAAAGCTGCCTGATTACCGTGTTAGACTCGATTCGATGACTGCGCGACTTGCGGAAAACCGCTGGTAACTCCCTGCAAACGACACTGTCATCCGATCAGAAATCGCCCTCTGCCAACTACGCGTCCAGACCACTGCACACTCGACAATTCGCTGCACCGCAGCATCAGCGGCTGCAGGCCCAGCGAGGCCGTACAAGCGGTAGACCAGTCCGACTATCTGACCAATCGGTAATTATCGCGCGCCCCCCCTCAAAAAGCTAGAGTAGTGCACAATTCTTGTGCAGCTTGCTCAGGGTATTTCACCGACACCCCAATCAAATCAATCACTTAGACTCGACCATGAAACCCTCCATGTTCGCCGCCGTCGAAATGGCACCGCGGGATCCCATCCTCGGACTCACCGAAGCATTCAATGCCGACACCCGCTCGTCAAAGGTCAATCTCGGCGTTGGCGTGTACTACGACGATGATGGCCGGGTGCCCCTTCTTGAGGCAGTGCGGGAAGCGGAACGGCAACGCTTGGAAAAGCAGCCCGCTCGCAGTTACCTGCCAATCGAAGGGTTTGCCGCCTACAACCAGGCCGTTCAGTCGTTGTTGTTCGGCGCCGGCTCATCGCTGATTGAAGCGGGGCGCGTTGCCACATTTGAAGCGCTTGGCGGCACTGGCGGCTTGAAGGTCGGTGCCGACTTTCTGCGCAAGCTGTTGCCAGCTGCCGAGGTATGGATCAGCGATCCAAGCTGGGAGAACCATCGCGCGCTGTTCGAAGCGGCCGGTTTCAAGGTAAACGCTTACGCCTACTATGATGCGGCGTCGCACGGCGTGAACTTCAATAGCATGCTCGCAGCGCTGAACGCCATGCCTGCCGGGTCAATCGTTGTGCTTCACGCGTGTTGCCACAACCCAACCGGCGTAGACCTGGACGCGGCGCAATGGGCGCAGGTTGTCGATGCCGTCCGAGCACGCGGATTGGTCGCCTTCCTGGACATGGCCTATCAGGGGTTCGGCGACGGCATTCCTCAGGACGCGCTGGCGCTCAACTTGTTCGCAGCCTCGGGGCTCAGCTTCCTCGTCTCCAGCTCGTTTTCAAAATCATTCTCGCTGTACGGCGAACGCGTGGGGGCGCTTTCCATCGTCACCTCCGATCGCGACGAGACCGCGCGAGTCATCAGCCAGGTCAAGCGAACCATCCGGACCAACTATTCCAGCCCGCCCACCCACGGTGCAGCGGTTGTCGCCGCGGTACTTTCCACGCCCGAGCTCCGCGCAACCTGGGAGCGCGAGCTGGCCTTCATGCGCGACCGCATCCGCGCCATGCGCACGGGTCTCGTCGAGCGGCTCAAGGCGCGCGGTGTCAATCGTGATTTCAGCTTTGTGATTCGCCA
>CAZORB010000048.1:0-12295 GCA_964581825.1 uncultured Bordetella sp.
CTCCCGACCTACGCCTTGTAAGGGCGCCGCTCTACCAACTGAGCTAAGCACCCGCTCGAGCGAAGCCAAAATTGTAGCGAAATCTGTGATGCCTCGCAACCTGACTTAGTGCTCGCAGTATCAGTTGATGGCGTCCTTGAGCCCTTTACCTGGGCGGAACTTTGGCACATTCGCTTTCTTGATTTTGATCACAGCACCGGTACGCGGGTTACGTCCGGTACGGGCTGCACGCTTGCCAACGGCAAAGGTGCCAAAACCGACCAGGGTCACGGTGCCGCCCTTTTTCAAGGTGGTGCGCACCGCACCGATCAGCGCATCGAGCGAGCGGCCCGCAGCCGCTTTCGAAATGTCAGCTTGTTTGGCGATGTGCTCGATCAGTTCGTTCTTGTTCACTATGGTCCCCTTAACGCGGAGTTGAATACGCCCCAAAGAAACAATGACACTGTGTGGGCGTCAAAAAAAGAGCGCGTATTAGATCGCCGCCGGCGGCGGCTGTCAATTGAAGGGAAGCACCGCGATGGAGTGCTCATCGGCTTCAACTGAGATGCAGAGCCGCTATTGCCCTCGAAGCCCCGCTTCGCGAATCAGCCGGCCCCGCGCCACAAACTCTCGATCGATCACAGCAGCCAACTCACGCGGGTCGCTCGCCACAACGATTAAGCCGGACGCTGCGAGCTTGTCACGACTTTCAGGCTCGGAAAGTCCGGCGCGAATCGCGTCACTCAAGCGGGTTTGAACCGGCGCGGGCAAATTGGCAGGCGCAAAAAAAGCCAGCCAAGAGCTCAACTCAAATCCACTGAATGTCTCAGCGAAAGTTGGAACCTCGGGAAGCCCGGAATACCGACTCGCGCTCGTCACCGCCAGCGCGCGCAAGCGCCCAGACTGAATGTGTGGCAACACGGTGATTGCACTGGCAAACACCATGGGGATCTGATTACCAAGAAGGTCAGCGATGGCCGGGGCGCCACCCTTATAGGGCACGTGAACGAACTGCACACCCGATCGTTCGCGGAGAAGCTCACCTGCGAGATGGTGTGGCGAGCCGGCCCCGGAGCTTCCGAACCCGCCCTTATCCGGATTGCGACGCACCCACTCGACAAGCTCGTTTACCGAGCGGGCGGGCACGTTGGGATTTACCACCAAAACGATCGGGTTAGCGGCTGCAAGCGTAAGCGGCGTGAAATCTCGAATCGGGTGATAGCTTGGGTTGGCCATCATGTGCGTGCTGGAGCTATGGGTGGAATCGGTTCCCAGCAGGAAGGTGTAGCCGTCGGGCGCGGCACGCGCGACGTGTTCTGTACCAATGATCCCGCTTGCACCCGCGCGGTTCTCAACCACCACCGGCTGCCCTAATGCCGCAGAGACTTTCTGGGCAACCAGCCGACCCAGCGCATCAGTTGATGCGCCCGGCGGGTACGGAACGACCAGTCGGATTGGCCGATCGGGCCATGAGCTCTGCGCGGAAACAGAACCGCTCATCAATAGCGCGGAGAGCGCCATACATGCGTGTCTACGATCCATCACTTTTCCCCCATGCATATTGGGATCGAGCGTAGTGGCGCCGACAGAATGAAGTCAATTGGCTGATGCTGACGAAGCGTTCCGGTATCGCCGCATCCAGCAGTATCATCACAGCACGCCGAGGCAAATTTACTGACTCGGCCTTTTAATCCTTCACCCTTTCGGGAATTCACATGAGCACTCTTAAAGTCGTCGCCATCTCGGGCAGCCTGCGCGCCAAGTCTTATAACCATGCTGCCTTGCGGGCGGCAGCCGAGCTCGCACCAGATGATCTTGAAATCCGAATCGTCGACTACGCTGCAGTGCCGCTGTACAACCAGGACCAGCAGGCCAAGGGGTTCCCGGAATCGGTGGAGTCGCTTCGCGCTGAGATCGCCGCTGCCGATGGCCTGCTCATCGCGAGCCCCGAGTACAACTTTTCAGTCAGCGGTGTTCTCAAGAACGCCATTGACTGGCTCTCAAGAACGAACCCGCAGCCGTTCAAGGGCAAGCCCACGGCAATTATGTCGGCCACGATGGGCCCCATTGGTGGCGCCCGCAGTCAATACGATCTGCGCAAAATTATCGGGGGGATCGAGGCTAACGTACTCACCAAACCCGAAGTTTTCATTGGTGCCTGCCACACCCGGTTTGACGAAAACGGGCACCTCACCGACGAAGCAACCCGCAAGATCATTGCTGAACAGATGGTCGCATTTCGAAACTGGATCCGTCAGCTTGGCCCCCGGGCTAAGCCGCGCTCAGACATAATCACCCGGGGAGCAGACATCCCCGGGGCCCGACTCAAATAAACCGCCAGCTACGACTGGCATCTGAGGAGACACCATGATTGCTTTAACTCGCGCAATAGGCGCATCTCTTGCCAAGCTCTCGCTGGGCCTTGCGCTGGCCGCTACAGCCGCCGTAGGTTCCGCGCAAAACTCGGTCCGGATCGGCATGATCACAGACCGGGTGGGCCCCGCTAAACCGTACGCGGAGCCCGTGGCGCTGGGTGCCGCGTTTGCGGTCAAGCAGCTTAATGCTCAGGGCGGTCTGCTCGGTCGTCCAATTGAGTTGTTGACCGAAGACGATCAGGGGCGCCCCGATGTGTCTGCCACCGCCGCCCGCAAGCTCTCGGACCAGGGCGTTGCATTCATCCTATCCGTGTCGCTGACGCCCGCCACCCAGCAGGCGCAGAGCGTCACGCTTGAAACCAAGACGCCGCACATGACGCCCTCGAACAGCGGCGATACGCTCACCACCCAGATTGACAATTCAAACTTCTGGCAGACCGGCCCCTTGGGCTCCACGCAGATCGCAACGCTTCTTGCCTATGCGCGATCCAAAAACTTCAAGCGCGTCGCGCTGATCACAGACAACTCCGATCTGGGCCAGCTCATCAATCGATTCTTCAAAGCCGGCCTTGAGAAGGCAGGCATCCAGGTTGTCGCCGAAGAGGTCGTGCCCCGCGGAGCAAACACCGCAGAGCCGCAAATGCAGAAGATTCGGGCAGCCAATCCCGAGGCCCTCTTCATGGCCGGGGTGCTGACGCCCGAAAATGTTCTGATACTGAGGGCCTACCGACAACTGGGCCTCAAAACACCGGTGCTTGGCAACTACAACCTGTCTGTGCCGCAGTACACCTCCGTGGCAAAGGGCTTGCTTGATGGCGTGGTCTTTGTGGATGCCTTCGACCCGGCTAAAGCTGAAACAGCCCGCTTCATCGAGGCCTATCGCAAAGACACAGGTAACGAGCCCTACAACCTCATGGGATACGGCTACGACGGCGTAATGATGGTCGCAGACGCAATTCGACGCGCGGGATCCACCGACAAACAGAAAGTTCGCGAAGCGATGCAGGCCACTACCGGCTACGTCGGCGTGATGGGCGGCGTCGGTGCAACCTACCAGTTCCGTGATGGCAAGCGAACAGGGTTCGACCCCAATGGCATGGTCGTCCGGGTGTACGAAGGCGACCGTCAGGGGCGCGTCGTTCATGTCGGTTTGAAGTGACACGATTACGGCAGGGTTGGGCGATGGCCAGTTAGCCGTCGCTCAGCCAATTTGTCATGCGTGACTTCCTCGAATTGACGGTCAGTGCACTGGCGAGCGGTTGCATCTACGGGTTGCTGGCGCTCGCTTATCTGCTGATGACTCGCCCAACCGGCATCATTAACTTTGCGGTCGGGGAATGGGGAATGGTCGGCGCGTTCGGGGGCTTTGTTCTCCTGTCGGCGCTTGAGGTTCCGTACGCCCTGGGGCTGCCTGTGGTCGTGCTCGTGATGGCGGCCGTTGGATGGAGCACCGAACGACTCACGGTACGTCCGCTGGTGGAACGCGGTGCACCGGTGCTCGCGCCCATTCTTGCGCTACTCGGGATGCTCGTCGTTTTTCGCGAGATCGTCTCGGTGGGTTTCGGGCCCGACCCGCGGCCAGTTCCCGGTGCGTTTGGATTCGGCAGACTTGAACTTGGCCTGATTGCGGGTTCATATCAGAGCTTTTTTATCATTGGCAGTACTGCGCTCGTTTTTATCGGCATCTGGTGGTTTTTCGAGCGCACGCTTACTGGCCGCAGTTTCGAAGCCGTTGCAATCGACCGCCGCGCTGCCGCGATGATGGGTATCAATCTCGCGAGGGTCACCGCGATGGCGTTCGCGGCAGGCGCTATGGTTGCGGGCTTCGCAGGCGTATTGGTCGCCGCTAACGTGTCGGCACACTTCATGATGGGCCTACCGCTCGCCATTCAGGGCTTTACCGCGCTGGTTATCGGTGGCGTGGGGCGCGTTGAAGGCGCCCTGCTGGGCGGCCTGATCCTCGCCTTCACCGAGCAGTTCATTGTTCGCTACGCCCCCATCCCCGCAGGGCTCGCAATGGGGGTACCGCTGGTTCTGCTGATTCTGTTTCTTCTGATTCGACCCACCGGGTTATTGAAAGCCCGAGAGGCTCGCGCGTGAAATCGCTGGCTGGGTATCTTGTTGCAGCGGTCGTGTTGTCAGCGCTCGCCTTCGTCCTGGGTTCGTATCAGACCGACGTGTATCGGAAGCTGCTACTTTGGGTCACGCTCGCCCTAAGCTACAACTTCCTGTTCGGCGTCTCCGGACAGGTGGCGTTTTCGCATTTCACGTTTTACGGAATTGGCGCCTACAGCATCGTCATTCTCACGACGCAGCTTCATTGGTCCTTGCCTTTGGCAATCATCGCTGCAGTTCTGATCTGTGTCGTGGCGGCATTGGTTGTCGCCATTCCTGCCACCAGGCTCGAAGGCTTCTATCTCGCCCTTGCCACGCTCGCATTCGCGCAACTTTTTGTCGTGCTGTTGAATGAGGGTGGTTCAGTCACCGGAGGCACGGGTGGCCTTGCGAACTATCGGATTCCTGAGATTGCTGGGGTACGACTCACCGGACCCTGGTACACCGTCGTGATCGTTGTGCTCATGCTGGGTACGCTGGCGATCTTGTGGCGGCTTGAGCGTTCGCACTTCGGCCGAGCGTGTCGGGCGGTTCGCGACAATCCCGAAGCGGCGGCTGCCATGGGCGTCGACCCACGGCGCACCAGAATCGTTGCCTATGTCATCACAAGCGCGCTGGCTGGCGTTGCCGGCATGGTGTATGCCTTCGTAGACAACACCGTAAACCCAGTGATATTCGGCCTCGAAAACGCTTTCCTGCTGCTCTTTATGGTGATCATCGGCGGCTCGGGAAGCCATGCGGGCGCCATTGTCGGCGCGGTACTGCTCTACCTGATGCCGTTTGTGCTGTCGCCCCTTATCGGACATCACCATGCGCTGGTCTTTGGTCTGGTGATGGTGCTCGCCGTTTTGTTCCAACCGCGGGGACTGATCGGACTTTGGCATGCGCTGCGTGATCGAAAGGCGGCCTCACCTGGGCGTGCCACGCAATGAGCCAGCTGCCACTTCTGCGCGTCCGCGGATTATCCCGGCGCTTCGGCGGACTGCAGGCTGTCGCCGATCTCGACTTCGACGCCTACCCAGGCGAAGTGCTTGGGGTTATCGGTCCGAATGGTGCAGGAAAGAGCACCACCTTCAACATGATTGCAGGCGCCCTGGCACCTAGCGCTGGCAGCATCGAATTCGATGCGCAAAGAGTCGACGGCCTACCAGCCCACGCATTCGCGGCGCGGGGCATCATGCGCACCTTCCAGCACAACAAGCCATTTCCGAGCATGTCAGTGCTTGAAAACGTCATGGTTGGCATGCACACGCGAATCGCCTGCACGCTCTGGCAGGTGGTCGCTGCAACGCCTGCGGCCAGGCGTGCTGAAAACCGCGCAGAGGAGCGTGCCGCCGAGCTGATCGAGTTTATCGGGCTGAAGGAATGGATTGAATCAGATGTCGCCACGCTCTCCTTCGGGCAGGGGCGGCTACTGGAAATCGCCCGCGCCTTGGCGGGCGAGCCGCGACTGATCCTGTTCGATGAGCCGGCAGCGGGCCTGTCACCATCGGAATGCTTAAGGCTGGCAGAGGTCATACGCGCCATCGCTTCCCGCGGCATATCGGTTCTTCTGATTGAGCACGATATGCGTTTTCTCATGTCGTTGGCGGAACGCGTAATCGTGCTCAACTTTGGCCGCAGAATTGCGGAGGGTACGCCCGACCAGATTCGTATCGACCCTGCCGTCGTCGAAGCCTATCTCGGTGATCTTGGAGCACTGAGCCGTGCTTGACCTGGTCAATCTCAGCGGCGGCTATAACCGCCACGACACCATTACCGGCATCGCAATTTCGGTGGATCGGGGCCAGACGGTCGCGCTGCTGGGGCCAAACGGTGCGGGTAAGAGCACGGTTCTGTCGGCGATTTCGGGCCTGCTTCCGCGGCGATCGGGTTCGATCTCGGTGGCGGGAACCGAACTCATCACCCTACCCTCCCATCGAATTGTTGAGCACGGGGTCGTTCAGGTTCCCGAGGGAAGACGCGTTTTTTCGCCGCTCAGCGTTTTTGACAATCTACTGCTGGGTGCGGTCGGTCTGGCCGACCGCAGCACCCGTTCAATCGAACGGCGGCTTGATGCCGTGTATAGCCTCTTTCCCCGACTCGCCGAACGGCGGTCGCAGCTCGCGGGCACGCTATCGGGCGGCGAGCAGCAGATGGTGGCTATTGGACGTGCGCTTATGTCAGAGCCCCGGGTACTACTGCTCGACGAACCTTTTCTCGGACTCGCGCCGCGGATTATTGACGAGATCCGAAGCGCGCTTGACGCGCTTAAACGCCAGGGCTTGACGATGCTGCTGGTCGAGCAGAAGCTGGACATTGCACTGTCGTTTAGCGAGCGGGCATATGTGATCATCAAAGGGCGCATTGCACTTGAGGGGCGCTGCTCTGACCTCGCCGGTCGCGATGACCTGGCTACGCTCTACTTTGACCTTTCACGGCAGCAGAATTGAATCGAGGGAGATTGTGATGTCGAACTTCGTGCCCATCCGCCAACTGCACCATTTCGCATGGCGCTGCCGCGATGCCGAGGAAACCCGCCGCTTTTACGAAGACCTGCTGGGGCTTCCCCTGGTTCACGCGATTCGAAACGAGCGGGTTCCAAGCACCGGGGATAACAACCCGCACCTTCATCTGTTCTTCCAAATGCATGATGGAAGCTGCATTGCTTTCTTCGACCTTGGGGACGGACAAACCGCTGAGCCCTCACCCAATACCCCTTCATGGGTCAACCACCTCGCGTTGCGGGTCGACTCGCTCGATGCCCTCGACGCGGCCCGTAAGCGGTTAATCGATGCCGGCGTCTCCGTGCTCGGCCCGGTTGATCACGACGGCTACGTGCACTCGATTTACTTTTTCGACCCCAACGGTATCCGACTGGAGCTGACCGCGGAAATCGCGACTGAGCAGATGCTGAGCGGTTACCGCGCCTCCGCTCGCGAGCTATGCGACCGCTGGACGCAGGATAAGCAAGCTCGCTCCTAACCATCATCAGGACAACAGATGAGCCCGCAAACAACGCATCGCGTACAGGCCGAATGGGTCCACGTGCAGTATCCCGAGCAATCCGCCTTTAAGTCGGTTTATGGATTCTCGGGCTCGGTAGGAACGGTTCACCTGGAAGGTATCCGCTACCTACCAGAGGGTGTTCCCTCGCGCACGCTGATCATCTATATGCATCCGGCAAGCACGCTGCAACTGTTGCCCATGCCACGGGCCATGGCCGAGAGCGGACAGCATGTGTTGTGCGCGGGTAGCCGCTACGCCCGGAACGACAGCGCCTTGATCATGGAGAACGTTATCGTCGATTTAGGCGCGTACATTCGCCATGCGCGCGAGGTCTGGCGATACGAAAAGATTGTGCTGGCGGGCTGGTCAGGAGGCGGATCGCTATCGCTGTTCTACCAATCGCAGGCCGAGCGTCCCACCATCACTCATACCCCGGCAGGCGACCCCTGTTCAATCACCACGGCGAGCTTGATTCCGGCCGATGCGGTGATGTTTCAGGCCGCTCACATGTCACGCGCCCACACTTTCTCTGAATGGATCGACCCAAGCGTTCTCGATGAAAACAACCCTGACCATCGCGACCCGGAGCTCGATCTCTACCACCCCGACAATAAACCGCCCTACAGCGCCCAATGGCTGCAGCGCTTTCGCGCCGCCCAGTTAGCGCGCGCACGGCGTCGGTCGGCCTGGGTTCGCGAAACACTCGAGTCCCTGAAGAAGCAGGGCAGCCGCGAGATCGAGCGGGGTTTTGTCACCCATCGGACGATGGCCGACCCGCGCTTTCTCGACGGTTCCATCGAACCTAATGACCGGCCGATCGGTACGTGCTTTATGGGCGTACCTGAGGTCGCTAATAATGGTCCTGTGGGTCTGGCACGCTTTTCCACTTTGCGCTCCTGGCTGTCGCAATGGTCCATCGACGATAGCAACGCCGATGGCATCCGCAGCGCGCGCGGCATTCATGTGCCCTTCCTTGCCATTGAACATTCCGCAGACGACGCGGTACCGCAACCACACACCGGTCTGATTTATCAGGCAGTAGCCAGCCCAGACAAGAGCATGCGGGTGATCAGGGGGGCCACCCACTATTTCGTGGGCCAGCCCGAACTGATGCAGCAGGCAGTTGCGCTCACCACGGAATGGCTGCAGGAACGCAACCTGGCCTGACTAACCGTTCAGGGTTTGCGCGGGGCCCTGGCGGCTAAAAGCGGCAAATCACCCTTCTAACGACTGTAACCCTTGCCGCCCGTGGCAAATTCAGCGAATATCCGACCCGGTTTGATCTAGACGAGACTACAACAATGGCGGAGACACTCATACGCGGCGGTTTGGTCGTCACCATGGATTCTTCCCTGGGAGACCTGGCGCAGGGCGATGTATTGGTCCGGGACGGGCGAATCGTTGAGGTGGGTAGACAACTGTCTGCGCCAGGCGCCACCGTGATTGATGCGCACGACATGATCGTCGCACCCGGTCTGGTGAACGCGCACATGCACACCTGGCAGACAGGGCTCAGAGGTGTTGCCGCCAATTGGACGATCCTGGAGTATTTCAAGAAGATGCACGCGGGACTCGCGACGCTCTTCACACCGGAAGACATCCGAATCGCCACCCTGGTGGGTGCCCTGAACCAGATCAATTGCGGCACCACCACCCTGGCAGACTGGTGCCACAACAACCCCACGCCGGCGCACACCGACGCGGGAATCGACGGATTGGCCGAGTCGCAGATCAGGGCAGTCTTTTTTCATGGCTCCCCGAAGCCAGACCCGAAACCCGGTCAAAAACCGTTCTGGGAAGTCCCCCACCCGCGCAGCGAAGTTGAGCGACTGTTAAAGACCCGGTTCAGCTCTCGCGACCAGCTCATGACACTTGGGCTTGCGATCCTTGGCCCGCACTATTCCACTTACGATGTCGCGGTCGATGACTTCAAGCTCGCACGCGAATTTGGCTTGATCGCGAGCATGCACTGCGCAGGTGCGGCCGCTCGGGTTCCCGACGGCTGGGACAGGCTGGGCCAGGCAGGTCTGCTGGGTGACAACAACAACATCGTTCACGGTAACGACCTCACCGACCAGCAACTCAAGTTCATGCTCGATCGCGGTGTCAGTTTTTCCCTCACCCCGGAAACTGAGATGTTTCAGGGACATGGGTTTGCGATCACCGGTCGGCTTCGTGATCTGGGCGCTCAGCCGTCGCTCGGAGTCGATCTGGAATCTTGCATCAGCGGCGATATGTTCACCGTTGCGCGCATGGCACTCGCCTCGCAGAAGGCGTTTGACAATGCGCGCTCTAAACAGCGCGACGGCAAGCTGCCCGACACCGGCACCATCACAGCGCGTGAAGCGTTTTCATGGATCACGGTCGAGGGTGCCCGGATGCTCAAGATGCAGGACCGCATCGGCTCCCTCACCCCGGGCAAGCAGGCCGACCTCATCATGGTTCGCGCCACTGACTTAAATATGCAGCCCTTGCACGATCCTGCCGCGGCACTTGTCACACAGGCTGGATTAGCTAATGTTGATTCAGTGATGATTGCTGGCGAGTTTCGCAAGCGCCACGGTCGGATGTTATTTGCCGACCTCGCGAGCCGCCAGCAGCAGTTGGTTTCCTCGGGCCTTCGCATCATGCGCGAGCTCGAGGCCCGAATTCAAGCGGCGGCACACTGAGCATCGCTCCAACTGGCCCGCTGAACCTGTTGCTTACCCCTCTTTAAACCCCCATCGCATCCCGGAGGAGTCATGAAAACGAATCGCAGACAAGCGCTCAAGCCCCTGCTGGCGGCCGCTGGCGCACCGCTTCTGTCCATGCCGTTCGCAGGCGCAGCGAACGCGCAATCGGGCACCCCGATTCGAGTCGGTGGCACCCTTGCGCTGACGGGTCCACTGTCAGCGACCGCCATGATTCATAAGCTCACCGGCGAGATTTATGTTGAACAGCTCAACAAGCGTGGCGGCCTTCTTGGACGTCCCGTTGAATGGATTCTGAAGGACGATCAGTCAAAGCCAGACCTTGCTCGTACGCTTTACGAGCAGCTGGTGACCGTGGATAAAGTAGATCTGCTGATTGGTCCTTACGCCACTGCCAACATCTTGTCGGCGATGGGTGTCGCGCAGCGCTACAGCAAAATTCTTGTGCATCACACGTTTGGCATTCCTAGCCTTGCCAAGTACGACATGCAGTTTCCGACTTGGGCTACCGGCCCGACACCGGAAACTTCAGGCCCTAACATGGTGTTGGATGCGTTGGCTGCAGGGCCCAAACCCCCGAAAACGATCGCGATCGTTACGTCTAAGTTCCCGTCTGTCCATTTCATGTCGGTGGGTGCGCGCGATGTCGCCAAGAAGCGCGGCATGCAGGAGGTGCTTTGGCTTGAGTGGGAATTCGGCAACCGCGACTTTGGTGCCATCGCAAGCCGGCTTAAGGCAGCGCGCCCGGACTTCATCTGGGGCGGCGTCATTGCGCTCGAAGGAATGCTCCTGCTCGACGCCATGAAGAAGATCGACTACGCACCGCCCACGATGTTCCACTTCCTTCCGTCACCTGGGCCAATGATCAAGTCGCCCGATGGAAATCTCGGCCTCGCCATGACGATCTTTGAGCAGCACGAACCCATGATGAAGAACGCGGGCGCGGTCGAGTTCGCAAAAATCTTCAACGAGCGTGCCACAAAAGCCTCGCTGCCTGATACCTCGGTTGATACGCAGGCTGCCGCTTCATTTTCGGCCTGGCAAGTTTTTGAAACCGCGGTAACCGCTACCAAGTCGCTCGATGACAAGACGCTTGCAGCATGGCTGAAGAAGAACACCGTCAATACCATTCAGGGACCGATGCGCTTTGACGGCGTCAACAACTACGGCGATGACCTCACCAAGCTCAAGCAGGTTCAAAACGGCGAGTGGGTGGTGGTATGGCCGAAGCCGTTTGCCAAGCCCGGCGCAACCTTGAAGACGCCCTAAGCGATGCAGATGCCAAGCCTCGAACTGCTCGGACAGTCGCTACTGTCCGGGCTGTTCATCGGTGGTTTATACGGCTTGTTGGGCCTCGGCCTGAGCCTGTCGTGGGGGATGCTGCGCCAGATCAATCTGGCGCACTTCGCGCTTGCTTTCCTGGGCGCTTACCTCACCTATCAGCTGTCGGAGCATTTCAAGCTTGATCCGTTTCTCACGATGATCATCATCGTGCCGGGCTTTTTCCTGATCGGCATGGCGATGCACTGGATGTTCGCCAAGTTCAAGGTCACGCCGTTTAATTCGCTGCTGGTCACGTTCGGCCTCGCAGTCATCATCGAGAGCCTCATTCAGTGGATCTGGTCGGCTGACTATCGGAAGCTGGAGTCGCCCTACAACGACATCAAGTTCCAGGTGGGCAAGTTGTTCTTGCCGCTGCCCGAGTTGATGACGCTGCTCATCGCCATCGCACTGTCGCTCGCCACGTGGGCCCTGCTTCGCTACACCGCGCTCGGCAAGGCCATGAGAGCGATGTCAGAGAACCCCAGAATGGCCAGCGCCTTTGGCATCAACGAGCCGATGCTGGCGCTGGTGCTCTCCGGAGCCGCCTCGGCGTTTGCAGGCGTGGCGGGCGCCTGCCTCGCGCTTAGTTTTACGCTGGCCCCCTCGCAGATTTACGCGTGGGTCGGCGTGGTGTTTTCTGCGGTCATGATCGGCGGGCTTGGCAATCCACTCGGCCCTCTAGTAGCCGGTATCGTCATTGGCCTGTCTGAGGCAGCGACCATGGCCGTCACCGCTCCGGCCTGGGCGCCACTGGTGTCCTTCTCGTTACTTATCGCGGTATTGCTGCTGCGCCCTGGGAAGGTCTGAGATGGATCGCCGCGTCAT
>CAZORB010000048.1:12395-26435 GCA_964581825.1 uncultured Bordetella sp.
GCGCTGGTGGCGGCCGTTTTTGGGGTGGGCCTCGGAGCAATCGTTTTTCGCCTGCCGAGACTACGAGGTGAGCTTTTCGGACTGCTGACGCTTGCCGTCACGTTTGTGATTGGCACCATCATCCTGAACACGCCCATTGATGGCGGCCCCGGCGTCTATCTGTCGGCAGTACCCATTCCCGCGATCGGGCCCACGCCATCGGGCAGTTTCTATCTCATCATTCTTGCGCTGGCAGCCCTGATGCTGTGGGTGGCCTACTGGATCTACACAGCGCGTCTGGGCTCAGGCCTGTTTGCCATTCACGACGATGAAGACGTTGCCGAGGTTCAGGGCGTTCCCACCTACCGCTATAAGCTGATCGCGTTTGGGATTTCCTGCGCCTTCGCCGGCATGGCGGGCGGCATCCACTCGGTGTTTGTGTCGTACGTCACTGTGGGTGAGGTATTCAATATCGTTGTTCCGCTGAACGTTGTTCTCATGAGCGTTCTGGGCGGTTCACGTCACTGGTTCGGCCCTGCTGTTGGCGCTACGGTCATCACGGCCTTGCTCTACGCATTCACCGCGGGCGACTTCGCGGTTGCTGGACGCGCCGCAATCGGCTTCATCCTGATCGCGGTGATTCTATTCATGCCGCAAGGCATTCTCGGGCAGCTGCTTCGCTTATGGCGAAAGCGTGCCACGCCCAAGCCGCTGCCCCAGCCCCTGCCACCGCCCCCTATCCCGAGAAGCGGTGAGAGTGGTGAACTGATTCTGAGCGTCGAAGGGGTCACGAAGCAGTTTACGGGCGTCAGAGCCCTGAGCGACGTGACGCTGCAGGTTCACCGGGGCGAGATACTCGGGCTGGTCGGTCCGAACGGGTCGGGCAAGTCGACGATGGTCAACGTGATCAGCGGGCTCTACAAGCCCGAGGCAGGCCGCGTTGTCTTTAATGGAACTGATCTTGTGCCTCTGCCGTCCTTTCAGGCCGCCCACTCGGGAATCGCTCGCACCTACCAGATTCCGAGACCATTCGCGAGCCTGACCGTGCTTGAAAACGCCACGCTTGCCGGTATGTTTGGCGGGCGACAGCTGTCTCGTTCGCAGGCCGAACGACAGGCCATGCACTGGCTCGAATTCGTTGGGCTAGCTGAGCGGGCGCGTGCGCTGCCTTCCGAATTGAACCTTCATCAACGCAAGTTTCTGGAGCTTGCACGCGCACTGGCGTCGGCACCCCAACTGGTGCTGCTCGACGAAGTGCTGGCGGGCCTGACACCCTCTGAAATCAACAGTGCCATTACGCTGGTCCGTGAGATTCGCAACCGCGGCTCCACTGTTGTGTTCATTGAACACAACATGCGCGCGGTTCTCGAATTGTGCGAGCGTCTCATTGTGCTGAACTACGGCCAGATTATCGCGAGCGGAGATCCGCGGAAAGTCATCGCTGATCCCGAGGTCATCAGTGCCTACCTTGGAACGCCCCATGAATCAGGCCGCTGAACCCAGTCGTCTCTTAAGCGTCGAAGATATCAACGTCTCCTACGGAGATGCCCCCGCGCTGTGGGATCTCAGCCTTCACGTGAATGAAGGCGAGCTTGTCTCAGTGGTTGGCCCCAACGGAGCCGGAAAAACTACGCTGATTAACACCATCATGCGCCTGCTGCCGGTTCGCTCTGGACGAATCATGCTTCGCGGCGAAGACGTCACCCGCATGACGGCCACCCAGATGTGTAACCGCGATGTGTCGATCGTGCCGGAGGGCAGGTTGCTCTTCGGTCAAATGACGGTCGAAGAGAACCTTGACATCGGATGCTACCGAGCACTTGCACGGCCGCGTCGCGCCGAAACGATGGAGCGGGTCTATACACTTTTTCCGATTCTCAAAGAGCGGCGCTGGCAGCTCGCGGGCACACTATCGGGCGGACAGCAGCAGATGGTGGCATTCGGCCGCGCGCTCATGGCTCATCCTCGACTCCTTCTGATTGATGAGCCGTCGTTGGGACTTGCGCCGTCCGTCGTCGAATTGGTGTTTGAGGCAATCAATCAGATTCACCGGTCTGGTGTATCAATCCTGCTGATCGAGCAGAACGCTGTCCGTGCGCTAGAGGCGGCAAGCCGGGCTTATGTGCTCGAAGGCGGTCGCATCGCTACCGAGGGCGACCCGCAGGAACTGATGAAGCAGCCGGCGATTCGCGCAGCGTATTTGGGCGAGGCTGCGCATCCGGTTTAACCCGGCGGCTTCCACACTGAGGTTAGAATCTCGACCGCTTCGGACAGCCTGACTCGCAGTTCCCGAAACGGGATTGCCAGGATTTGTCCCCTTTCCGAGACCCGTCCCAGAGGTGAACGTGAGCTTTCCCCTTCCAGCCCGGCACGATCATGTTGGCAGTTTTCTTCGACCCAAGTACCTTCTTGAGGCGCGCGATCGCAAAGCCAAGGGCGAGATCAGCGCGGAAGAACTGCGCAAAGTCGAAGATCGGGCCATTACCGAAATCGTTCAGTTCCAAGCTGACGTCGGCCTCAAAGCAATCACCGACGGCGAGTTTCGACGCACCTGGTTCCACATCGACTTTCTCGAGCAACTGAGTGGCGTTGCCACTGACATACCGGTGGCACTCATCAATCCCGACGGCAGCAAGCAATTTGCGCCCCCAGGCATTCGTGTGGTCGACAAAGTGACCCACACGCGTGCAATTCAGGTTGATGACTTCAATTTCCTGAAGACGCAACTTCCGGCTGGCACGCGCGCCAAGGTAACGATCCCATCACCAACCATGCTGCATTTTCGAGGCGGTCGCGGTGGCATCAGCAAAGCGGCCTACCCCGAGCTGGACCCAGCTTTCTACGATGACGTCGCGAAAGCCTACGGCGACGAACTGCACGCCCTTGCCGCCGCAGGTTGCGATTACGTGCAGATGGACGATACCAATCTCGCCTACCTGTGCGACGAGAAAATGCGCGAGGCTGCCCGCAGCCGCGGGGATGACCCCAACGAGCTTCCCAACCGCTACGCTGATTTCATCAACAAGGTCGTTGCGCGTAAGCCCGAGGGTATGACCCTTGGCGTACACCTCTGCCGCGGCAACTTCAAGAGCACGCACTTTGCGGCCGGCAACTACGAGCCTGTCGCCGAAGCGCTGCTGTCACGAATGAATGTCGACGCCTATTTTCTTGAGTATGACGATGAACGAAGCGGCGACTTCCGCCCTCTGCGCTTCCTGCCTAAAGGCAAGATCGTCGTTCTCGGACTGGTTACCACCAAGTTTGGCGCGATGGAAAGTAAAGACGCGTTGAAGCGACGAATCGATGAGGCAGCCCGCTACGCGCCGATGGAGCAATTGGCTCTGTCGCCGCAATGTGGCTTCTCAAGCACCGTGCACGGCAACGATATCGCTGTAGAAGACCAGCGCAGCAAGCTGCGTCTGGTCATTGAGACGGCGAACGAGGTCTGGCGCTAAGTCGCCTATTGGCTTGATCGAGGGCCTAGGCCCTGTTAACTGGAGACGATAATGATGACTATGCGAATTCCGCTTGCTCGGCTAACGGTGGCCGCCACCCTGGCGCTCTCCGCAGGCGCTGCCCTCGCCCAGGAAACCGTGTTGAAGTTTCACCATATGTGGCCCACCGTAGGCATGGGGCACAAACGGGTGGTTGCCCCCTGGTGCGAAAAGATTGCGCAAGAATCGAACAACCGGCTTCGGTGCCAGATTCTCCCGGCCATGACGGGGGGTGGAACTCCTGCTCAGCTGGTTGACCGGAACAAAGACGGCGTCGATGAGCTCACGGTCACCCTTCCTGGGTACACCCCCGGTCGATTCCCGATCATGGAGGCCTTCGAGCTTCCCTTCATGACCAGCTCGGCTGAAGTCGCATCCGCTGCAGCCTGGGAATACCTGGTCAAGTATGGAGCCCGCGAGTTTCCCGGTTCGAAAGTGCTGGCCACCTGGGTGCACGACCCCGGATTCATCAGCACCTCGGGCAAGCCGGTCAACCGGATGGACGACTTCAAAGGCCTGAAGATTCGTGCGGCCAGCCGTCAATCATCGAAATTGCTCGCGCGACTCGGCGCCACCCCGGTGGGCATGCCCATTCCCGCCGTCGCGGATGCGATGAACAAAGGCACGATCGACGGCTTCCTAACCGCATGGGAAATCATTCCGCCGTTCAAGCTTCACGAGGTCAGCAAGTTTCACACTGAAATCGACAACACCCGTCCAGCGCTGTTTACTGCGGGCTTTGTGTTCATGATGAACGAGGCGAAGTTTGAAGCGCTCGCTCCCGATCTCAAGGCCATCATCACCAATAACAGCGGCGCTGAGCTGTCGCGTACGATCGGTCGTTACTGGGATGAAGCCACCGCAGCTGGGCGCGCGGCAGCGAAGGAGCGTGGCAACACCTTCATTGCGATCAGCGCGGCCGAAACCGATCGCTGGATTAAAGCTTCACAGCCGCTGTATGACGAGTGGGTCGCCGACATGGACAAGAAAGGCCTGCCAGGCAAGCAGATGCTGCAGGATGCACGGGACCTCATCGCCAAGCATTCGAAAGCACGTTAAAGCCTTTATTGAGTTGTGACTGTTCCCTCTCGCGGGCGCCTGGCAGGCGCCCGCGTTGTTTCTGTCAGTAATCTTCGAACGCCTCTGTGTTAGCTGCCGTTTCAAACTTCTTCGGACTCGCTGGCGCGGCTGTTGCGCTGCTGGTGGGCTTCATGACCACTACCAGCGTCGTGATGCGCGCGCTAATCAATACGCCCATTCCAGGCGACGTGGAACTTACCCAGGTCGGCATTGCGCTCGCTATTTCGCTGTGCCTGCCGGTCTGTCAATTGCGCCGGGCCAATATCCTGGTCGACTTTTTTACCCAGCGCTGCTCGGGCCGGTCGCGCCAGATTCTCGACGGGATCGGATGCTGGATGCTCGTGCTGATGTACGTATTGCTCGCCTGGCGCACGGGCGTTGGTGCGGTCTCAGTTCGTCAGGCGGGTGAAACCACCATGATCCTGTCGGTTCCCATGTGGTGGGCTTATGCCTCGCTCGCTCCCGGTCTCGCACTTGCAGCATTGATTGCCCTCATCCAGGGGTGGCGGCTTCTATCTGGGACCGAACCTGCGCCTGAACCAGAGGCCTTCCGATGAACCCGCTCGCGGCACAAGTCGGATTGCTGATGTTCGGTGCGATGCTTTTGCTGATGGCCGTTCGCATGCCCATCGCCGTAGCGATGTTCCTTCCGGGCGCGATCGGTTACCTCGTGATGACCGATGCGGGCAATACGCTCAATCTGCTCAAGGGAAGCGCAGTAGCCCGCCTGACCGTTTACGACCTGAGTGTCATCCCGCTCTTTTTGCTGATGGGTCAGTTCGCCTCGCAGGGCGGGCTGAGTCGTGATCTGTTTAAAGCAGCGGCCGCGCTGGTGGGTCATGTACGCGGCGGTCTTGCGATGGCGTCGATTCTGTCGGCGGGTGCCTTCGGGGCGGTCTGCGGATCATCCGTTGCAACCTCCGCAACCATCACGCAGGTGGCCTACCCGCCGATGCGGGCACACGGTTATAGCGGCAGGCTCGCTACCGCGACGCTTGCCACAGGTGGCACATTGGGCATTCTGATCCCGCCATCTGTGCCGCTGGTGGTCTACGCGATTCTCACCGAACAGAACATCGCCAAACTGTTTGCTGCGGCGATGATTCCCGGAATTCTTGCAATGCTGGGCTACATCGTGGTGGTTGCGCTCTACGCTCGGGCGCGCCCGGACATGGCCCCTGCAAGCACTCGCCTGACCTGGCGAGAAAAGCTACCCGCGATGATTGCGGTTTGGCCGATTGCGTTCGTGTTCATCGTGGTCTTTGGTGGCATTTACTCGGGCCTGTTTTCGCCCACCGAGGGTGCCGCGGTAGGCGCCACCATGACCCTCATCGTCGGTTTGGCAAGGCGCGAACTGAACTTGGCGGGTATTCGTGACTCATTGATTTCCACAGCTGAGACCACCGGGATGGTCTTCATGATCTTCCTCGGGGCTGACATGATGAACGCCACCCTCGCGCTCACCGAGATGCCCAAGTTCATCGCCAATTGGGTCACGCATCTGCCTATTCCCGATCTCTCCATTGTGCTGGCCGTGATGCTGCTCTACGTGCTGCTTGGCTGCGTGATGGACGAACTTTCGATGCTGCTTTTGACGATCCCGGTGATCTTCCCAGCCGTGATGGGACTTGAGTTATGGGGACTGAAATACGAAGCGAAAGCGCTCTGGTTCGGGATTCTGGTCTTGATGACTGTTGGAATCGGTCTGATCGCGCCCCCTATTGGGTTGAATGTCTATGTCGTGAACAACCTCGCGCGCGACGTTCCAATGTCGGAAACATATCGCGGTGTCCTGCCCTTTCTTGCCTGGGACGCCATTCGATGTTTGCTGCTGCTGTTTTTCCCCGCTATTGCCTTGTGGCTGGTACGAGCGCTTTTTTAGATGAGTTGTTCCGATGACTGTAATCGACAGCTTTCGACTGAATGGCAGACGCGCACTCGTAACTGGCTCTTCGATCGGAATCGGGTTTGCTATATCCGAAGCCCTGGCGTCTGCGGGTGCCCACGTGGTTTTAAACGCCCGCAACAGCGCCCGACTTGATCTCGCTCGCGACCAACTCGCGAGAAAGGGGTGCGCTGTATCGTCGCAATGCTTCGATGTAACCGAACCCAAAGCCGTGCGCGAGGCGATCGCTCGCATTGAAGACCAGGGGCCGCTCGACATCCTGGTGAACAACGCCGGCATCCAGATTCGCGCACCGCTTGATCAGTTTGCCGACGACGATTGGCGCAGGCTGATGGCGACCAACCTCGATTCGGTCTACTACGTCAGCAAGGCCGTTGCGCAGCGGATGCTGCCGCGAGGGCGCGGGTCTATCATCAACCTCTGCTCGGTCATGAGCGAGGTATCACGCCCGACGGTAGCTCCTTACACCGCAAGCAAGGGGGGCGTGAAAATGCTCACCAAGGCCATGGCGAACGACTGGGGCCCCCACGGAATTCGGGTCAACGGCATTGGCCCCGGATTCTTCAAAACTGAACTCAATGAAAAATTGGTCAACGATCCCAAGTTCAGCGCCTGGATTGAAGGGCGTACCCCGAGCCGACGCTGGGGTGAACTTGAAGATCTGGGACCTGCTGCGGTCTATCTCGCAAGCGACGCTTCACGATTCGTAAACGGCCACATTCTGTACGTTGATGGTGGCTTAACTGCGGCGCTTTAGGGTGCGGGATCCGTATCCAGCGGAACCTTCCAGCGCACGCGCGGTGCCGCGGCGATCAGGCTTCGGGTGTATGAGTGGGTAGGATGGTCCCAAAGCGCCGGATTGATACCGGTTTCCACCAGTTGTCCCGACTGCATCACTGCAATGCGGTCTGACATCTTTCGCACCACCGCAAGGTCGTGCGATATAAAAAGGTAGGAAAGCCGAAAGTCGCGCTTCAGTTCCAGCAGTAAATCAAGAATCTGCGCCTGGATTGATACATCAAGCGCTGACACTGGCTCATCGAGAATCAGGAGCGCAGGCCGCAGCAGCAGTGCTCGCGCGATAGCGATTCTCTGGCGCTGCCCCCCGGAGAACTCGTTCGGATATCGGCGTCGCGAATCCAGCGGCAGCCCGACGCGTTCAATCAGGCTGTCAATGTGGCGCGACCGGGTCGAAGCATCACCACCGCGGTGTACCCTGAGCACTGTATCAAGGATGGTTCCTACCGATTGCCGGGGGTTCAATGATCCATAAGGATCCTGAAACACCATCTGGGCCTGTGTTCGGAACTCGGCCAACGCACGCTCCGGCAGCGTACCGAAATCCTTGCCATGAAAGCGCAGTCGCCCAGAACGCACGGGAACCAGACGCATGAGCGCTCGGGCCAGCGTGGACTTCCCGCAGCCGCTCTCCCCAATCAAACCCAGCGTTTCCCCCGTGGCGATCGAAAATGAAACACCATCCACTGCGTTGACACGTCCCGACCGACTTCGTGGATAGGAAACCACCAGTTGCTCGACCTCCAGTAACGGCGGGGCGGGCGACTGCGAGCTCGAATCGAGGTAGGCGGCCGGTCGAGCAATAGCGGCTGACCCCAGTGATTCCGGAGGGTGACAATGCAGCGATGCCTGCAGAAGTTTTCGTGTGTAGAGGTGGCCAGGATGCTCAAACAGCAACTGTGTTGGGGCTTCTTCAACGCACCGGCCATCAAGCATCACAACAACCCGCTCGGCGTACTCGGCCACAACGCCAAGATCGTGGGTGATCAGTAACAACGACATCCTCAATTCGCGCCGCA
The DNA here is from genome assembly GCA_964581825.1 of uncultured Bordetella sp. Taxonomy (GTDB): domain Bacteria; phylum Pseudomonadota; class Gammaproteobacteria; order Burkholderiales; family Burkholderiaceae_E; genus SYIM01. The sequence continues at coordinate 20,672 of CAZORB010000048.1, forward strand.
GGCGCTCCAGAAGAGCCAGGATTTGCGACTGAACGGTGACATCTAGTGCGGTGGTGGGTTCATCGGCAACCAAGAGCCGCGGACCGCATGCAACCGCCATCGCAATCATGACGCGCTGCCGCTGCCCTCCAGACAGCTGATGCGGATAGTCTTTAACGCGTTGCGAGGGCTCGGGAAGCTGCACCAGATCAAGCAGTTCAACCGCGCGAGCCAATGCAGCCCGATACGACAAGTGTTGATGCGCCCGTAGCACTTCAGCAATCTGATCCCCGATTCTATGGACCGGATTCAACGAGCTCATTGGCTCCTGAAAAATCATCGATACCTCGCGCCCCCGAACCGAGCGCATGCCAGGTTCCGATAACGTGAGGAGGTTTCGACCATCGAGCAAAACACCCCCAGAGGATGTAGCCCCCATGGGAAGGAGTCGAAGCAGTGCCAGCGCAGCACTGGACTTGCCACAGCCCGACTCTCCGACCAGTGCAAGCGTCTCGCCGTGCACGATCGAGAAACTGAGACCGCTCACCGCATGGCGTGGGCCAGCTGGCGTTTCAAAGCTGACCGAAAGATCACGGACCTCAAGCAAAGGCTGCGTGGACATCAACGGCGCAATCGCGGATTAAAGGCGTCGTTCAAGCCATCGCCTACCAGGTTGAGCGACAGAACCGTAAGCACAATTGCCAACCCCGGCGCTGCGCTCAAATACCAGGCACTACGCAGGAACTCACGACCTTCGCCAACCATACGACCCCACGACACCACATTCGGATCGGTCAAGCCTAGGAATGACAACGCCGACTCCATCAGGATAGCGGTGGCGACCAGTACCGAGGCGGTCACAATCACTGGTGGAGCGGCGTTGGGCAGGATCTCGGAAAAGATAATCCGAAGATGTCGATAGCCTTGCGCCCGTGCTGCCAGAACAAACTCCCGCTCACGCAGACTTCTGAATTCTGCGCGTACAAGTCTCGCAATCACCGGCCAGGACGCCAAGCCAATCGCCATCACGACAACGACCGACGTCGGCCGCCAGATGGTCACCAACACAATCACCAGCAGAAACGATGGCACGGTCTGAAACAGCTCCGTAATCCGAGCGAGCAGGTCATCCACCCAACCGCCAAAATAGCCACCGATGGCCCCCACCAGTACGCCAATCACCACGCTCAAGACCGCTGCAACCAGCCCCACCGTCAGCGAGATTCGAGCGCCATGGGCGATACCCGCCAACACGTCACGCCCCATGGAATCGCTGCCCAAGGGATGCGAAATCGATTCGCCCGGCCAGAGCAAGGGCCGAGTCACCATTGCCAACGGATCGCCCGGATAAATCCAGGGAGCCAGCAGTGCGACGACCACGATGCCAACGAGAAGAAGCGCCCCAGTCAAGGCAGCGGGATCGCCTAAAAAGGCCCCCAGCGCAGGATGTCTGAGCCGTCGCGCACCGCGCTGTGCTGAGCGGATGTCGGCAGACGCACTCATCGCACCTCCACCCTTGGGTCGAGCATCAACTGCAGCAGGTCGACAGCCAGATTAGCTGCAATGACCAGCAACGAACTCATCAGGAGAATGCCCAGCAGCACGATGTGGTCACGGGCCATGACCGATTCGAAGGCAAGCCGCCCAAGCCCCGGCCAGCCGAAGACGGATTCGATCACGACCGCACCGCCCAACATCGCCCCCAGGTGTAGCCCTGCTACGGTGGTGACCGGAATCAAGGCGTTACGAAGAACGTGATGGATCACCACCCGAGCCGGGTGCAAACCCTTTGCCTGCGCGGTACGAACAAAATCCAGCCGGCTGACCTCAAGAAACGCCGCCCGGGTGAGCCTCGCGAAAATCGCCACATAGAACGCTGACATCGTCAGCGCAGGCAGCACAAGATAGCGCGCACGATCAAGGAGCCAATCTGCGCCCTGCAGGTCTGCGCCGATGGTTGCTGTGCCTCCCGAGGGCAGCCACCCCAGCGTCACGGAAAACACAACAATCGCCATCAACGCGAGCCAGAATCCAGGCGTGCTGTAGAGCACCAGCGCAATAAGGCTCAAGGCACGGTCGGGCCAGCGCCCCGCAGTCATCCCCATCAGCGTTCCCATCAGCACGCCGCACACCAGCGCAAACCCTAGGGCCGCGCCCATTAGCAGCAGGGTATTACCCAGCCTTGACCCGATCAGCTCAGCCACGGGGAGATTAAATCTGGGTGAATAGCCAAGGCTGAGCCGTGACAGGTTGTCCAAGTAGGCAAGCAGCTGCTGCAACACCGGCACGTCAAGGCCGAATCGTTCGCGAAGCTCCGCCATCATTTCGGCCGTGGCCGATCCTGATTCAGCCGCCAGCACTTGCGCGGCATCACCTGGCACTGCCTGCAGCAGCAAAAAATTAAGCAACACAATACCCAGCACGGCAGGCAGGGCCTGCAGCAGCGTGCGAACGATCAGGCGCAGTGCGGGGAATCGGGTCATGTGGGGGGGCGCGAACCGCTGGAAGAAATTATACTGAGCCCCCTCTCAGGGAGACCACGATGGATAGTAACCGGCTCACCCGCATGTTTGGCCGATTTTGCGCTGCCATCAGCGCGGCTACGCTAATTGGAGCTGCCTCTGCGCAGCCGCGGCATGGCGGAACTTTGAACTGGATCGTTAATCCGATTCCCACGTCATTGATTCCGATCAACACCTCGGCCGGCGGCAATACGGATATTGGTCCCAAGATCGTTGAGGGCCTGCTCACCTACGACATGGACCTCCGGCCAAGACCCCTGCTCGCAACCGCCTGGAGTGTCAGCGCGGACGGGCTGCAGTACCGCTTCGAGTTACGACGTGGCGTGAAATGGCATGATGGCAAAGACTTCACCTCGGCCGATGTTGCATTCTCGATCGCGACGCTCAAGCAGTTTCATCCGCGTGGGCGCGGCACCTTCGCAAGCGTGACCGAGGTTCGTACACCCGATCCGCACACCGCCATCATCGTGCTGGATAAACCCGCGCCAGCGATGCTTACCGCGCTCGCTTCCGCCGAGTCACCCATCGTACCTAAGCACCTCTATGAAGGCACGGACATCGCCACCAATCGGCACAATCGTGAGCCGGTGGGCACAGGCCCCTTCCGCTTCAAAGAGTGGGTCCAGGGCAGCCATGTAGTTCTGGAACGTAACCCCGACTACTGGGATAAGCCTAAACCCTATCTCGACCGAATCGTGGTTCGGTTTATCCCGGATGCCGTTGCCCGAGCCGCCGCCCTCGAAGCGGGTGAAGTTGACCTCGGCAATGCAGTGATTCCCCTCTCAGAGGTTGCTCGTTTCAGCAAGCTCCCAAGACTGGTGGTCGATTCATCGCAATGGCCGTACTGGGGCAACCATCAACAGGTGTATTTCAACCTGGATAGCCCGGTGGTCAAAGACATTGCAGTTCGGAGAGCCATTGCGCAGGCAATCGATGTCAATGCCTACAACAATGTGGTTTGGTTTGGCTACGGCAAGGTAACAGCGTCCATCATTGGCCAGGCAATGACCCGTTACCACGACTCTTCAATCCGCCATCAGCCTTTTGATTTGAAGGCTGCCGAGGCGGCGCTGGATGCAGCCGGGCTGAAGCGCGGTGCCAACGGAATTCGCTTCAAGCTGCGACTCCTTTACAACCCGTTTCTCGAGCGAAGAACTGCCGACTTCATCCGCCAATCGCTGTCCCGAGTTGGAATCGATGCGGAGATCGAAGCCTACGACTTTGCCACCTACACTCGTAAGGTCTACACCGAGCGCGCGTTCGACATGACCGCCGAGAGCCTGCTGAACCTGTTTGATCCTACCGTCGGCGTTCAGCGAGTGTTCTGGTCCAAGAATTTCAAGATTGGGCTGCCGTTTTCGAACGCACCGCACTATCAGAATCCCGAAGCAGACCGACTCTTGGAGGCGGCCGCAGTAGAAACCGACGAAAAGCGCAGGCGCGAGCTGTTTGTGAACCTGCAGCGCGTTGTCGCCGCGGATATTCCGTCAATCGAGTTGGGCGCTAATCCAAACATCACCATCGCAGCACGCAAGGTCAAGAACTACGCACCGACCGCTGAGGGCGCCCGCGGCAGTTTTGCAGACTTGTATCTGGAGCCCTGACCACCTGCACTCAGCAAGCGCCCTACTCCAATCGTGACCGCAGATATTGATCGCACGCGGGCGGCCAGGTTGATGGCCGCCCAGCGGCTGGACGCGTTGCTTCTTGCCAAACCCGAGACATTTCGGTGGGCCACCGGCGCCTCGCCTGGCGTGGCTGCGTTTTTTCGGCGGGCGGGCGCAGCGCTAGCATTGGTACCCGCGGATCCCGCCGTGCCAGTTGGTGCGGTCAGCACCGAACTGTTCGCGCCCTCCGTGGCGGCCTCGCTGGGTAGCCAGAATGTTTACGCCCACCCGGACTGGGTTGAAACCGCCGACTTTCAACCTTGGGCAAACAGTGACGACAATGCTGCCGAGCTCACCGAACGCTCGCACCGATCACGGTCGCGCCCGCCAGGCTTCAGCCGTCCAGCCGCTTACGATGCCAACGCCGCATTCTCCGCGCTGAGTCAGTTGCTCGACGCGCGGGGATTACGACAGGCTCGAATCGGACTCGATCTCGACTTCTGGCCTGTCGCTGATTTTGAATATTTGAAGCGCTGCGTTCAGGGGCCTGCCTGGTTCGATGCGGGCGAGTGCGTTGGAATGATCAAGGCCGTCAAATCGCCCTCAGAGATCGAGCGACTGGCACAGGCTGCCGCGCTCGCTGAAGCGGGCATGCAATCGGCGCTCGCGATCGTTCAACCAGGAGTCCACCGAAACGATATCGCTGCCGCGTGGCAGTCCGGCGCTCAGCGACATGCGCAGCACCAGGGTTGGAGGCTGTCCGGGCAGTGGGAATACATCACGGTGGGGCCCCTACCCTGGCAGGGGGGTACCCATCTGCGCAAAGGCGATGTCCTCAAGTTTGACGTCGGCTGCCTCATCGAAGGCTACAGTTCCGATAGCGGTCGTACCTTCACGCTGGGGCGCGCGCGCCCGCGCTCAACTCAGATCATGGCAGCGCTTGGCGATGCGTTCGAAGCCGGTCTTGAACAGTTGCGGCCAGGTCGCCTGTTCAGCGACGTCCACGCCGCGGCAACCCTTGCGATGCACCGAGCAGGATTCTCATCGTTTAGTCGAGGACACTGGGGGCATAGCCTTGGACACGATACGTTCTGCGAGGTTGCGCCGTTTATTGCGGCTCAAGCTCATATGCCAATCGAGGCTGGCATGGTGCTGGCATTCGAAACGCCCTTTTATGCGGATGGTGAGGGCGGGTTCATCATTGAAGATCAGTTTCTGATTACCGAAGGTGGCCCGCAGCCCGCCTGGTCGCTGCCGCGCGGCCTGCGCGAGCTGCCGCTTTAAGACCGTGTGAAGACAACTTGGAGACCTCCATGCCTTCCATCATTCGTTCGACTGCGATTGCTGCGCTGATCGGTGCGCTAACAGCTGGTTCAGCTGTCGCGCAAAGCTGGCCAGCGCGTCCGATCCGACTTCTGGTACCGCTTGCAGCCGGCAGCACAGCTGACATCATTTCGCGGGCCGTGGGTACCGAACTATCGCGAACGCTGGGTCAACCAGTGGTCGTCGAAAACAAGCCAGGCGCAGGCGGGACGATTGCCATGGCAGAGGTGGCGCGCTCGGCGCCGGACGGCTACACGCTGAGTTTTGCCTCTCAAGGTACCTTAGTGTTCAACCAGGCTCTTTACGACAAGCCGGGTTATGACTCGACCAAAG
>CAZORB010000049.1:0-26416 GCA_964581825.1 uncultured Bordetella sp.
TTTGATCTGGTGTGAAACCGGCACCCCCGACCTTGAGTTCGCACGCAACTTCGCCGAGGCAATTCACCGTCAGTTCCCGGGCAAGCTGCTCGCGTACAACTGCTCGCCGTCGTTTAACTGGAAGAAGAACCTGGACGAGTCAACGATCGCGAAGTTTCAGCGCGAACTCGGTGCGATGGGCTACAAGTTTCAGTTCATCACGCTGGCCGGATTCCACTCGCTCAACTACTCGATGTTCGAACTTGCACACGGCTACGCTCGCGACAACATGTCCGCGTTCGTTCGCCTGCAGGAGGCCGAGTTTGCGGCAGCCGAAAAAGGGTTCACCGCAGTCAAGCACCAGCGCGAAGTCGGCACGGGTTACTTCGACGCTGTGACCACCACGGTGGAACGCGAGGCCTCTACCGCCGCGCTGAAAGGATCCACCGAAGACGACCAGTTCTTTGATAGCCACGAGCAGCGCAAGGCTGCCTAAGGTCGTCCTTCACGAAAGCCCCGGCGCATCTCAACGATGCGCGGGGCACTACTTTTAGTCGAGCTTGGCGCCCGAATCTTTGACGACCTTCGCCCACTTGGCGATTTCACCTTCGACAAACCGCCCCATTTCTTCGGGCGATTGACCGCCGGGCTCTGCGCCCAGGCTATCCCAAATTCCCTTCAACTCCGAGCCTGCGAGGGCTTTGGCGATTTCCTGCTGGAGCCGCGTCACGATATCGCGAGGCGTCCCGGCGGGGGCCCAGACGGCGTACCAGGTCCGAGCGTCGTAGCCCTTCACGCCAACTTCTTCGAGTGTTGGAATGTCGGGCAGAGCGAATGATCGTTTGGCAGATGACACAGCGAGTGGCACCAGGCGCCCCGACTTGATGTGCTGAATAGAGCTGCCCAATCCGTCGAACATGAAGTCAACCTGACCCGCGAGCAGATCCTGCATGGCCGGACCCGCGCCACGATAGGGGATGTGCGTGGCGAAACTTCCGGTGAGGGTTTTCCAGAGCTCGACGGTTAGATGATGGGTCGTTCCGTTGCCCGCCGACGCGTAGTTGAGTCGACCCGGGTTGCCTTTCACAAACTGCGCAAATGACGCGTAGTCGCGCGCTGCGACGCGTTGCGGGTTCAGCACCACGACGTTCGGCACGTATGACAGCACGGTGACTGGCATCAGATCTTTCTGAAGGTCATAGCCCAGGCGCGGATACATGCTGACTGCAATCGTATGGTGAACTGCACCGACCAGCAGCGTGTATCCGTCGGCGGCGGATTTCGCTGCAACCTCGGCCCCCAGCGTGCCACCGGCGCCGCCCCGGTTATCGATCACGAACGATTGTCCCATCGAGGCGGACAGCACCTTGCTGAGCGGTCGCGCAAACGCGTCGGTCCCACCGCCCGGCGGGAAGGGTACGATCAGGCGGACAGGCTTGGTCGGGTATGCCTGCGCCTGAACAGCCACAGGCCCGAGCAGCGCCAGGGCGCCAGCCATGCAGGCGAGAAGTTGACGTTTATTCATAGCGGTCTCCTCTGCTTAAGTCCGGCGGATGATAGTGCAATCGCCGATTACCGGCAGATTTGGGGGTTGTCGCGTCGGCGTTGCGGCGGTGCGACGCCATCCCGCAACGAGATCGTCCTGGTGGACTAGGTCAGCGAACTGTCTTTCCGCTAACCCGCTCGTATTTTCGGTTTCGCGCGGGTTCTTGCGAGTGGCCTAGGCCCGAGTGACGAATTGCGGGGACCGCCCTCCCTCCATTTAATGGGCTCATCGTCATTCCTGACTGAAGGAGCCCTCATGAGTATTCAACCCACGCGATCGCTTAACCCTTTCCGTCCTCGTCCTCCTCGCCAGGCGGGGCAGGGCATGACCGAATACCTCATCGTCGTCGCCCTCATCGCCGTCGCCGCAATCGGCGTTTACAGCCTGTTTGGACAGACACTGCGCAGCCAGACCGCGGGCCTGGCAATGGAGATCTCGGGGCAGTCATCCGGCTCAGCGGTGTCGTCTGCACAAGGCAGTGCAGGCAGCGCTCAATCATCGGCCGCGCAGCGCAAGGGCCTTGGCAACTATGGCCTCGACAATCAGTAAAACCCTGGCACGTCGACAGTCGGGGCAGGCCCTGGTGCTTGCCTTGCTGATCAGCATTGTCGCGGCGTTTCTGATGCTGGCGGTGTTCAGTAGCGGCCGTGTGCTCACCGCGAGGCAAAGTCTCAATGACGCCGCCGACGCGGCTGCGCTGAGTGCGGCGACCTGGCGAGCCAGGGCGCTGAACTACGTTGCCTATACTAACCGAGCGATTGTTGCCCAAGAAGTCGCGCTTGCGCAGGCGGTCACGCTGGCGTCATGGGCGCAGTACTTCGATACGCTGGCCGATAACGCGCAGTCGTTGTCTACCGCATACCCGCCCGCAGCTCTAGCACTGTCCGCGATTGCCGCCAGCGCGAAAGCGGGCCGTCAGGGAGCGGAGCAGGCGGCTGCTGCTGAGCTGCAGTGGCGGGCCGATGCCCAAATGGGTTACAAGGTCTGGCTTGAGCGAAGTCAGGACTGGCTGCTTCGCTCCGCCCAAGTATTCGGGCTGGGCGCGATCGCCAATGAAGTTGTACGAACCAGCGATCCACGCTTCTTCGCGTTTACCCTCGGCGACGGCGGGGCCTTCTCAGCGTTCACGCGTCGCTACGAAACCCCGGAAGATCGCGCGCGTCTGCGCCAGGTCGTTCTCGACTCGCTTGACCCTTTCACGGCGGCGTCGCGCAGTTCGGATCATCGCTTACCGCTCCCCTCTTCCTGCGTAGGGCGCAGCTTTGATCCTGATAAGTGGACGCTCTGGCTGCGCCGCCGCGGCGGTACGGCACTACATGAGTCGCTCGAAACCTGGTCGGCGGTTGACACCATGTCGCTGCACGACTGGCGCGCCGGGGGATTTTTCAGACTGGGCGCCTGTCGCGACAGCGAAGCGTGGGCGCTAGGCTGGGGAAGCGGCGGTGCTGAATTAGGCTGGAACGCCGCCCAGCAGCACAGTGCGCAAAGCAACCCTCTTGCGACGGACCTCGCGCAGGCTTCGGCGATGGAAGGTGCGCAGTCATTAGCCGGGCTCTCGAGGATCCATGACCTCGATCCTCGGGTCATGAACTCGGAAACCGAGCCCGTTTCGCAGATCGCGGTGCTGGCTCGCGTCGAGGTGGGCAAGATCGGCACGTCCGATTCACTGGGCACAGCGTCCGGGCGACTGCGATTAAGCGACGGCTCGGGGCAAACGCATCTTTTTGCGCTCTCGGCAGCTGAAGTCTACTTTCAGCCGCCGCCCGAGGCGTCCACACCCGTTCAGCGCGCCAGCCTGTTCAGCCCCTTCTGGCAGGCCAGACTCATCAAACCGACAGAGGCCCATCGTGCTGCTGCCGCTACCTATGCCCGCTAGGCGAACGTCTGCGGCCCGGGGCGCTGACTGCAACAAAGCTTGCAACGCGACCCTCTGTAGCCAACACGAGCAGCGAGGACAAGCGTTGATTGAAACGCTGGTGTTCGTATTCGTTGCCGTCGTACTGCTCATTGGTGTGCTTGCAGTCGGACGCCTTCAGGCCATTCAGGCAAGTGCCGTCAGCGCGGCTCGCGCTTATGCGTTTGAGTGCCGATTTGAGCCGTCTGAATGTGATAACCCGAATCGCGCTGCTCAGTTGTCTGAGGCTATCCGGTCAAGACATTTCAGCGGCATAGCCCACCAGACTGCGCAGGGGGCAGGGCGCACTGCGAACCACGATGCCGCCGAAGAAACGGATCGCTTCTGGGTTAATGCTGATCGAACGCCGATGGTGCGCGCTCGCTCTTCAATTGAATTTTCTTCTCGTTCTCAGCCACTTGACGCGGGTGCCAATGTTGCCGCTTCCGCTGAGCGGGCCGCCGCGGCTGCCTCGTCATTTCAACTGCCGGTCGGACCGCAACAGTTCGGGCTGGACGCTCGCCAGGGCTTACGTGTAAGCGCCGTTGAAGTACCGGTTGCGCTCGCTTTGCGGCCGTCACAGAAAGGGTCGGAGTCAGGCGTACTGTCGATTCGGTTGAAGGCTCGCCTCGCGATCGTCGGAAACGAGTGGAACGCCAGTCAATCGTTTGGCGAAACCCCTGATTCTGTCCAAAGCCGAGTCGAGCGTGGCAGCCGACTGGACCCGTTTCGCGAAGCCGCTCTTGATGCAGGCTACTTGGTGACCCGAGGAATGCTGCGCGTCGCCGACGCGGTGGGGTTGGAGCCAGGGGCAGGCAATCTGACGGCGCATCGCCTTGACATCAGCATTGTTCCCGGAGATCGCAGGCCATGACCACTCAAACTGCGCTGGTCGACCAACCCAGCAGATTCATTCAGCGGGTCTGGCTTGCAATGATCGCGATCCCGCTTGCCTGGCTACCGACTCCGGAATGCATCGCCAAACCCGGGGGCAGCCAGCTGATGTACGCGCTCAATGCCCCGCCGCCATCCACAGACCTGCCACCTGACACATCGCTTCAGCTGGTTGGTGCCCGGGTTGCAATCAACGGTCAGATTGCAAACGTTTGGGCACTGTCGTCGTCGGGTAACGCCTCCTGGCTTGCCCAATCCATCGAAGCGCGATGGCGAAGCCTGCCGGGCGCCGCGGTTCAGGCCAGCCGAGGCGAGGACTGGCAGGTGGTGTCGCGCCTCGCGGGTCAGGTTATCGAGACCGTTCAAATTCGCGAGCATGGCCAGGGCTCATACGGTTATCTCACTCGCTGGCAACCCTCGGGTCACGCGCATCGTAGCGGCCCTCGTCATGCAGCATGGCTCCCCAGATCAATCGAGCTTGGGTCCGAAGTCACTTCTCACGAGCCTGACGCGCGCGTTACGACAATCATGGGTACCTCCACGCGCGATCCGAAAGCCCTGCGCGAGGAGGTTACTGGCTTTGCACAGTCCCAGGGTTTGAAGCCTGTCGCGGTCGAGCGCCCCCGCGAGCTGGATTCAACCAACCAGCGGGACAGTGCCGAGTCGATTCGCGCCGATCGGGCATCCGTGCCGCCAGCGGTGCTGCGCTTTGCAGGGCGCGCGCGCGAGATGGTCATCACCATCGAGGCAAATGGGCGCGCCTCGATCGTCGTAGCTCATTTGATGGAGGTTCTGAAATGAGTTTCCATGGAGGCGCTAATCGGAAGGCGCAGCGAAATCGCGGTGCGGGTCAGGCATCGCTTGAAGCCCTGCTGATTCTTTCGCTACTGGTTCTGGCACTGGTGGCTATGCCCGATAACGTCATCGAGCGACTCATGATCGCAATCGAGGGCAGGCACCAGGCCATCCTCAAGCATGTGGCCATGCCATGACCAAACGCTCATTCGGATCTGGCGCAAGGCTCGCCGTTCTCAGTCTCGCAGCGCTCTCCTTTGCCGCTCTGGCCGTCTATTTCGCGGATCGGCATGTCAATGAAACCATCGCGAAGCAGCAGGCGGCGGCCAAGCGGCCAGCGCCCGCCACCGTTCCGATTGTCGTTGCAAAGTTTGATCTGATCGCGGGTGAGGCGGTCGGCCCTGACAACATGGCGATTCGGCCAGTCCCTGTTGATCTCGCTCCAAGCTCGGCATTGCGGCCCGAGCAGTTCGACGCAAAGGCTGGTATGCGCCTGACCCGAGCGCTGCGAGGGGGCGAGCCGCTGCTGAGCGAGATTCTGCAACCCGCTGAACCAACTGGTCTGTCTGCTCGGGTCAAGCAGGGTATCAGAGCACTCACCATCGCAGTCGATGATGTAAACGCCGTGTCGGGCATGCTGCGCCCGGGCGACCGGATCGACCTGCTGTACTCGGCTCGCAGTCCGGGCGTTGACGGTGGTCCGGCCGTGGAGACCAGCCGGGTTCTGGTACAGGACGTAGCGGTACTGGCTACAGGGCGGCAGTTCAGACCGGGCGCAGAAGAAACCGGCAACCGGGCATTCACCTCTATTACCGTTGAACTGAGCCCCGACGATGCGCAGCGCCTGATCGTTGCGCAGCGAACGGGCCGTGTCACAGCGCTTCTTCGCAACCCGGACGACCGCCACGCTGTGTCTACCAAGCCGGTGGATGCGAATGCACTCCTTGGTGTTGAGCCGCGCCCAGCGCCGATTCTTTCACGCCCGGCGGTTCGGTCTGGCCCGGAAATGATTGTTGGTGGGGGCGGTGGTCTGGCAAGCAGCCGGCAGCAGCCCGGTACAGACGCCGCGGTTGTGTCCCCTTCCGAGCCGATAATGCACGGTGTTAGCCGGCCACCGCGCAATTCGTCAGCCATTACCCCGCCGCCTGATCGTCGGATGTCTGATGCCGCGCAGCCCGATCGTGTTTCGCAAGCCCCGTCGGCAGCCGCCCAATTTTCATTACCCCAGCAACCCCTTCTGTTCAGGTAACCATCATGCGAGGCTCTTTAAGCAGCGTGTCGCCCAGCATCGGTCGGCTCATGTTCTTGCTTGCGGCACTCGCCGTCCACATCGCTCCGACGGGTGTGAGCGCCGTGAAAGCTGGAACCTTCGAGAGTCGTGCCAGTGACGCTCAGCCACTGCTGCACCTGTATGTCGGACAGGCGCATCTCCTCAACACGGGCCCCCTGCGGCGGATAGCGGTGGGCAATGGCCGGGTCATTCAAGCGACATCGCTTGACGATCGTCAGGTGCTGGTCATTCCCGAAGCTGCGGGGCAGAGCACGCTACATCTTTGGCCGCGCGAGGGGGTTGAGCGAAGCTACGTGGTCAATGTCATTCCTGCCGATGCCAGCCGCCTGCTTACCGAAATCCGCGCGTTGCTTGGGGATCAGCCTAATCTGGGATCCAGAGTGGTAGGGGACAAGGTAGTCATCGAAGGGCACAGCGTATCGGAAGAGCAGGCATCCCGAATTTCCGAGATCAGCGCTCGATACCCACAGATCGTGAACCTTGTTAGCAAAGTCGGACTCGAAAAAATGATCGAGATGGACGTCCGGATGATCGAAGTACGTAGAGACGCGCTTCAGAATTTAGGCGTGCGTTGGGCGCCCACCGCCAACGGACCAACGTTCGGAGTAGTAGGCGACACCTATCGCGGCGCCGCCTTTTCAAAGGGAATCGCAGCAGGGGTTGCAGGAAATGCCGTAACAAGCGCTGCAGCGCCGTTTGCAGCATCGCTTGGGCTTGCAGCAACTTTCAAGTCAACCCTGCAGATGCTGGTTCAAAACGGTGATGCGGTCATCCTGGCCGAGCCAAGGCTTGCCTGTAAGAGCGGCGGCTCTGCACGGTTTGTCGCTGGGGGTGAGTTACCGATTCCTTTTTCAACGGGCTTTGGCGCGACGTCGGTGGCGTTTAAAGAGTACGGCGTCAAGTTCGATATCGCTCCAGTGACCGGATCTAACGGGGTGATTGCAGCCAAGGTTGCCACCGAGATTTCTGCGATCGATTTTGAGGTCCAAGTCAACAATATTCCTGGTCTGACTAAGCGGCGCGCGGAAACCGAGGTCAATCTCCGCGAGAACGAAACGCTGGTGATTGCCGGGCTGCTGTCGGAGGAAACATCGAGAAACATGGATCGGGTGCCGGCGTTGGGCGACTTACCCGTGCTGGGACGATTGTTCCGGTCTCGGCTTTTTCGCGATCGACAGACCGAGCTGGTGGTGTTCGTCACGCCTCGGTTGGTCAGTGAAGACCCGCATGTCGCGCGAGCGCAGGCAATCCAGCGTCGAAATGAAGCACAGGATTTGCGCGACTTACTCAGGATGGTCGACTGATGTTCACGCTTGCCATTGATAGCACCGACGATACGCCGCGTGTTGTCCGCATCGAGCATCTGCCATGCGTGATCGGCCGATCCGCAAATGCTGAGGTTGTGTTGTCGGGCTGGCGTGTTGCTCGCGAGCACGCCCGACTTGAGGCCGACGCAGCAGGAATTCGGATTGTTGACCTCGGGAGTCTTGGCGGCACTCAAGTCAACGGAGATCGTATCGTCGCGTTCGGGCCTCTCGCCGAATCCGATGAGATACTGATCGGCGGACATCGGCTTCGCGTCCTCCTATCGCCTGGCACCGTTAGCCCCAGTGGACTGCGAGGCTCGTCTGACACAGCCTCTTTCTCGGGCGAGCCTGCCTCTCATCAGCGGGACGAGCCCTCTCCTGAAGCGTCCTCCGTTGATCGCTACGTTTGGAGGCGATTGCTTCACCGGCGTCTTCTGAATCAGATCGACTTCAGAGGGCAGGACATTCGAGGTTTGACTGGCGCGCAGCTGCGGGAACAGGTGGGCGAGACGCTGCGACAAGTTGTGGAGACTGAGCCCGAGCTACCAATCGAAATTGATCGCGATCTACTTATTCGTGAGGTGCTTGACGAGGCGGTAGGGCTTGGGCCGCTGGAGAGCCTGTTTGCCGATGAGGCGATTTCCGAAATCATGGTGAACGGCACGGCCCCAATTCACATTGAGCGCGCGGGAAGAATCGAGCAGACCACGCTGGCGTTCTCCAGCGACGAGGCGATTCGGTCCGTGATTGACCGGATCATCACGCCTCTGGGGCGTCATGTTGATGAAGGCTCGCCGATGGTCGATGCCCGCCTCGCTGACGGTTCCCGCCTGAACGCTGTCCTTCCCCCGCTGAGTCTCTGCGGTCCGGCGGTAACGATCCGCCGCTTTAATCGGCACTTGTATTGCGCAGAAGATCTCGTGGCGCGGGGGTCGCTGTCAGTGGAAATGCTTCGGTTTCTCGAGTTGTGCGTCAGGAGCCGGCGTAGCGTTGTCGTGTCGGGTGGCACCGGTGCAGGTAAGACCACGCTGCTCAACTTGCTGTCGGGCTTCATCGCTGCAGACGAGCGAGTTATCACAATTGAAGACGCAGCCGAGCTGCGGCTTTCTCACCGCAATCTGGTGTCCCTCGAGGCGAGACCAGCTAACGCCGAGGGAAGAGGGTTTGTCAGCGTTCGCGATCTGGTTCGAAATGCGCTGAGAATGCGCCCCGATCGAATCGTTGTGGGTGAGTGCCGGGGAGGTGAGGCGCTCGACATGCTGCAGGCGATGAATACTGGGCACGATGGTTCGCTAACCACGGTTCACGCGAACAGTCCGCGTGATGCGCTATCTCGAATCGAAGTTATGACCCTGATGTCGGGCGTTGAGATACCGCTGAACGCAATCCGCGAGCAGATCAGCTCCGCCGTGCAGATCGTCGTGCAGCAGGCTCGTCTACCCGATGGGTCGCGCCGAATCACCGAGATCGCCGAAGTGACCGGAGTGGAAAGTGGAAAGGTCCTGATGCAGACACTGTTCAGGTTCCAGGCGGGTGATGGCCAGGGCGGGCGGCATACGGCAACGGGTCATATTCCTCAGTTTCTGGATTCGCTCGGGGCCGGTCAGCGACCCGATGCACTTGCGCTGTTTGGAGAGCGAGTATGAAGCTCGAGTCATCTCAGCTTTGGTTTTGGGCGTCGGTTATCGCCGGCGCGCTATTCGTGTTTGCTGCGCTAGGTATCGCTGGGTCCTTCCTGGTCGGAAAACAGCGCGATGACTTCACACGGCGTTTTGGTCGCCAGCTGCGCGAACTTTTTATTGCTGTGGATCCCGCTCGACTTTGGGCCCTGCAGTGGGCGTTTTCGGGCGTTGTCGCTGCCCTCGCGTTGGCGTTCACCAACAGTCTGTTGGCTGGCCTGGTTGCTGCGATTACCGCCGCCGCAGTGCCTTGGGTAATCGTGCGCCAGGTGCAAAAGCGGCAACTTAATAAGCTGCGTCATCAGATCCCCGATGTGCTCATGCTCATGTCGGGCTCGCTTCGCTCTGGGAGTGGTCTCTCGGTGTCGATTGCCCGAGCTGCTCAGGCCAGCCCTATCCCAATACGGTCACATCTCGAGTGGCTGCTAAGCGATCTGCGTTTAGGCACAACGCTTAGCGACGCACTCGCGGCATTGGAGCGCCGGATTAACGCGGAAGAGGTCATGCTGATGGCGACTGCCCTCCGAGTTGGCGCCGATACCGGGGGGCCGTTAGCTCGAACACTGGAGGCGCTGGCTGATGTCATTCGCAGGCGACTCGCGATCGAATCGCGTATTCGCGCGCTCACGGCACAGGGTCGGCTTCAGGCGTGGATCATGGCGGTGCTGCCCTTCGGCGTATTGGCGTTGCTCGCGGCAGTAGATCCGCCCTCGTTTAATGAGCTCGCGTTCACCCAGGGCGGCCAGACGGTGTTGGGATTGGTTTGCGTCGCGCAGATCATAGGCTTTCGACTGGTCCGGCGGATCGTCTCGATCGAGGTCTGACGATGGAGGGCCTGCCCTGGTTCGTCATGGCGCTTACTGCGGCGGCTGCCGTGTCAACGATCGCGTTTCTCGGCGAGGTGCTTAGAAGTCTCCCCACTGATTCCGCTGCACGAACTGAAAGACTTCCGATGGTCTGGCGTCTGGCCTGGCCGCTGCTGATCGCTGGCGGGTGTTTGGTTCGACCCATCATTTCTGCACGGTGGCGCTTTAACCTTCATAAAAAATTAAGTGGCGCAGGGTTCGAGCGAACGATGGCCCCGCAGCATATTGTTGCTGCGCAGGCGCTTTCCCTTGTTTCCATGGGCGTTGCTTATTCGGCACTCCAGCTGGCAGGCCTCGGCTGTCCTATCTGGATTTTTTGTGTCGGAGCCTTGGCGGGCATGATGTGGCCAATGATCTGGCTGCGCAGTGTGGCCAATCGTCGCCGCGAAAGTCTGTTGCGTTCGCTCCCCTTTCTTATCGACTTGTTGGCGATGGCGGTGGAATCCGGGTTGCCACTGACGGCGGCCTTGCCCCAGGCGGTTGAGCGGCTTCCAGCGGGGCCTCTGCGAGATGAATGCCGGCGTCTGATGCGAGACGTGAAGGCTGGAATGCCCCGCGACGAAGCCCTCAGACAGCTCGCCGTTCGGTTGGATATGCCGGCGATTACGCAGTTCACACTGGCGGTGACGGCCGCGCAACGCGATGGCGGAACGGTTGTACAAACCCTTCGCGCGCAGGCGGAGCAGCAGCGAAGCGACCGCTTCTTACGAGCCGAGCATCGGGCAGCTCAAGCGCCAGTGCGCGTGCTGTTTCCTCTGATTGTGTTCATTTTTCCGGGAACGCTTGCCATCGTACTTTATCCGGTGGTGAGTCGAATGCTGACGGAGGTCACACGATGGCAGTAGCGCTCACATCTTCGCCATCGGTGATCAGGCTACGGCGGGCACAGGGGTTTTGGGATCGACTCATCGGGCTCGCCTGGCGCTCCGCGATTGACCCTGACCAGGCGTTCCTCATCGAACAATGTCGAGCCGTTCATACCTTTGGAATGCGCGTTCCACTCGATGTTGTTTTCATCTCTGAGCAAGGCGTCGTCTTGTCGGTGTTCGACGGCCTGGCGCCGTGTCGCATTGCCGCCTGTCTGTCAGGCGCGCATGTGATCGAGTTCGCGTGCGGGCTTATTTCCAAGCTGCAAATCATGCCAGGTGACCAAATACTGTTCGAGCCATCGGCACTAACAATCACCAGGAAAGCAGCTGGAGGTCATCGTGACCAGTTCGAATTGGGTAAGCGGGTTTAGGCTGGGTTGCTGCGCTGTAATCATTGCGCTGGGAGGTTGCTCAACGCTTGATCCAGACGGGGAGTGGCGCGGTACGCCCGAGGCGCGGCTGCGCTCCTGCCAGGCAATGTTCGGTAGCGCATCGTTTACGGTACGAGATCAGGTCGCCATTTCTACCGGGGTGGCCCCGAGCGCGCCGGCTGTCACAGCGGGGCAGTGCCCCGGACCGTCGGCCTCTGCATCGGGTGAATTGACCGCGCACCCGGCCCAGGCGCCAGAGCCCAAAGCTGGGCAGAGTCCTCGCGTATTGACCAGGCAAGAAACAGAACGAATCGACCAGGAGGTTGAGCGGGCCTATACAGCTGGGAAATTCCAGGATGTCCTGGGTCTGCTTGAGCCGCTGCTGGATAGCTCCCCGCATCAGGCACCCAGGTGGTTACGCAAAGCGAACGCACTGCACAGGCTTGAGAAGCTTGGCGATGCTGCGGTCGCTTATCGACGCGCTGACGAACTTGCATCGCAGGCGATTTCGCAGTCGCGTGAATCGTTACCGTTTATGGTGGAGGTCAAATCGAAAGCCAACGCGAACCTCGCGATTTTGGGAATCGATCAGGCCCGGCGCGCACTTGACGCACTGGGACCCGCTGAGAGCGATCCGGTCGCGGCCGCGCATCGGCGTCGCATCGAGGCTGCGCTCCGAGCAGTCGTCGGCCAGACTCCCGAGCCCGCTGTCATGACCCCATCGGGGGCATCGATACGCCCCGCTGCGTTTCACCGCACGAGCGCTTCGGATTCAGCCGAGAGCGTCGTCTCGCCAGTACGAAAGACGGTGCCACTGGCTCACGGTGCGGACCATCTGCGGTCTGAGCAGGTTGAATCGCCTGCTCCGGCCACCAGGCCATCCGTTGAAATGATCAGGGGTCTCACCTCGCGATGACTGTCCACGAGGAGTGGCCGCGCATGGCGAACAACAAGCGCTGGTGGAACCCGCGCTGGCAAACCCTGATACCGCCAAGTCGCGGCGGTCGCCAGTCAGGTATCGGTTCCGCCGAGTTCCTGGTGGCAGTCCCCGTTCTTTTGCTGATCGGGCTCTTGATCTGGCAGTGGGCGCTGGTTCTACAAGCCCGACAAATAGTTGATTTTGCAGTGCGCGAGGCCGCTCGCTACGGTGCGGTCGGGCATGCCGAGCCCGAGGCGATCGAACAGGGTCTGGTGTCGGGCTTGGTCCCGCTTTGGGTGAGCTCGCAAACGCTGGGTAGTCGGGACGAAAGCCTCGCTTCGTCCGCTCTCAAATTTAACGCTGCGACGCGGCACGGTTGGTTGTCGTGGCGTCAGATCACGCCGACTCGTGAAAGCTTCCAAGACTGGGCAGTGCCGCAGGCCTCGAGTTTTGGGCGCAGCGGCGGTTCAGCCCCGTTTGAAATCCCCGTCGACAACCCTGTGTGGCGCTCGCGGAACGCAGAGCCTGCGTCTGGGGGCTCGTTCACCGAGACGGGCGAAAGGGTTGGTCAGGCATCGGGACATACCTTCCGGGAAGCCGGCATATTGCGGATCGAATTATCGGTTGCCGTGCCTCTGGTAGTTCCGCTGGCGGGACGCTTCATCAGTTGGGCGGCGCGGTCGCTCAATGGTTGCGGCGCCGACGACGCAGCACCAAGACTCGGAGCCGTGCGTGTCGAGGCGGCACCGATGGAAATCACAGCCTCGTCGCCAGTGCAACCCATCCCAGCAGCTAGAGACACCCCCGTATCGGTCTGCACCCTCTACCGGGGGGCCGATGATTCAGGTCGAATCCTGCCGCGAATTCCGCTCCGTGCGAGCGGCGAAGCGAGGATGCAGTCAAACGCTCGGCTCACTGCCCGCACACCGTCAGCAGGTCTGCGCGCTCCAACTCAACCGGGCGCCCAAGGTTCTTCGGTCATGCCCGCGACCCCCGCGATCGCCTCAGGTACGGGCGACGCGTATCAGTCCCCTGGACTGGGGAGTAGCGCTGAGGCGACGCTCGATTCGTCGGCACGCCAGCCAGGCTTTCTCCAGATTGGGGCTGAGCGCGAGATTTGGTCCCCGGGGTCCTGCGGCATCACGCCCGGTTGACGCGTCTCCACCAAGGTACTGGTCAGCAGCCAGTCGTGCAGGTCGGCATAAGCAGCCGCACGTCAAGATCGAACCGGCACTAACTTAAGTTTGCAGGACCGCCGCCCCCCGCAGTCGCTGCCGATTCCCTCCAGCCGAAATACTCTGAAAACATGTCGTGCAGATCAGGAAATACGTCCTGAATGGCCTCGGGCATTGTGAAGAAGGCTTCGGACGCCACGGCGAAAAATTCCGCGTGATCGGTTGCCGCGTAGGCATCGAGCGGCAGCCTGGCGTAGTAGGGATCCGCAGCCTCCGATTCAGGGTCAATATCGATAGGGATTTCTGATTCCACGCCTTCAAGCATGTCGCAAAACCGCGAATAGGAGGCGTCCAGCCTTTCAATCCAGCGGGCGCGTGCGGCGGGCTTGAGCGGTGGGATGCCGTCTGCCTCGCCGTCAAGCATGTCGAGTTTGTGTGCAAATTCGTGAATGACCACCGACAGGCCGGGGGCCCCCATTGCCGGATCGATATCGGGCCATGCGAGGACGACTGGGCCACCCGGCATCGTTTCGCCGGATAGCTCCTCAACTGATTCGTGGACAACGCCGCTCTCGTCCACCACAGACCGGGGTGTCATGAAGCGGTCTGGGTAGACGATGATTTCGACGAAATCGGAGTAGACGTCCAGCCCCAGGCGAAGGATGGGCAGGCAGGCCTGCAAAGCGATCGCGGCCCGCACTGAGTCGGTTACCTCAAAGCCATGTGTTCCGGTGAAGTCTTTTTGTTCGACGAATCGATCGGCCAGATCGAATAGCCGCTCAAGAGACGCTGAGTCCAGCACGTCGAGAAAGGGCATCTGCGCCGCGCAGGCTTCCCATACAGCACGGTAGATCACCGGCTGTCGCGGGGGGCGTTTGAAAAATCGAGAAAACATGGGCCAGGAGTCTAACCGTTAGCGGATCGCTGCCACTTTACTTGCCGAACGTGGCATGCTGCCTCCTACATGTCTACCAGTCCAGAAGCCAGCGCGCAGCGACCAGCGCCCGGAGTGGGCGCGGTCGCAATGAAGCCCAGTGCGCACGCGAGCATGCTCGCGCGTGCACGCGGGCTGGTACACGCCTTGGTCAAGCCCGAGGCGGTCAGTGACGGGGTGCCGGTGATCGCTCACGCAGAGGGCGTTGAGGCGATTCTTGCCGATCTGGGGGTAGACGAGACCGCACAGGCAGCAGCCTGGTTGGTCAGGCCGGCAGAGCTTTGGCCGGTTTCAGCGATTGCACGCGATTTCGACCCTGTTCTGGCTCATCTGGTCGAGCGCATGCGGCAGCTTATCCGGTTAGGCGCGGGGGGGAGCTTGGCCACTGCGGCCCACGTCCAGCATGAAATGCTCAGACGCATGGTGTTGGCGATGGCCGACGATATCCGAGTTGTTCTGCTGCTGCTCGCCTCGCGACTGCAGACGCTCCGGCTGTGCGCTCGCGGCGGTCAGCCGCCAGACAGGGCGGTGAGCCAGGAAACCCTTGATGTACTCGCGCCACTTGCTAACCGACTGGGCGTTTGGCAATTGAAGTGGGAGTTGGAGGACCTGTCGTTTCGCTTTCTCGAGCCGCAAACTTACCGGTCGCTGGCCTCCCAGCTTGAGGAGAAGCGCGCAGAGCGCGAAGCGTTTGTTAAGTCTGCGGTGGATCGCCTTGCGCTTGCGCTCAAGGCTCAGGGTGTTGAGGCGAAGGTCAGCGGTCGCCCCAAACATCTGTACAGCATTCATCTAAAGATGCAGGCCAAGCGGCGCGACCTTGAGACGATTCAAGATCTGCGCGGCCTGCGAGTCATCGTGGACAGCGTCGCCCAGTGCTATCTGGCGCTCGATCTGGTGCATGGCTTCTGGAAGCCCATCGTGTCGGAGTATGACGACTACATCGCACGGCCCAAGCCTAATGGCTATCGCTCACTGCACACCGTGGTGGTGGTGGAAGACGGACTGCCGCTCGAGGTACAGATCCGGACGGCGGAGATGCATCGATTCGCGGAGTATGGGGTCGCGTCGCACTGGCGCTATAAAGAGGCCAGCCGTGGGGGCGACCCGACCGCTCCAGCGGCTGTGGAGCGAAGCGTCGACTGGGTGAGGCAGTTGCTTGCCTGGCAACGCGAGGTGGGTCAAACGCTGGGTAGCGTAGGCGTTGAGGCGCACTCACCTGAATTGGCCTTCGTCTATGCACTCACGCCGCAGGGGCGCGTCATCGAATTGCCTGCTGGGGCAACTGCTGTTGACTTCGCTTATCACATCCATACCGGACTAGGGCATCGTTGCCGTGGTGCCAGGGTGGACGGGCAACTGCTACCTCTCAATCGGCCGCTTCAAACGGGTCAGACCGTTGAAATTATTGCTGCGAAGGATGGAAGTGCTGAAGGTCCGTCGCGTGACTGGCTGAACCCCTCGCTTGGCTATGTTGCGAGCACTAGAGCTCGCGCAAAAGTTAGGCAGTGGTTCAATGCGCTGGAACTTGCACGAGATGCTGCCTCGGGTCGTGAACGGGTGGAGCGTGTGCTGCAACGCGAAGGGCGCACAGCGCTAGCTTTCGAAGAGTTGGCTCGCAGGCTCGATGAGCCCGATGCGATGGCGCTTTTTGTTGCGGTTGCACGCGAGGAAATCGGCCCGCGCCAACTCGAGGAGGCTGTGCGCGGCGAAGCCGAGCCAGCGCCGGTCGCTGAGATCCCCGACGCTCTCGCTCGCTTATCCCGCCCCGGCGCGAGTGGTGCTCAACAGCGAGCAGGGGCCGTCCTGGTCGTTGGAATGGATTCGCTGCTGAACCAGCTGGCGAGGTGCTGCCGTCCGCTGCCGCCCGACGCGGTGTCCGGCTTTGTGACGCGAGGCCGCGGCGTGTCGGTACACCGTTCTGATTGCCCGACGTTTGCGCGCCTTGCCCGCGACGCACCGGAGCGCGTGATTGAGACCAGCTGGGATCCGCAGACCCTGAAGCAGGGCGCAGCGCCCGACCAGCGGCGCTTCCCGGTTGAAATCGAAGTCAGGGCGCATGATCGCCAGGGTCTGCTGAGGGATGTTTCTGACGTGTTCGCGCGAGATCGAATCAACGTGACCGCTGTGAATACGCTCAGTCGGCAGCAGCAGGCGCTGATGCGATTCACGATTGAGGCGGCGGACGGCGCTCAGCTCGATCGCACGCTGGTTGCGCTGCGAAAAGTGAGTGGCGTGACTGACGCGAAACGCAAAGTGGGCTGAGGGACGTCGCGATAGTTGCTAGGAAAGAGCAGGCGCTGAAGACCGCATGCCACGAACGCCCGCTTTGCGCTTACCCTGCTGACGGCTTTGCTGTGGCGGCGCCTTTCGGCCGAAATGCCTTGCAAATCGCCTCGTTGGTTTCGATGCGCGCTGCGCCAATCAGGTCTAGACAGTAGGGAACCGCAGCAAAGATGCCATGCACCTTCTGCGTACCGTCGGGGTGCTTAAGCCCTTCCAGCGTTTCGCGGATGGATTTTGGCTGGCCTGGCAGGTTGATGATGAGTGCCTGACCGCGAATGACCGCAACTTGCCGCGACAGAATCGCGGTTGGAACGAAATTCAGACTGATCTGACGCATCTGCTCACCGAAGCCGGGCATCTCGCGGTCCGCGACAGCCAGGGTGGCTTCAGGGGTGACATCACGGATTGCTGGACCGGTTCCGCCTGTCGTCAAGACGAGACCGCAGTGTTCCCTATCAACGAGTTCGACCAGTGTTTGCTCGATGAGTTTCTGTTCATCGGGGATAAGCCGCACGACGGGCTCCCAGGGACTGGTAATCGCCTGCTGGAGCCATTGCTCGAGTGAGGGAATGCCTTGGTCTTGGTAGACGCCGGCAGAAGCTCTGTCACTGATTGAGACAAGGCCGATACGAAGCGTGGCGGTCATGACTGATGGGAGGGGTCGGTGGTGGAGGGTGGCTCGAGCGCACCGCGCACGAGCCGGAACAGTTCGCGGTAGCGTCGCCCGTGCTGACCCGCAGCGACTTCGGTGCGTGCGGCGGGAAGAAGCTTGTCCAGCTGCGTTCGTGTGTCGGGATGACGTTCCAGCCAAAGCGAGACCGCCTTGGAGTCGTTCAGCAGGCGTTCACGCCACTGCTCTGCGGCATGCATAAGCGCTGTCTCTGCGCGGTGCTGCTGCCGGTCGCCCTCAATCGCCTGCTGAATTGCCTCGGAGTCGGCGTCGCGCATCAGCCGCCCGATGAACTGCATCTGGCGGCGCCTGCCTTCGCGCGCCCGGATACCGCGGGCCAGCCTGACTGCGTCGATCATTCGTTCGCTGACAGGCAGTTGCAAGAGCCGCTCATCGGAGAGCTCGACCAACCGCTCACCAAGCGTTTGCAGCGCGTGGCTATCCCGCTTGCGTTGCGATTTGCTGGGGGAATCTGTGAGGAGACCGGGGTCGGAGACAGATGTCTCGCCGGTCGAGGAAGGTCGTCGCATGACAGGGGCGCGGATATGCGGTGGATCGGACCGGGTCAGTTGCTATGATACCTCGCTATTCACAAGGGACGACGATGTTCGATCACGATCAGCAGCGGCTGCGCGAGATGGCTGAGACCATGCTTCGTCGCGCGCGAACGCTAGGCGCAACCGACGCCGCGGTGGATGTTTCCGAAAACAGCGGCTTCACGGTCAACGTTCGGCGCGGGCGGGTTGAAACGATTGAGCAGCATCGCGACAAGGGCATCGGCGTCACGGTGTTTGTAGGAAAACGCCGGGGCCATGCGAGCTCTTCGGATTTCAGCGCCCGCTCGCTTGAGGAAACGGTTGACGCTGCCTGGCAAATTGCGCGTTTCACCGCGGAGGACGATTGCGCAGGGCTGCCCGATTCCGACACGCTTGCAACCGACTACCCCGAGCTTCGCCTGTTTCATCCGTGGAAAATACCGGTGGATGAGGCGGTGCGTATCGCCTCTGAGGCCGAGGCAGCCGCCTTCGATACAAGCCCGCTGATTCGCAACTCTGAAGGCGCCTCTGTGTCGGTCAGCCACGGCCAGTTCGTCTCCGCCAACACGCTGGGGTTCTCAGGGGGGTATCCCTACAGTCGGCACTCGATTTCATGCGCACCGATCGCGCGTCGCGGCCGCCAGATGCAGCGTGACGACTGGTACTCCTCGCACTGCAACCCGAAAAAGCTTGCTGATCCGGCGGCGCTTGGCCGCTACGCCGCCGAGCGGGCGCTGGCTCGATTGGGGGCACGTCGCCTTTCCACGCGGAAGGTACCGGTATTGTTTGAGGCCCCGTTGGCCTGCGGACTGCTCGGACATCTGGTGCAGGCCGCCAGCGGCGGGGCGCTCTACCGACAATCGAGCTTTCTGGTGAATGCCCTGGGAACCGAGTTGTTTCCGGAGCACATCAACATCATCGAAGATCCTCATCGCCCTGGTGAGCCAGGCAGTGCGCCGTTTGATAGCGAAGGGTGTGCGACGCATCGCCGCTCAGTGGTGGAATCTGGCGTGCTGCGCGGTTATTTCCTGTCCACCTATTCGGCGCGTAAGCTCGGCATGAAAACCACGGGTAACGCGGGTGGCTCGCACAATCTTCATTTGGCCAGCCGGAAAACAAAACGGGCAGACTCGCTTGACGCGATGCTCAAAAAGCTGGGCACTGGTCTGTTCGTGACCGATCTGATGGGCCACGGTGTCAACTATGTTACGGGTGACTATTCCCGCGGGGCGGGTGGCTACTGGGTCGAGGGCGGGAGAATCGCCTATCCGGTTGAAGAGATCACCATCGCAGGTAACCTGCGCGACATGTTTGCCGGAATCGTTGCGGTAGGCGCCGATGAGCTGACGCGTGGCACCAAGCGATCAGGCTCTGTCTTGATCGACTCCATGTCGTTGGCGGGCACCTGAGCCGCTTCGCAGATCAATGAGCAAGGCTTTTGTACGTGACGACGCAGAAACGCTCGATGACGAGGGCGATGCGCCCAGCATCGAAGCAATTCCTGCGGGCTCAAAAAATTACATCACCCCAACAGGTCACCGGCGTCTGCGCGATGAGCTGATGCAGCTTCTCGATGTTGAGCGCCCTGAGGTGGTCAGAGTGGTGTCGTGGGCCGCATCGAACGGGGATCGCTCCGAAAACGGCGATTACCTGTATGGCAAAAAACGTTTGCGCGAAATCGATCGAAGAATTCGCTTCTTGACGAAGCGACTCGAGTTAGCCGAGGTGGTCGATCCGGCTATGCGGCACGGCACGACTCAGGCGTTCTTTGGCGCAACAGTGCGCTTTTTGCGTAACGGCGAACGCGAAGAAACCGTCACCATCGTTGGCGTTGACGAAGTTGATCCGCTCGCAGGGCGTATCAGCTGGGTATCCCCGGTTGGCCGGGCATTACTGAAGGCGAATGAAGGCGACTTTGTCAGTTTGAAGGTGCCGGGCGGTAGCGACGAACTCGAGGTGCTTGAGGTTCGCTACGAGTAGTGGCTTCGGCACCCGTGCTGGCTGGGCAGGTCAGTGATGCCGGCTGATTCGCGAGACCTCGGGCAAGCGCCGCAGGTTGCGCAACACCCGGGCGAGATGAACACGGTCGCGGACAATGAGCGTGAAGCGCAGCGATGCGACCCGGTCTGCGGAGTCATCCATCGACACGTGGGCAATGTTGGCGTCGCTAGCGGCAATTTCGGCGGCAACCCTGCCCAGCACGCCGCGATCATTGCGTACGCTGATTTCGAGCTCGGACCGGAAAGTGCCATGTACCTCGTCCGCCCAATCGGCATCCACCCAACGCTCTGCATCACGGTCACGCTGGCGAAGGGCCGTGGAGCAATCCGCCCGGTGAAGCACCAGTCCGTGTCCGCCGCGGAGGTATCCGATGATCGAATCGCCGGGTAACGGGAAACAGCAGGTGGAGTAGGTGACAGCGCTGCCTTCGTTGCCGTGAATAACCATCGGGGCTGGCCGCGGCAGCATCAGTGCGGCGGGGCTTGACGTGGTTTGTAGCGCGATGGTGCGCGCAACTACCGGCGCGAGTCGCTTGCCCAGCCCGATATCGGCGTAGAGCTCTT
Source organism: uncultured Bordetella sp. (assembly GCA_964581825.1). Classification (GTDB taxonomy): domain Bacteria; phylum Pseudomonadota; class Gammaproteobacteria; order Burkholderiales; family Burkholderiaceae_E; genus SYIM01. The sequence goes on from CAZORB010000049.1 coordinate 20,573, forward strand.
CAATATTGCGCACCCCCGAATCTCGGATAGCGCGATCGAGCATGGTGGTTTCAAGTGAGCCGAGCGCAATTCGCAGCGCGCTTAAAGATTGCTCTAGCAGGCGTCGTCCAAGCTCAACCGATTCGCGATAGCTGAGCACCTTGAGACTGTGTCGAATGCTGGCACGCGCTTTACCGGTTCTGACAAAGCCGAGCCAGCTCGGATCAGGCCTGGACGTTGGATCGGTAAGCACTTCAACGACATCACCGTTGACGAGTTCAGTGCGCAGTGGCACCAGCTCTTCGTTGACCCGGCAGCCAACGGCCCGGTCGCCGATGTCGGTATGGATGGAGTAGGCGTAGTCGAGCACGGTAGCACCGCGCGACATCGCGCGAATCTCGCCGCGCGGCGTAAAGACATAGACCGCGTCCGGGAACAGATCGACCTTTACATTCTCAATGAATTCGAGGGAGTCGCCGGTTTGGCTTTGAATGTCGAGCAGGGACTGGAGCCACTGGTGCGTTCGGGTGTGTAGTTCAGAGAAGCTGACGTGGTGCGCTTTGTAGAGCCAGTGCGCTGCCACCCCCGATTGCGCAACGCGCTGCATTTCGTGTGTGCGAATCTGAAACTCGACAGGGGTTCCGAAGGGGCCGACCAGCGTGGTGTGCAGCGACTGGTAGCCATTGATCTTTGGAATGGCGATGTAGTCTTTGAACCGACCCGGTACAGGCTTGAAGGTGGTGTGCAGCGCACCAAGGGCGAGATAACACTGGGGCACCGTATCAACGATGACCCGCATGCCGTAAATGTCGAGCACCTGCGCAAAGGACAGGCGCTTTTCGCGCATCTTCGAGTGGATGGCGAAGATCGACTTTTCGCGCCCCTGCACCTGGGCGTCGCTGACCCCAGCCTCGGGCAGTGCCTTGTTGACTGCATCAAGGATCCGTCCCAGCACTTCACGACGATTACCACGGGCCGCCTGTACCGCTTTTTTCAGGGTGCGATAGCGAAAAGGATGCAGGGATCTAAAGGCGAGGTCTTGCAGATCGCGATAAAGGCTGTTGAGTCCCAGGCGATGCGCGATGGGCGCGTAAATATCGATGGTTTCCTGTGCGATTCGCCTCTGACGGGCGGCTGGCAGTGCCTCAAGCGTCTGCATGTTGTGCAGGCGGTCAGCCAGCTTGATCAGGATGACCCGGACATCGCGTGCCATCGCCAGCAGCATCTTGCGGAAGCTTTCGGCCTGCTGATGTTCTTTCGAGGCGAACTCAACGCGATCGAGTTTGGAGACGCCGTCAACGATATCGGCGACCGCAGTACCAAATCGCTCGGCCAGAATCTGCTTGGCAACCGTGGTGTCTTCGATCACGTCATGGAGCAACGCTGCCATGAGAGAGTCTGCGTCAAGCCGCCAGCCGGACAGGATCTCGGCAACAGCGATCGGGTGCGAGATGTAGGGTTCACCGCTCGACCGGAACTGCCCAAGGTGAGCCTGGTCACCAAACCGGTAGGCCTCGCGAATTCGCCGGAGGTCGTCTTCGGAGAGGTACTCGCCAGCACGCTGCATCAGCGTAGCGAGAGAGACTATTTTTCGCTCGTCGGCGGGCTCAATAAAGCCGGAAGACGAGACGCTTCGTTTTGCTACAGGGTCAGGTCGCGAATCCGACGGCGGGATTCGCGGCGCTGCTTCAACGGTAGCGAGTCGCTCAGCCATGGGGAGCGACGCTGCTGGCGTCAGGTGGGAACCCGACGCAGCATTTCAGAACCCACTTTGCCAGATGCGATTTCACGCAGCGCGGTGACCGTGGGCTTGTCGCGCGACTCGAGCTTGGGTGCATGCCCTTGAGCGAGCATGCGTGCACGGTAGGTGGCTGCCAGAGTGAGCTCGAAGCGATTGGGGATTTGCTTCAGACAGTCTTCAACGGTGATACGTGCCATGGTGAGCCATTCGGAGCAAAGGGTGAGAAGGACCTGACTGCTGCTTATCGCGCCAGCCGGAGCTGGCTGAACACTTCCGGGTGCCGTGCGCGTTGCCGGGAGAAGCGCAGCCGGGACGCCCGAACAACCGCGCGAAGCTGCTCGAGCGCATCGCCAAAGTGTTGATTGATAATAACATATTCGAAACGCTCGGCCTGCGCGAGTTCGGCCTGCGCTGCATGGATCCTGCGCTCGATCACGCTTTCGGAATCCTGAGCGCGCGCGCGCAGCCGCCGGGCCAGCTCGTCGATCGACGGCGGGGCAATGAAGATACCCACCGCGTCCGGATAGAGCCTTTTAACCTGCTCCGCTCCCTGGCAGTCAATTTCTAAAATAATGTCCTGACCTGCACCCATTTGCGACTCGATCCAGGCGCGCGACGTGCCGTACAAGTTGTCGTGAACGCGTGCCCACTCGAGGAACTCGCCTTCTGCGCGACGGCTTTCGAACTCTGAAACCGTCACGAATCGGTAGTCAATGCCGTCGCGCTCGCCAGGTCGGGGTGCCCGCGTTGTAAACGATACCGACAGCCGAACGTCCGGCTCATTTTCGAGCAGGCCCCGAACCAGCGATGTTTTTCCCGCGCCGGATGGCGCCACGATCACGAACAGGCTGCCCGGGTTACCGTTGTCATTCATTCGAGGTTTTGCACCTGTTCTCGAATCTGCTCGATCAGCAGTTTCAGTTCAACCGCAGCCTTGGAGAAGTCGACGACCGCGGCTTTCGAGCCCAGCGTGTTTGCCTCGCGATTGAGTTCCTGAAGCAGGAAGTCCAGGCGTTTTCCGATGGGGCCGCTGCCACCGCATGCGTCACGAAGCTCTGCAAGATGCGCCAGCAGTCGGTCGAGTTCTTCGGTGACATCGGCCCGCATCCCGTACAGCGCAAGTTCCTGGCGGACGCGCGCCATGGTTTCTTCGGCGGGCACCTGCGCGCCAAGCGAATCCACCGCTGTCTGAAGGCGCTCGGCTAGACGCTTCTCATGGGCTGCAAGCAGTTCGGGGCCTCGTTCGCGGATCGGCTGGACGATGTCGGTGATTGAGCGTGCCCGCTCGAGAATCAGCGTGACCAGACGCCCACCCTCACGCGCTCTGTGCGCGAGAAACGCATCCAGCGCTTCGCGACCCGCCTCAATCGCAAGCGAAGCCAGCGCAACCGCAGAGTCGTCTTCTGCTAAGACACCCGGCCATCGCAACACTTCTGAGACGGTTGGCGCCGCGGCATCGGGGATACGGCTGCGCACCTGATCGCTTAGCGCTACCAGGCGGTCAAGCACCTCATTCTGTAGGCTTTGGCCACCCGACTGGGCATTCGCACTGCGGAAACTGACCCGGCACTCGACCTTGCCACGCTGAACGCTGGCTGAGATGAGTTCGCGCAGCGCTGTTTCCGCGGAGCGCAGGTCATCGGGCACCCTGAACGACAGGTCGAGAAATCGGGCATTGACGCTGCGGATCTCGACGCTGACCGAACCCGCCTGGCCCTCACGGGCGGCGGCGGCAAAACCGGTCATGCTTTGGATGGGACGTGGTTCGCCCGGCTTCTTGCTCAAGGATGTCAACCGTTCTGTTAACCTCAGTTGCGGCGTGATTGTAAGGAATTCGACCGAAGCCTGGTGTTTATCAACCGTTCGGCGTCCGGATTCCCCTTAGCGGAGAACTCAATGTCGACTAGAACAGCCGGGCGTGCGGCAGAGGCGCTGCGCGAGGTCCGTATCACTCGCGGCTTTACGCGGCATGCGGAAGGGTCAGTGCTGATCGAGTGCGGCGACACCCGAGTGTTGTGCACCGCAAGCGTCGAGGCCAAGGTTCCCGGCTTCCTTAAAGGCGCGGGGCAGGGATGGCTGACAGCGGAATACGGGATGCTTCCTCGATCCACACATACGCGCAGCGACCGCGAGGCAGCGCGGGGAAAACAAAGTGGGCGCACGCAGGAGATTCAGCGCCTGATTGGTCGCAGCCTTCGGTCGGTTTTTGATTTGACAGCCCTTGGCGAACGCACGATCACGCTCGACTGCGATGTTCTGCAGGCCGACGGCGGTACGCGTTGCGCATCCATTACTGGGGCGTTCGTCGCGGCCTGTGATGCGGTCGCTGCACTCATGAAGGCTGGCGCTCTGGAGCGAAGCCCGATTCGTGACCTGGTGGCCGCTGTGTCGGTAGGTATTGTTGGCGGCGCGCCGGTGCTCGATCTCGATTACCGAGAAGACTCCGGTTGTGACACCGATCTGAATGTGGTCATGACTGGGCGCGGCGGGTTTGTCGAGGTGCAGGGCACGGCTGAAGGCGAACCGTTTTCACGGCTTGAACTGGATACTTTGATTGCGCTGGCCTCACAGGGAATCGGTCAGCTGGTGACCTTGCAGCGTGAGTCGCTTGGCGTCGGCCACCCTGCATTGTCAGCATGAGCGTTGATCGCACGCCGGGGCCGCGTGCGGCCTCCCGGCTGGTGCTGGCGAGCGGTAACCGGGGAAAGCTTCGGGAATTTGACGCAATGCTCCGGCCGCTGGGGTTCGATCTCGTGGCTCAGTCTGAGCTGGGGGTGCCTGAGGCGCCCGAACCGCATGACACATTCGTCGAAAACGCTCTGGCGAAGGCGCGTCACGCCGCGGCTGTCACGGGCCTGCCCGCACTTGCCGACGATTCAGGCATCTGTGTGCGGGCACTCGGCGGTATGCCAGGCGTTCGGTCGGCACGCTACGCTGCACTCGCGGGTGGCGAACATTCCGATGAAGCCAACAACGCGAAGCTGCTGGCTGACCTGGCAGGATGTGACGATCGCCATGCCAGCTATGTTTGTGTGCTGGTGTTGATCAGGCATGCGTTAGATCCCATGCCGCTGATCGCAGAGGCAGTCTGGCACGGCGAAGTGATTGAGGCCGCACGCGGTTCAGGCGGCTTCGGCTATGACCCGTTCTTCTGGTTGCCTGGTGAACGTTGCACGGCTGCGGAACTCACCCCAGAGCGAAAGAATCAGATCAGTCACCGCGGGCTGGCGCTGCGGCAACTGGTAAGCCGGCTGCGGTTGCAGGCAGGCAGTTGGTCATCTGAGGCGAAGTGAGCGGCATTCCGATCAGGCTGGTGCGACCTGCCAGCGCGACCACAGGGTCCGGCGTCGCTGCGCCCCTGCCGCTATCGCTGTATGTGCATCTTCCCTGGTGTCTGAAAAAGTGCCCTTACTGCGACTTCAACTCGCATACCTGGCGCGGCTCGGGTGAGATTCCCGAGGACGAGTACCTGGCAGCGCTGCAGGGTGACCTCGAGCGGGCGCTCCCCTTCGTCTGGGGGCGCACGGTTCAGACGCTGTTTATTGGAGGCGGGACACCCAGCCTGTTTTCACCCAGGGCGATTGAACGTCTGCTTGGCATGCTCAGGGCGCATCTGCGGTTCGCTGCCGGCGCCGAGATCACGCTGGAGGCCAATCCCGGTACGTTTGAAGCGGAGCGCTTTCGCGGTTTCGCAGCAGCCGGTATTACCCGGCTTTCGATCGGGGTTCAGAGTTTCGACGATCGCGCGCTAGAGGCGATTGGCCGCGTGCACAACAGCGCGCAGGCGCGCGCAGCGGTCGACCTTGCCGCGACGGTGTTCGATACCTTCAACGTTGATCTGATGTATGCCTTGCCCGGGCAGTCACTCGATGACCTGCGGAAGGATCTGGAAGAAGCGCTGGGTCGGGGTGCGCCACACCTGTCGTGCTATCACCTGACCCTGGAGCCAGGAACACCTTTTGCGCGCCGTCCTCCCGAGCTTCCCGATGACGATCTGGCAGCCGACATGCAGGACTATGTCGAAACCGCCTGCGGCGCGGCGGGCCTTGAGCGGTACGAAGTGTCGGCCTTCGCCCGACCCGGCCACCGCTGCCGCCACAACCTCAACTACTGGCAGTTTGGCG
>CAZORB010000050.1:0-26288 GCA_964581825.1 uncultured Bordetella sp.
GCCGCGGCCGGGCTTGCAAGCCCGGCCCTTCTCGCCCCGCCCGCACAGTCCGCAGGGACTGTGCTCTCCGTCGCCACTGCTGCGCAGTGGTGCCGGAGGCGGGACTCGCCTACACCGCTTCGCTCTCGCAGGCCGCGGCCGGGCTTGCAAGCCCGGCCCTTCTCGCCCCGCCCGCACAGTCCGCAGGGACTGTGCTCTCCGTCGCCACTGCTGCGCAGTGGTGCCGGAGGCGGGACTCGAACCCGCACGCCCTTTCGGGCACCGGATTTTGAGTCCGGCGCGTCTACCTGTTCCACCACTCCGGCATGAGTGACTGCAGATTATGGCATAGGGCCCCGAGGGTCCAGTGCGTTGGGAGCACCAGCGCCTCCCCTACAATCGCGCCCCATGCAACTCTCTGAATTCGACTTCCACCTTCCCGATGAGCTGATCGCACGCGAACCCGCCTCCGAGCGGAGCGGCTCGAGACTGCTCGTCCCCAGAACGCTGGCGCGGATCGAAGATCGTCGTTTTAACGAGCTCCCGGCGCTGCTCGCGCCGGGCGACCTGATCATCTTCAATGACTCCAGGGTCATTCGCGCCCGCCTGCTGGGCCGCAAGCCCACTGGCGGCTCGGTCGAGGCCTTGATCGAACGGGTCACGGATGACCACCATGCCTTGGCGCAGATGCGAATGAGTAAGCCCGCCGCTGCAGGGAGCATCATTCAATGGCAAAGGGCAACCGCCCAGGTGCTGGGGCGCGAGGGCGAGTTCTGGCGCCTGCGTTTTGACCGCCCAGTGCTTCAGGTGCTGGAGGATGAGGGCGAGGTTCCATTGCCGCCCTATATCGATCGTGCCCCCAGAAGCGAAGACGATAGACGCTATCAGACTGTCTATGCCCGACATCCCGGTTCGGTTGCTGCACCTACTGCCGGCCTGCACTTTGACGACGCGCTGTTTGCCGCCTTAGACGCGCGCGGAATCCAGCGCGCCTTCGTAACGCTGCACGTCGGTGCCGGAACCTTTCAGCCGGTACGGGTCAACAACATTCAAGAGCACCGGATGCATACCGAGACCTACGTGGTTCCAGCCGACACCGCGGCCGCGATTCGCGCAACGCGCGAGCGAGGCGGACGCGTGGTGGCAGTCGGCACCACGTCGCTTCGAACGCTTGAATCTGCCGCCACCGGCGAAGGCGGCAATGTCGCGGCGGGCGCCAGCGACACGGCGCTCTTCATCACACCCGGCTATCGCTTCCGCGTCGTCGACGCACTGATCACCAACTTCCATCTGCCCCGCTCAACCCTGCTCATGCTGGTTAGCGCGTTCGCCGGGCTCGATCTGATCCGAGCCGCCTATGCGCATGCGATTGCCGAGCGCTACCGCTTTTTCAGCTATGGCGACGCTATGCTGCTGACATGTACCGCTCGCGACAACCCGCCACCGGCAACTACCCATGCTTGATTTCCAGTTGATTGCCCGCGACGGCGCTGCGCGACGTGGCCGGATACGGTTAACCCACGGCCTGGTCGAGACGCCCATCTTCATGCCTGTCGGCACCTATGGCGCGGTCAAGGCCATGGCGCCGCGCGAACTCACTGAAATCGGCGCTCAGATCATCCTCGGCAACACCTTTCACCTGTGGCTGCGCCCGGGCACTGAGGTCATCCGGCGCTTCGGCGGATTGCATGGCTTTAACGGCTGGCATGCGCCCATCCTGACCGATTCAGGCGGGTTTCAGGTCTGGAGCCTGGGGGACCTGCGCAAGATCAGCGAGGAGGGTGTTCGCTTCGCTTCCCCGATTAACGGTGATCGGCTGATGCTGACCCCCGAGGAGTCGATGCGTATTCAACATGCGCTCGACTCCGACATTGCGATGGTGTTCGATGAATGCACGCCGTACGAGACCGCGGGCGTGATCACCACCCACACGCAGGCAGCCGACTCCATGCGGCTATCTTTGCGCTGGGCCAAGCGCTCCCGCAGCGAATTCGACAGGCTGCAGAACCGTAACGCGCTGTTCGGAATTGTTCAGGGCGGCATGTTTACCGACCTGCGCGACGAATCGCTGGCGTCGCTCGTCGATATCGGGTTTCATGGCTATGCGATCGGCGGACTCTCGGTGGGCGAGCCCAAAGAGGACATGATGCGCATCCTCGCGCACACGACCCCGAAGCTACCCGTGGATCGGCCCCGCTATCTGATGGGCGTCGGCACGCCCGAGGATCTGGTGGCGGGCGTAGCCGCCGGGGTCGACATGTTCGACTGCGTCATGCCCACCCGCAACGCCCGCAATGGCTGGCTCTTTACGCGATATGGGGATCTGCGGCTTCGAAATGCCCGCTATCGGGATGACCCGAGCCCGATCGATCCCAGCTGCTCCTGTCACGCCTGCGCCAATTTTTCACGCGCCTATGTCCATCATCTGCAAAAGGTCAATGAAATCCTGGGCGCACACCTCGCCACCGTGCACAACCTTCATTTCTACCTGACGATCATGGCCGAGATGCGCGAGGCGATCGCAGAAGGCCGGTTTGAGGCGTGGCGCAGCCAATTTGCTGCGGACCGGGCACGCGGGCTCTAGCGGGGTCGGCTGCGCACCGCTTCCGTGCCGGTCTATAATTTAAGGTTTGCCGAAAAGGAGAAAATTCCGTGCTGATTTCAACGGCTTACGCTCAGGCGTCTGGCGGATCCGCAGAGAGCCAGCTGGTCGGTTTCCTGCCGATCATCCTGATGTTCGTGGTGCTTTACTTTCTGATGATCCGTCCTCAGATGAAGCGCAACAAAGAACACCGCGCGATGATGGGTGCGCTCAAGAAAGGCGATGAGGTGGTGACGGCGGGTGGCATGGTGGGTCGGATCACCAAGGTCAGCGAAACCTACGTCACAATCGAGATCGCCGAATTGCCCGAGGCACGCCCCGGGCAGGAACCCCAGAGCGTTGAGGTCACCTTTCAGAAGAACTCGATCCAGACGCTGCTCCCGAACGGCACGATCAAAGCGATCTGACCGGTTTCGGCCACTGATGCCCGCGCCCACCGCGGCCTGCTGCCCCTGAGGACACGATGAACCGCTACCCGATCTGGAAGTATCTGGCGATGCTGCTGTCGCTTGTCCTCGGGCTGCTCTACACGCTGCCAAACTTCTTTGGCGAGGCGCCTGCCGTACAGGTGTCCAGCGGCAAGGCAACCGTCAAGGTCGAGACGGCCATGATGGGGCGCGTTGAATCGGTTCTCAAGCGTGCGGGCATCGAACCCACGGGCCTGTTCTTTGACGGCAACTCAGTCAAGGTTCGGGTACGCGACAACGATACGCAGCTGAAGGCTAAAGACGCGCTGGTGGCCGATCTGAACCCCGATGCGGCAGACCCCTCGTACATCGTTGCGCTCAATCTGCTGTCGAGCTCGCCCGAATGGCTCACCGCCATCCGGGCGCTGCCCATGTATCTGGGTCTTGACCTTCGAGGCGGGGTGCATTTCCTGCTGCAGGTTGACATGAAGCAGGCGGTGAACAAACGCCTCGACGCAACTGTCGGCGATCTTCGAACTCAGCTTCGCGAGAAAAATCTGCGCCATTCGGGCATCACGCGTGCGGGCGATTCCATCGAAATTCGGTTCCGCGATGCCGAAACCCGCGCGCGCTCGCTTACGCTGCTGCGCGATACACAAGCCGACTTCGCCTGGGTTGAAGCGGGCGAAGGCACTGAGCTTCGGCTGGTGGCCAACTTCAAGCCAGAGGCCGCTCGACGGGTTCAGGAAGGCGCGCTCAAGCAGAACATCACCACGCTGTCGAACCGTATCAACGAACTGGGCGTTGCCGAGCCCATCATTCAGCAGCAGGGGCTGGACCGCGTTGTGGTGCAGCTACCTGGCGTGCAGGACACCGCCAAAGCAAAAGATATTCTGGGACGAACCGCTACGCTGGAAGTCCGAATGGTCTGCGAGTCGCCCGACGAGCAGGCCGCATTCGCAGCAGGCACCGTGCCGTTTGGCTGCGAGCGCTACACCGAGCGCGATGGCAGGCCCATTCTGATCCGCCGCCAGGTGGTGCTCACCGGTGACAATCTGAACGACGCGCAGGCGGGCTTCGATTCGCAGACCCAGGAGCCTGCAGTTCACCTGACGCTGGATGCCAAAGGCGCACGGATTTTCCGCGATGTCACCCGCGAAAACGTGGGTAAGCGGATGGCGATCCTGCTGATTGAAAAGGGCAAGGGCGAAGTGGTCACTGCGCCCGTGATTCGCACCGAAATCGGTGGCGGACGGGTGCAGATTTCTGGCCGGATGACCACCACCGAGGCCAATGATGTCGCGCTGCTGCTGCGCGCGGGTTCGCTCGCAGCCCCAATGGAAATCATTGAAGAGCGCACCATAGGACCCAGCCTTGGCGCCGAGAACATTCGAAAAGGCTTCCTGTCCACCGTCTGGGGTTTCGCTGCCATTGCAGTGTTCATGTGCGCCTACTACCTGTTGTTTGGCGCGTTCTCCACCCTTGCGCTGGCCCTGAACGTGCTGCTTCTGGTGGCACTGCTGTCGCTGCTGCAGGCCACGCTCACGCTGCCTGGTATTGCGGCCATCGCGCTCACGCTGGGCATGGCCATTGACGCCAATGTGCTCATCAATGAGCGAATTCGCGAAGAGCTTCGAAACGGCGCCACGCCACAGGCGGCGATTATCGCGGGCTACGACCGCGCCTGGGGCACTATTCTCGACTCCAACATCACCACGCTTATCGCAGGGGTTGCGCTGCTTGCTTTCGGTTCAGGCGCGGTACGCGGGTTTGCGGTCGTGCACTGTCTGGGCATTCTCACATCGATGTTTTCGGCGGTGTTCTTCTCTCGTGGCCTGGTCAATCTCTGGTATGGCCGGATGAAGCGCGTGCCGAGTCTGTCCATCGGTCAAATCTGGAAACCGCAGGCCGAAGCGGCAACGCGCGGCAGCCGCGGCTGATCACCCGCGCCACCGGCACAGCAGGAGCCCCTACATGGAATTTTTCCGGATCCGGCGCGACATACCGTTCATGCGCCATGCGGTGATCTTTAACGTCATCTCCATCCTCACCTTTGTCGCAGCGGTAGCGTTCCTGGCCATTCGCGGACTCAATTTTTCAATTGAGTTCACCGGTGGCACCGTGATGGAAGTGTCGTACCCGAAAGCAGCCGATCTTGAATCGATTCGCGGCAAAGTCGCCAATCTGGGATACGCCGATGCGCAAATTCAGAATTTCGGCACGTCGCGCGATGTCATGATCCGGCTCCCCCTAAAGGGTGGCTCAGGCGCGGCTGCTGCACAGCAAAGCGATCAGGTCATGGCTGCGCTCAAGGAAGCCGATCCGGGCGTTCAGCTGCGTCGCGTCGAATTTGTCGGCCCGCAGGTTGGCGAGGAGCTGTTTACCGATGGCGCGCTGGCGCTACTGGTCGTCGTCGTCGGCATCATGATCTACCTTGCGTTTCGCTTCGAATGGAAGTTCTCAGTTGCAGCCATCGTGGCGAACCTGCATGACGTCGTGATCATCCTCGGGTTCTTCGCTGCGTTTCAATGGGAGTTTTCACTCTCGGTGCTCGCCGCAGTGCTCGCGGTGCTCGGCTACTCGGTTAACGAATCGGTGGTTATCTTTGACCGGATTCGCGAGAACTTCCGGAAGATGCGAAAGGCCAGCACCGTCGAGGTGATCGATAACGCCATCACCTCCACCATTTCGCGCACCATCATCACCCATGGCTCGACCCAGATCATGGTGCTGTCCATGCTGATCTTCGGCGGCCCGACCCTGCACTACTTCGCGCTTGCGCTCACCATCGGCATTCTGTTTGGCATCTACTCGTCAGTGTTCGTCGCGGCCGCCATTGCCATGTGGCTGGGGATACGTCGCGAAGATCTGGTCAAGCCACCCAAGAAGAACCAGGAAGGCGAGCCCGAGCTGCCCTGAGGCCCACTCCATGGACATCGCACTCTGGGTTCTTTCCTTCGCGCTGATCGGTATCGGTCTCCTTGGTACCGTGCTGCCAGCCTTGCCCGGCCCACCGCTCGTCCTGCTTGGCGTGCTGCTGGCAGCCTGGATCGACAGCTTTGCCCGCATCCCTGGCTACATCTGCGCAATCGTGTCGGCGCTGGCGCTCGCGGCCATGGCGATCGACTGGATTGCCGGCGCAATGGGCGCTCGAAAAATGGGCGCATCCAAATGGGCGGTTATCGGTGCCACCATCGGAGCCATTCTGGGCGTGCTGAGCGGCTTCTGGGGTTTGCTGTTCATGCCGCTTGCAGGTGCTGCCATCGGCGAATTTCTGGCTCGACAAGACCTGCTTCGCGCGGGTCAGGTGGGTCTGGCCACCTGGCTGGGCATGCTCGTTGGAACCGTTGTAAAGCTCGCGATTGTCGCCATGATGATCGGCATCTTCGCGGGTGCGCTGTTGCTCAGTAAAGCGCCCGCATGACGGCAGGCGCGCAGGCCGCCACGACCCGACTTCGCGTCTGGGACCTGCCGACGCGTTTATTCCACTGGGCGCTCGCCATCAGCATTGTGGGATCCATCGTTACGATCAAAACCGGGCACACCCAGTGGCACTTCCGGTTTGGCTACGCGATTCTCACGCTGCTGCTCTTCAGGCTGGTCTGGGGATTCGTAGGCCCACGGTATGCGCGCTTCTCCAGCTTTCCGCCGCGATTAACCGCCGCCTGGCGTTATCTGACGGGCCGAGGAGAGCCCACCGTCGGGCACTCACCGTTAGGTGCGCTATCGGTCTATGCGCTGCTCGCGGCCTGCGCGTTTCAGGCGGTAAGCGGCTTGTTCGCCAATGACGGTATTTTGTGGGATGGCCCGCTTCGAAAGTGGATCAGCGGCAGCACAAGCGACGCCATCACCGGTTTGCACCTGGCCAATCGATTTGTACTGATTGGTCTGATCGTGCTGCACCTGGCGGCCATCATCTGGTATCGGCTCGGTCGCAGACAAAATCTGGTAACGCCGATGTTCACCGGCGACACTCTGCAGGCGCACGCGGATGCCCAGGCCGCTCGCGACGATCGCGGCATCAGGCTGCGGGCTGCGCTGGTGCTTGCGCTGAGTGCGGCGGCAATCGCCTGGCTGGTGCGCTAGACCAGCCCACACGGGCAAAGCATCAAGATGCCCGCCCGATCATTGACGCGCGTTAGCGAACCTGCCTGAAACTTTCATGGCACTCGCGGCACACGCGCGAGGTAGCCCCAACCTGGCCCTTCAAGCCGTCCAGCGTTGCGACCGCGGCGGGCAGCTTGTCGGTCTGCGCCCTCAGGTCAGCCTGCAGCTTTGAAAACGCAGCGGCGTCTTTCCAGGGATCACCCTTGATTTTTGCGGCGCCTGTGTTGGACCCTGGCGGGAACGCATCCCACGGCAGCGCGCTTACAACCGCAATCACCTGCGCTGACGCCTGCGCGGTTGCAGCATCAAACGGAACATCGCCGCGCGCCATGGCACCCAGGCGCCCCATGTGCGTGGTCATCAGTGTGAACGCCGACTGTCGATACTTGATGGCGTCGTCGGCTTTGGCGAACTGCGCTGATGCCGTAGCGCTAAAGAGCGAACCGCTTACCGCCACGGCGGCCGCGATCAGAGCGAAGCGTTTCATGGGTTCATCCTAAGAAGAGAGGGCTGACGAGAGACGGGCCGCCGCATCGAGGCGATCAGGCCACAGGAAGTCAAATGAGCATAGCAGCCAGAACCCGGTGGGCGATGATTGCCCCATGCGTTTGCTCAATCGCTGTCGCCGTGCTGAAACATTCACCGACCGTTGAACGCCAGATGGCAGCGCGGGCGGCGTAACTCAGATGCGGCGCGCGAGTTCGACTGCCTTACCAACATAGGTTGCCGGCGTGAGCGCCCTGAGGCGAGCCTTCGCTTCCTCAGGAATCGCGAGCGAATCGACGAAGCGAATCAAATCGTCAGCGGTAAGCGAGCGACCCCGGGTAAGGTCCTTCAACTGCTCATAGGGGTTTGGAACACCGTGCCGACGCATGACGGTCTGGATGGCTTCAGCAAGCACTTCCTGGTTGGCGAACAGATCGTGCGCGAGGCGGTCGCGGTCAACTTCGAGCTTTCCGAGTCCGCGCAGGCATGCGTCAAATCCCAGCAGCGTATGTCCGAACGCCACGCCAACATTACGCAGCACGGTTGAGTCGGTCAGGTCGCGCTGCCACCGCGAGATCGGCAGCTTTTCTGCAAGATGCCGCAGTAACGCGTTGGCCAGTCCAAGATTACCTTCCGAGTTCTCGAAGTCGATCGGATTGACTTTATGCGGCATCGTGGATGAGCCGACTTCACCCGCCTTGAGCTTTTGTCGGAAATATCCCAGCGAGATATAGCCCCAGATATCGCGATCCAGGTCGATCAGAATCGTATTGATACGCGCGAGCGCATCAAACAGTTCAGCCATGTAGTCATGCGGCTCGATCTGGATGGTGTAGGGATTGAAGGTGAGACCCAGCGATTCAACCAGCCGCTGACAGTGCGCCTCCCAATCCACCTCGGGGTATGCAATCTGGTGCGCGTTGTAGTTCCCGACCGCGCCATTGAGCTTGGCGAGCAGTCGCACCTGCGCGAACCGGGTCGCTGCGGGCTCAAGCCGGGCAACGACATTGGCGAGTTCCTTGCCAAGCGTGGTGGGCGAGGCGGGCTGGCCATGTGTCCGGGAAAGCATTGGTGCGTCGGCAAGCTCGTGTGCAAGCACACGCAGCCGGTCGATCAGCGATTTGAGGGCTGGCAGCATCACCTGCTCGCGCGCTGCGCCCAGCATGAGCGCATGCGAGGTGTTGTTGATGTCTTCAGACGTGCAGGCGAAGTGAATGAACTCTGAGGCACGCTCAAGTTCAGCATCGCCCTGTACAGATTCCTTCAGAAAATATTCGACCGCTTTCACGTCATGGTTGGTACGCGACTCGATCGTCTTGATTCTTGCGGCCTGCTCGGGGCCAAAGGACTCTGCGATTGCCTTCAGCCGCTTTCGAGCGGCAGGCGAAAACGGCGCAAGTTCCGGTAGCCCGGCCTCGGACAGCGCGAGCAGCCACTCAACTTCCACGCGCACGCGCCACCCCATGAAGCCTGATTCCGACATCAAAGCGCGAAGCGCGCCCAATTTCGGTGCGTAACGCCCATCAAGAGGGCTTAGCGCCTGCAGCGCATGGTCTGACGAATCGTGGGGGCTGCTCATAAAATATTTGCTCGGAATGGGGTGAGCAACGAAGACCCCGAATGCTAGCACCCGCTCACTGCTCGACTGAATCGCACTGGTTCTGACCAAACCTGCATGGCGTTCGGAAAGCAAGGCGCCGAGCGCCTCTCAGAGCAGACCGGCTTGTTATACTCGAACAGGTTTCCAGCAGTGGGCACTCTCGGTTTTGCAAGGGGATGCCCGTCGGTCACACGCCTTTCAATTCCTTCTTCGCAGACATCCAGATGAAACTCGTCGGTTCCCACGGTAGTCCGTTTGCGCGCAAGGTTCGTGTGGTCATGGCCGAAAAGAAAATCGATTGCCAGTTCGAATCGATCAATGTCGCAGAAAGCCATGCGCAAACGCAGCAGTTCAATCCGCTCGGCAAAGTGCCATACCTGGTGCTTGACGGCGATGAGGTGCTGTACGACTCGCGTGTCATCGTCGAGTACCTCGACAACCTGACCCCGGTGCACAGGCTGATTCCTGCCAGCGGGCGTCCGCGGGCTGACGTCAAGGTCTGGGAAGCACTTGCCGACGGCATGACCGATGCCGCCGGTTTGATCCGCATGGAATCGATGCGCCCTGAATCGCAGCGAAACGACGCCTGGGTCGCCAAACAGCAAAGCAAAATTGATGCTGCGCTCGCCGCGATGTCAGCCCGGCTTGGCGACCAGCCATTTTGTGTGGATGGAAAGTATTCGCTTGCGGATATTGCAGTGGGCTGCGCCCTGGGATATCTGTCGTGGCGATTCCCGCATATCGACTGGCGCACGTCGTATCCCAACCTTGCTGCGTTAACCGACAAGCTTTCCGCCCGCGCCAGTTTCGCAGAGACAGGCCCTCCGCCTGCCTGATCGCACAGCTCCGTTAGCTGCGGCCCTTCAGCGCCCAGCGCCACAGCGACTGCGGCTGCATCGGGATCACCAGCAGCCAATGCTCCACGATTGCGAGAACGAGCAGCGTTCCTACCAGGCCGAACGCGGCCTCCTCAAACGCGCTATCCGTTCTGAAGGCAGCGACCCAGACAATGACCGCGATGATGCTGGCGAGGCCTACGCTGAACGGGAAAAGCATATTGAAGCGCCGACGCGAAAAATAGCTGAGCAGGTAATGCAGCGACGGCGGCAGAAACGGCTCGTAGAAGTTCTGGACCCCTAAAAAAATGTTCAGCTTCGCGCTCAGTCGCATAACCCACAGCACCAACCACACCTGCGCAGCCACGGAGTTGGGTGCACCCAGGCTTGGCAGCAGCACGGCAGCCCCCAACAGCACCAGCGCAAGCTCGTGGTGCGCGATAGCAGTAAACGCATACCAGGCTTTTCGCCACCCCGATACCGGGGGACAGGGTTTTCGGTTGGGCCCGGTGACCAGTCCCAGAAGGAAGGCCACCTCTTGCCAGGCCCACACCAGCACCGCCGCAACGAAGGCGAGATAAGCCCCCAGCGGCGTCGCCATGTCGCGAGTGACCACTACACCCGCGATACCCACCAGCAGCAGTAAGGACGCGCCGGCCAGCGCTTCGCGCTGCCGCCCTGCTGAGGGCCGAATCGCCTTCAACACCAAACCGGTGGACAGCCACCAGACGCCCAGCGTAAACGCAATGGGAAGGAGCAGCGCCACGGCGGCTTAAGCCTCGCCCAGCAGATTCAAGGGCATCACCAACTCGGGGCCAGCCGCGCATCGTCCGGGAGGCGGTTCTCGCGCACCGGCAACAGGAACATGCGGCCAAACACCAGGGCGGCACGCGCGGACAGCACACCTCGCTGAATGGTTGCCAGCAGCCCGCCTTTTTCTTTGGCAGCCTCGACCTCGCACTGGATCTCGCAGAGACGCTTCAGGCCTGCGCTAAAACGGGGGTCATCCCAGCAGAGCGTGACCGGGAAAACCTGCTTGCAAATCTCTGTGGTGATCGCAAACACTTTGTTGTCGTAGTCGGTAGGGTCGAGACCCAGCGCGCGATGAAGCTCGGGTCGGGTATGGTCGCGTACATACATGGTGGCGAACACTGCGAGCTGAAAAAATCGTATCCAGAGCCGGTTCACACCCGTGAGCAGCTTTGGATTGGCGCGCATCAGCAGCGCAAAGGCTTCCCCGTGCCGGAACTCGTCATTGCACCATTTCTCAAACCACAAAAAGATCGGATGAAAGCGCAGCTCGGGATGCCGCTCAATTTGTCGGTAGATCGTGATGTAGCGCGCGTAACCAATTTTCTCGGACAGATAGGTCGCGTAGAAAATGAACTTTGGCTTGAAGTAGGTGTACTTCTTAACTTTGGTGAGCAGCCCAAGATCAACGCCAATGCCGAAGTCTTTCAGCCACTGATTGATGAAGCCGGCGTGCCGCGACTCATCGCGCGCCATATAGCCAAAGAGCGCTTTAATGTCGGGGTTATCCACCTTGCGACGGAGCTCGGCGTAAAGCACACAGCCCGAAAATTCAGAGGTAATTGAACTGATCAGGAAGTCAGTGAACTCCTGATACAGCGCAGGATCGATGTTGGAATAATCGCGGTCCATATCAGCGGGCCGCTGAAAGTGATCGATATTGTTATCGCCCTCAAACTCGGCCATTAGCGCGTTCCACTGGGGACGAATCGAATCGACCGAGATTCGATTGATGGCATCAGCGTCGGTGGTGTAGAAGCGCGGCGAGATAATTGACTCGGTCATCGCCTTGCGCGTGGATTCGCTAACGGCTTCAGGACTGCGGCCCAGTCGCTGTGCGGTGCTCATTTTCGGATCTCCGGAGAAGAGGCTTGTCGGATGTTGAGATAGGCCTGAAAGACGGCGGCGTTGGTTGGGCCGAACACCGTCAGGTCAACGGTGCGGCTGGTAACCGGATCGGTCAGGCGCAGGGTTCCAGTGGATTCAGCGCGAAGTTCAAACGGGTCGGTTGCAGTGCCACCCTGGCGCAGTCGCGCCTGCGCAAGCCCACGCAAAACGCCTCTTGCAAAGCCCGCCTCGCCCACGATGGGCGCGAGCCGCTCCTGCGTTATTGCATCGATGACCTCAACGCTGCCATCACGCCCGTCGCGAAACACGAGCTGTCGCGAATCAAGCACGCCCACCACGGGTGGCGGCTCGGGCGCATTGGCTTTCTGAAACTGATGCCAACCCGTGAATGCTAGGCTGCCCACGATAGCTGAGGCAACCAGCGCAAGCGGCCACCCCTCGACGCGAGGCGTTGCAGTGAGCCCGGAGCGCGACGGATCAAGCGGTCTGGGCATGGCCGATGGATACCGGTTGAGGGCTAGTGATGGAGCCTGCCCCGATCTGCACCCGCTCTGCGGGTGCCTGTGCGGCAAGCCAAGCTTCAGTGAGCAGCGCTGCGGGCAGTTCGACCTGCGCAATGGCACGCAACATCGGCTGCGGATGACGCAGCTGCCAGGGGCGCGCATGCGGCCACAGGTGCACGTAGGCAATTTTGTCTTCGGGTAAGAGTTCAAGCACCAGATCGCCACTGCCATCGGCACGCTTGCGAACCTGTGCCGACGCGATACGCGTAAACGGAAGATTGAACGCCAGGCTGAGCACAATGCCGATTCGCATCACCACTCGGCGATTGGTGATCGTGTAGACGGTGGTGCGCGCAGTGAGATCAGCGAGTAGCCAGAGCAGGCCCAGGCCCAGTGCAAAAAACGCTGCCGCCCAGCTGGTGGAGGCCGCCGCCTGAACCACTGAACCCGTGTCATGCTGAACCAGCGCAAAGCGCAGGCCCAGCAGCAGAGCGAAATAGATCGCCACCGCTCGCAGGTGAAACACGTCGAGCGCAATACGGCGCCGCTGCGGCGACCCCTGCCACAGCAGTCGCTCTCCCGCAGGCAGGGCCTCGGGCAGCCCGTGTTGCGGCTCGATTTCGTGTTCGTGCCCGAGACTGTGGCGATGGCCGCTCACAGCAGCGGATCCCGGCGCTCGGGCGTGGCGAACAGCGTGCCCGCACCAAAGTAGCCCATGACCTTTTCTTCTTCGAGCAGCGTGATGCGGTCGGGCTGGCGTAAACCAGGTACGCCCTCGAGCTGGCTGCCGCGAATTGCGCGGACGATGACTTTGCGGCCATGAACGCGATCGGCAATGACGCGCGCGAAGGTAATTGGCACCATCACACGCCGACCGCCCGCGGTCTGAACCTCGAGATATCGAAGCATGTGCTCGGAGCGATCGACCCAGACCTCAACGACCGTACCGCCTTCTTCGTCGTCGACACCGATGACCGGCATGCCACGCGGATCGGGATCGCCCTCAACCAGCGAGAAGTCTGGCGCCGCTGCAATGGGAACGATCTTGAGATCACCGTCAACCGTGAGGTCAGGGGCATCGGTTCGACGCGTGAATGCACCAGGACCGATACCGCTGGTCATGGGGTCACCAGTCGGTTCGTACGGCATGCCGGTGACGGGCGCGGCGCGTTCGCCCTGCACGCGCGGCTCATCGAAATCTCGCTCGTGTGGAGACGGATAATCACCGTGAAAGCGGGTGCGGTAAATCTTGACCCGTGGCATCGGCAAAATTCCAGGCTCACGCTTGACCGAGCCATCAGGGCGATCACTCTCCAGTGGAAAGCCCTCGCGCTTGCTTTCATACAGCAGATAAAACACCAGTGCTGCAAAGAACACCCAGAACACGTAGAGCACCATCTGCGCCACGTCTATGTATTGGGTAATTGCACCTCTTCCCATGGTCATCTCCTGAAAGGACGTTCGTTCAGCCTGGAAACTCGGCCAGTCCGAACCCGCGGCGATCGCCGCCCTGCGCGCGCAGATCGCGAACCAGCGGCCCGATGGCCGCCAGCGTCGCGAACAGCAACACCAGCTCAATGTGGTAGACGGCGCTGTAGCCGACTCCCGCGTAATCCAATACCGGCCCAAGGCTTCCCGACAGCGCAAAACTGCTGATGAGATCGCGCAGCCAGCCCCCTGCTGCAACCGCTAATCCAGCGGCAGTTGCCTGCACCGCACCCCAGGCGCCCAGGGCAAGACCGTTCAAACCCTGCGATTCAAGATTCATGGCGGCGGTGAGCGTTCCCACCGAGAACAGCCCGCCACCGAATCCGATCAGTACCGTGCCAGCCCGAAACAGCGAGGGCGCCTCAAGCGGCTCGGCAAAAATAACCAGTGAGAAAGCGAAGACACCCGCCACCGTTCCCCAGGCTGCGAGTCGATACGGATTCATGCCCTGCTTGAGCCTGAATGCTGCGATGGCAAATGCCGCGAGCGCACCACCGGCCATCAGCGCCGTGAGAAAACTGGTGGCGGACACCGACAGGCCCAACACCTCGCCGCCGTACGGCTCGAGAATGATGTCCTGCATAGAGAATGCCGCTGTCCCCATGAACAGCGCGATCAGGAATCGGCGTTGCCCGGGCTTGGCAGCGAATGCGCGCCAGCTGTCACGAAACGCAGGCCGCGCCAGCGAGGGATGGGTTCGTGAAGGGTCGCGCGCTTCCTGCTTCCAGAGCGCAACCAGATTGAGTACGAAGGCCACAAACGCCGCGCCCTGCACCACCTTGATTAACGTGACCTTGCTGAAATCAGCGAGTAACACGCTGAACACGAAGCCGCTTGCCACCATGCCGACGAGCAGCATCGTGTACATCATCGCCACCACCCGCGGCCGGTTTTCCTCGGCGGCGAGATCGGTGGCCAGGGCGAGGCCGGCGGTCTGCACCGTTTGAATACCGGCGCCCACCATCAGAAAGGCAAGCGCGGCCGATAACGGGCCAATCCACTGTGGCCAGTGGGTATCGCCAGAGAGCAGGATGAGTGCGAACGGCATGATTGCGAGGCCGCCGAATTGCAGCATCGTGCCCGCCCAGATAAAGGGCACACGACGCCAGCCAAGCACTGATCGGTGCATATCGGATCGAAAGCCCACCAGCGCCCGAAATGGCGCAAACACGAGCGGTAACGCAACCATGGTGGACACCAGCCAGGCAGCCACACCGAGCTCGACGATGAGCACACGATTGAGGGTACCCACCAACAGCGCCGTGGCCATCCCCACCGAGACCTGAAACAACGCCAGGCGCATCAGGCGCGACATGGGCAGGTCAGGGGTAGCCAGATCGGCAAAGGGCAGCCATCGCGGGTCGATGCGCGACCAGCGCCGAGGCGAGAGCAGATCAAACAGCGTCATTGCCGGATCAGCTCCTGCGCCTGCGATGTGTAGAAGCCACGCGATACCCGCTCGGTGCGGCCAAGACGCCATCCGAGCGGCGCGAGCGCCTCGGCAAGCATCCGGTGCATGCGCTGCGGTGCGACTGGCACAATTGACGGCGAGCGATCGCCCCGCGGAAACAGTCGACCCACTGCGATCATCGCGCGCAAAGGCAGGTTGCCTGGCGCGAAGGTAAACACCATTGAACGGCGTACCCTGGGCGCGACGGCACAAAGGGCTGCAACCGCCTGCTCCGGCGCGTAATGGATCAGAGAGTCCATGGCGACCAGATGATCGAATTCGCCAAGCGCTGCATCGAGCATGTCACCCGCGAGCAACTGCACCGAACCGGGCGCCAGATCGGTAGGTAACCGATCGCGCGCGAGGTCGACGAGCGTGGGCGAAAGATCGATGCCCGTGACCTGAGCACCGAGTCGGGCGCAATCGATGGCAAGCAGTCCGGTACCGCAGCCTGCATCGAGCAGGCTTCTGGCAAGGAGAGGCGTGCCCCCAACGCGACGCGCGGGCTCTGGGTTCGCAACCCAGTCAACCAGCAGATGCCGCATCTGCTCGCGGCCAGCGCGCACCGTTGCACGTACCCCGCTGACTGGCGCGTCAGACGTCAAACGGGCCCAGGCGTCTGCCGCGGTACGGTCGAAGTACGCCTCGATCTGGCCTCGGCGTTCGAGATAACTGGTCTGCCCCATCAATCGAATCCCAGCAGATCGAAGATTTCGCGATCTTTAAGCGAAGCGGGTGCACTGCCCGGTGTGCCCGCCCAAAGGCTAGCGGCCAGGCGCAGATATTCCTGCTGAACGGCGTCGAGCTCGGGCGACGAGTCCATCTCGAACAGCGTGGCCTTCTTGAGCCGGCTGCGGCGAATCAAATCAAGATCGGGAAAATGCGCGAGCCGATTGAGGCCCACTCGATCGGCAAACTTGTCAATCTGATCGGTCTGCGCGCTGCGGTTGGCAATGACGCCACCGAGTCGGACGCGGTAGTTCTTGGCCTTTGCGCTGATTGCCTGGACGATGCGATTCATTGCGAAAATCGAATCGAAATCATTGGCAGCCACAATGAGCGCGCGGTCGGCGTGCTGGAGCGGCGCGGCAAAGCCGCCGCATACGACATCGCCCAGCACATCGAAGATCACGACATCGGTTTCATCGAGCAGGTGGTGCTCTTTCAACAGCTTGACGGTCTGGCCGACCACGTAACCACCACAGCCGGTACCTGCCGGTGGCCCGCCCGCTTCAACGCACATCACACCGTTGTAGCCCTCGTAGACGAAGTCTTCGATGCGGAGTTCCTCGGCATGGAAGTCAACCGTTTCAAGGACATCGATCACCGTAGGCACCAGTCGCTTGGTGAGCGTAAAGGTGGAGTCGTGTTTGGGATCGCAGCCAATCTGAAGGACGCGCTTTCCCAGCTTCGAAAATGCGACCGACAGGTTTGAGGAGGTCGTGCTTTTGCCGATTCCGCCTTTGCCGTACACCGCGAAAACCTTGGCATTGCCGATTTTCATCAACGGATCGAGCTGGACCTGCAGGCTTCCCTCGCCATCGGGCGGCGCCGGCCGGCTACGCCGCACTTCGGAGATTGGGACGGTTGCGACATTCATTGCGCTGCTCCTGTTGCTACACCTTCAATTCGGTCTTCAAACTCTTCGCCTGCACGGCGAAGCGCCTCAAGCAGTTCGGCGTCCGGCGTCCAGTACTGACGCTCAGAGGCCTCGATCAGACGGTTGGCCACCTTCGCCGATGCCGCTGGATTGAGCTGCGCGAGCCGGTCGCGCATCGCGGGATCGAGCATGAAGGTGCGGGTGAGTTGCTGGTACACCCACGGCTGCACCTGGCCGGTCGTGGCGGACCAGCCCATGGTGTTAGTGAGGTGCGCTTCGATCTGGCGCACGCCTTCGTAGCCGTGAGCAAGCATGCCCTCGTACCACTTCGGGTTCAGCACGCGGGTACGGGTTTCGAGCGCCACCTGTTCGGAGAGCGTGCGCACGCGACCAGCGCCCGTGGTTTGGTCACCGATGTAAACAGGCAGTTCGGCTGGGGGCGTTGCGGCAGGCGAAGCAGCGTCACCCGCCTTTTGGGCGCGGGCCCGTCTGACCGCACGCGTGACGCCGCCAAGCGTATCGAAATAGGTGTCGACGGTGGTGACACCGACTTCGATGGAGTCAAGGTTCTGGTAGGCGAGCCCCACGTCCTGAAGAACCGACTGCAGCAGCGCCGGCTGCTGCAGCGGCTTACCCGCTCGTCCGTAGGCAAAGCCTTTGCGACGGGTATAGGCCTCGGCGAGCTCATCTTCGTCTTGCCAGGCGCCCTGCTCGATCATTTGATTGACGTTGGCGCCATACGCGCCATCAGCGTTGCCAAAGACGCGCAACGAGGCCGTATCAATATCGCAGCCGTGCTCAGCCATGTAGGCCAGTGCGTGCCGCCGGACAAAGTTTTGTTCGACAGGTTCGTCCGCAGAGGCTGCGAGGAACGCGGCCTCCGCGAGCATGCGGATTTGAAGCGGAAGCAGGTCGCGGAAGATGCCCGATAGCGTCACAACCACATCAATACGCGGCCGCCCGAGTTCGGCGAGCGGAACGAGCGTAGCGCCCGCCAGCCGACCAAACGAATCAAAGCGCGGCGCAGCGCCCAGGAGCGCCAGCACCTGACCAATCGGCCCACCTTCGGTTTTCAGGTTGTCGGTGCCCCAGAGCACCATGGCCACCGTTTCCGGTAGCGGATGACCTTCCTGCGCGTGCCGGGCGAGGAGGCGCTCGACCTGTCGCGCGCCATCAATGACCGCGAACCGGCTTGGCATACGGAACGGATCAAACCCGTGCAGGTTCCGACCCGTCGGCATCGTTTCTGGGGTGCGCAGCACATCACCACCGGGCGCTGGCCGAATGAAGCGTCCGTCCAGCGCGTGCAGTAAAGCTTCAATCTCGTGATTGCTCTGCATCTGAGAATTGGCGCGCGCCAGCACCTCCGCGAGCGCTGCCGCTGATTCGCCGGTACCGAGCGCAGCCAGCGCAAGCTCGAGCGCCCGTGCCTGGCTCGGCGCATCGACCAGTGCATCGACCGCAGCCAGAACGCGCTCATGAGCGATTGGCGCGCCGCTCATGGGCTGATGCGCCTGCGCCATCGCCACCAGAATGTCACGCCGCGCATCGCGCGAGAACGGCTCACCGAATACATGCAGACCGCACGGAATCAGCGTGCGCTCCAGTTCCTCAAGCGCGCGCAGCAGCGACAGCACCGCCTGGTCAACATCGCCGAGTGTTCTCGCAGCAGACCCCGCCACAGTGCCGTGACCACCCGCGAGACCTGATGAATCAAGTTCGAGGGCCGTAGCCTGTTCGCGAATCAGTTCAATGAGGCTGGCATGCTCGGAGTCGGGCGCAGGTACCAGGCGCGGCGACTCAATTGGCGTAGCGCGCCAGCGATCAATTGACTGGCGCAGTTCACGCAAGCCCGCATAGAGTCCCGCCTCAGCGACGGGCGGTGTCATGTAGCTGAGCAGGGTTGCTGCAGAACGCCGTTTGGCGATCGTACCTTCTGAAGGGTTGTTGCTTGCGTAGAGGTAGAAATTCGGCAGGTCGGCAATGAGTCGGTCCGGCCAGCAGGCGCCCGAGGCACCCACCTGCTTACCGGGCATAAATTCCAACGCACCGTGGGTGCCAAAGTGGACCAGCGCATCGGCACGAAACTGCTCGCGTAGCCACCGGTAAAACGCACAGAACGCGTGGGTTGGCGCCAGACCTTTTTCGAACAGCAATCGCATCGGATCGCCTTCGTAGCCGAAACCAGGCTGAACCGCGATGACCACATCGCCCAGATCAAGCCCCAGCACGAACAGTTGACGGCCATCGGTCAGAACCCGGCCGGGTGCAGGCCCCCAGCATTTTTCGATATCGGCGAGCCAACGCTCGTGCTTGACGTGGTCGGCAACGGCAACCGTTGCGAGCACATTGGCTTCGGTGCCATGCCGTGCGGCATTACCGCCCAGCAGCGCCTGGCGGAGGGCCTCGGGTGTATCGGGCACCCTGACCTGGTAACCAGCCTTGCGCATGGCAACCAGGGTGCCATGAACCGATTCGAAAACCGACAGGTGCGCAGCCGTTCCCACTGCCCCACCATTCGGCGGAAAGTTAAAGAGAACCATCGCGATTCGCCGGTTCGCTGCGGGCTTGCGACGCAACTCGACCAGGCGTGTCACGCGTGCAGCCAGCATCTCGGCACGCTCAGGACACGACACCATGTCCTGCGTGCTTCGAACCGAATCGAATCGACACGCGCGATCACAGCCTGCGCAGACCGCACCCGCCGCGCCAGGCCGCCCGCCGAAGACGATCGGCGAGGTGGCACCATCAAGCTCGGGGATGGCCACCATGATGGTTGACTCGACAGGCAGCAACCCGCGATCGGAGGCACCCCAGTCGGATAAGGTCTGGAACTCAACGGGATGCGCGGCGACATACGGCACGTCGAGATCGGCGAGCATGGCCTCGGCGGCCTGCGCGTCGTTATAGGCCGGTCCACCGACCAGCGAAAAACCTGTGAGCGATACGATCGCATCAACGGCGGGGCGCCCGCCGGGACGAAAGAACGTGTCGACAGCGGGCCGCGAATCAAGACCGGTTGCAAATGCCGGAATGACAGCGAGTCCACGCGCTTCAAGCGCTGCGATCACACCGTCGTAATGGGCTGTGTTTCCGGCGAGCAGATAGGAGCGCAGCATCAGCACACCCACCGTACCGCGCTGTTGCCCGTTAGCGGCTCGTGGCAGCTTGCGCGGGTCATCGCTGATCCGCCCTGGCAGCTTGGGGTGGTAGACGCCCACCTCGGGATACTCGACCGGCTCTGCTGCCTCACTGCGGCCGCGAAGCAGCTTTCTTGACCCCGCTGCGTAGCGATTGATCAGGCTGAGCGCGAGCCCTTCCATGTTGTCTTCAGACCCACCCAGCCAGTACTGAAGACAAATGAAATAGGCGCGCAGGTCCTGGGCTGTGCCAGGAATGAATCGGAGGATGCGCGGCAAACGCCGCAGCATTTTCATCTGCTTTTCGCCGGAGTCTGCGCCGCCCTGACCTGGCCTGCTGCTGCCGCGCAGACGCTTGATGAAGGCGAGCGCGCCACTGGCAGGCTTGGACATGTCCAGGCGCCCCAGCCGCGTCAGCCGCACGACCTCGGGCGCAGACATGGCGCAAACCATGGCATCCACCTCATTGCGCCGCCGCTCCAGCAGATCGATCACAGGGAGGAAGTGCTCTTCCATGAAGAGCATGGTGACAACCAGCATGTCGGCAGCCTCGATGGCAGCTCGACAGCGCGCAAGCTCATCAGGGCTCGCCGCATACTCCGAGGCGGCATACATCTCGAGACTGACACCAGGCAGTTGGGCTGCCAGACGTCGCGCAGCACTGGCAGTTGCGGAGGCAAGATGGGTATCCATCGTGACCACCACGATGCGAAGTGGCGTGGCGGCCTCACCGGCGCGGGCGCGGGATCGTTCAACGGCCATAGTGCGCCTTGGCCTCATAGAGCGTGTCGCGGGTAATCAGGGCAACGCCGCGTTCGGCGGCAAAGCGCTCGGTGTTTCGACGGGCCTTGCCTCGCACGAAGAATGGAATTTTGCCGAGCTCGCGTTCGGCATCAGGCGCCCATTGCGGCGAACCAGAGTCGGCTTTCACGGTAGCCGTTGACGTGGGGGACGGCTCGAGAACGACGATCGGTTCAGGCTCGGTGGCAGCCTCGTGCGACGCGTTACCCGCCGACCAGGAAGCGGTTGACGGCGCCTGCGACTCGCCAGCCTGTTCGGGCGCCGGCTCTGTCACGGCTTGCGCTGTGCGTGATGACGCTGCCCTTCCCAGATGCGAGGGCGCAGCACCCGCATGAAATTCAAAATCGTCTCGGAACATGCCAAGCAGGTGTTCCTCCAGACCCATCATGAGCGGATGAACCCAGGTATCGAATAGAACGTTGGCACCCTCGTAGCCCATCTGCGGTGAATGGCGTGCGGGGAAATCCTGCACGTGCACAGGCGCAGAGATGACCGCGCAGGGCAGGCCGAGTCGCTTGGCGATATGGCGCTCCATCTGCGTACCCAGCACGAGATCGGGCTGCAGCGAGGCGACCGTCTGCTCAACCTCGAGGTAGTCATCGGTGATCAGCGGTTCGACCCCATAACTCGCTGCGGCCTCACGCACTTCGCGGGCGAATTCGCGGCTGTAGGTGCCAAGGCCCACTACAGTGAACCCGAGCTCCGTGCTGGCGTAGCGCGCGGCCGCGATGGCATGGGTGGCATCGCCAAACACGAACACGCGCTTACCCGTGAGATAGGTGGCGTCGACCGAGGCGCTGTACCACGCTGAATGGCCCGGACAGGCGCGCCGGCAACGTTCGATCGCGGCCTCGGGTTCAAGCCCTGCGAGCGTGCAGACTTCGCGGATGAAGGCCTCAGTGGCCTGCACGCCAATCGGTACGGTATGGGTGTGCGGCTGTTTGAACTGACGGCGCAGCCACCCCGCGGCCAGGCCTGCGGTTTCGGGATACAGCACGACATTAAAGCCCGCTTCGGGCAGCCGGGCGAGATCAGATGGGCTGGCCTCCCACGGCGCGACTGCGTTGACATCGATGCCGATAGCCTCGAGTAGCCTACGGATTTCGATCAGATCGTCGCGATGCCGAAATCCGAGCGCGGTCGGTCCGAGGATGTTGCAGCGGAGCCTTGCACCGGGTACCGCGTCGGGCGATGACGGCGCGCGCGCCAACGCACGCACCATTTGCAAAAGCGTTTCCGCAGCGCCCCAGTTTTCCTTGCGCTGATAGGAGGGCAGCTCAAGTGGCACGACTGGAATGGGTAACCCCAGGGTTTGCGCGAGTCCGCCCGGGTCGTCCTGAATGAGCTCGGCAGTGCACGACGCGCCAACCATCATCGCGCGCGGTTTGAAGCGTTCGAATGCCTCGGAGGCCGCACGCTTAAAGAGCTCAGCAGTGTCTCCGCCAAGATCTCGGGCCTGAAACGTGGTGTAGGTGACGGGCGGGCGTTTGTTGCGACGCTCGATCATTGTGAAAAGCAGGTCGGCATAGGTGTCGCCCTGTGGCGCGTGCAGAACGTAGTGCACATCGCGCATCGCAGTGGCGACCCGCATCGCTCCGACATGCGGTGGGCCTTCGTAGGTCCAGAGTGCGAGCTTCACCGGTGCGCCTCCTCGAGCAGCGCGCTGATGCGTTCGCGGCGCACGAACGGGCGCGCGAACAGTTCAGCCAGATCGCCTGCCTGCTCGTAACCCTGGATCGGGCTGAACACCAGCTCAATTGACCATTTGGTGGTGAAGCCCTCCGCCTCGAGCGGATTGGCAAGCCCCAGTCCGCAGACCACCAGGTCGGGGCGCTCGGCACGGCAGCGCTCCAGCTGCCGTTCGACATCCTGGCCTTCAGAGAGCCGCACACCCTCGGGCAAGGCCTGCAGCTCATGGGCGAGCAGCGCCCGATGCAGATAAGGCGTTCCGACCTCGGTAGGCCTCATGCCAAGTTCCTGCGCCAGAAACCTGGCCAGCGGCGGCTCCAGTTGTGAGTCGGGGAACAGGAAAACGCTTCGACCTTCGAGCATCGGCTTCCAGCGCTCGAGCGCAAGGCGCGCTCGCGCGCGTGCCGGTGCGGTAACGGTTTGCACGCGATCGGCGCTTATTCCAAAGGCCTGCGCAGCCGCCATCAGCCAGCCGGTGGTGCCGTGCTCGCCCAGCGGAAATGGCGCCGGAATGTGCTGCGCACCACGCGCCTCGAGCGCGCGCGCCGTATCGCCAAGGAAGGGTTGGGCGAGCAGAAAGCGCGTACCGGGTGACAGCGCGGGCAGGTCGCGTGCACGTCTTGGCGGCAGGCAGTCGACGCGGGCAATGCCCAGTTCGCGCAACAGGTCGGTCAGTTGATCCTCGACGACATCGGCGAGCGACCCCACGACCAGCAGCGATGGTTCGGAAGCATTGGAGGGAGGCATCTGCGGCACGAGAGCGGCCAGGCAGGCATCCTCACCTTGCGTGAACGTGGTTTCGATGCCGCTACCGGAGTAGCTTAGTACGCGGACCGAATCGCGGTGCTGGGCGTCAAGCCGTTGCGCAGCGCGAGCGAGATCAAGCTTGATGACCTCCGATGGGCATGACCCCACCAGAAACAGCAGCCGGATGTCAGGGCGACGTTGGAGTAACTGCCCGACCACCCGATCAAGCTCTTCGTTGGCATCAACGAGCCCGGCCAAATCGCGATCGTCAATGATCGCCGTGGCAAACCGCGGCTCGGCAAAAATCATGACGCCACCCGCTGACTGCAGCAGGTGCGCGCAGGTACGCGATCCAACCACGAGGAAAAACGCGTCCTGGATCTTGCGATGAAGCCAGATGATGCCGGTCAGACCGCAAAAAACCTCACGTTGTCCACGCTCCCGCAACACTTCAGGTTCGGGGCGGGCGCACGCTTGCGCAGAAATCGGAATTCTGGCGTTCATGCGGGACGCTCCTGGCGGGCTCGACGCAGCTTGTACAAAAACTGGGCTGCATTGATGGCATAGCTCGCGTAAGCGGCCAGCGCGAGCATGACCTGACTGCGCGCATCGAGCAGTGTGTCGCCAGCAAACCACGCTACCAGGCAGGCGGTATGCAAGGCGATGACCAGCATGCTCACCACGTCTTCCCAGAAAAACGAGCGGGCGAACAAGTATTGGCCGAACACGACCTTTTCCCAGATCGCGCCGGTCACCATGATCAGGTAGAGCACCAAGGTTTTTACAACCACTGATGCCACGGCCATCGCCCAACCCTCACCGGTAGCCAGGTAGCGCACGATCAGTGCGAGGCTTGCGAGAAACACTGCGAACTGCAACGGCGCAAGCACGCCCTGCACCAGCGTCCACCGCGTGGCGTCGCGTCGAGCGCGCTCCTCCGCTGTGTACACCGGACGCAGCGCTGCCTCCTGCCCGGTGGGCGGGATGACTCCGGTCATGGTTCGCGACATTGCTTCCCCTTAAAGCGGGCATTCGGGGTCTGAGCGACCCTGACGCCACTACCGACCGACTCTAGGACCGAGCCGGAAAAATGTCAACCTAGATTTACGTCCACGCAAATTGACATTTGAACGCGGCGAGAGGATTATTGCTGTCCAAGACATCTGGAGACAGGCGGTGAACAGGGGCAAACTCAAATGAGCATGCCGTTGCTCGGGGACTCTCATAAAGCTGGACACCCTAGCCAGAATCGGCAACAGTCGCGGCTAGACCGGGGTAGTGTCGGCTGGCAACCGCCAGTCCGTACGCTGGTTCCTGAGGAGATCCCCATGAAGTCAGGGCAGTCCGGTGCGCCGGATCAGCCCGGCCAGCCGTTGCTGGAACTGCTTCTTAATGAAGTCGTTCCGCGGTTGACTCGTCTTGCCTGCGGTCCAGGGCCTGTTGCACCCAACGATCGTGTCACCTGGCCCGGACGCCCGGTCGCGTCAATGAATCTTGGCGACGGTCCGCCCCAGGTGGGCCCGCTACTGGTTCATGCGCTGGAACTTGCGCAGTTCTGCCAGCAGGGTCGTGCCGATGCGGCAGCCGAGTTAATCACGCAGTTGCGTCACAGCGGTGTGCCGGTCGAGGCGATCTTCCTTCAGGTGGTTCAGCCGGCCGCGCAGCATCTCGGCCAGGGCTGGAGCGATGACCGGTTGAGCTTCACCGATGTCACGATCGGGCTCGGGCATCTTCAGCAGCTGTTTTCAAGCCTGCTCGATGACTTCCAGTCGCGCTCCGGGGTACATCCGCCTGCAGGCAGCATGCAGCCTGAAGTCACTTTCTCAGCGTTCTTCTGCACCATGCCCGGCGCCATGCATCGGCTCGGAATCCAGATGGTTCGCGCATTTTTCGCGCGTGCCGGCTGGCGCACCCGCCTGGGTCATGGCGAGGAAGCCGCGCTGATCAGCCAGATCACCTCGATGCGCCCGCAGCTCATCGGGCTATCGCTTAACTCGGAAACTGATATCCGTTCGGCCGGAGCCTTTATACTCCGCGTCCGCAATGCATCCAGAAGCTTTAATCCTCTGATCATGGTTGGCGGGGCTGCTGTGCCGTTCTTCCCTCGACTCGTCGAGCGTCTTGACGCGGACTGCGTCACGGGTGATGCCACCGACGCGCTCAATCAGGCAGTCCGCCTACTGACGGAGCACTCGGTTGGGTCACGCTGACGGGTCTCGCGGCAAACTTGCCGCCCTGGATGCCGAGGCCAGCGCAGCGCTGGTCGAAGCTGCATCCGATATCGCACTGGTGCTAAACGCTGATGGCGTGATCTCCAGCGTCTCCATGGGTACCGACGATTGGCCAGCCCAGGACATTCAGCACTGGAACGGCCAGCTGTGGGCTCAGGTGGTCACCAGCGAAAGCCGTCCGAAAGTCGAGGAACTGCTGCGCGAAGCAGGGTCCGGTCGACGTACATCGCGCTGGCGGCATATCAACCACATCGACGCCTCCGGGCGCGATATCCCAATTCTGTTTTCCCTGATCCGGGTAGGCGACTCGGGTCAGATGGTCGCGGTCGGTCGAGACCTTCGCGTGGTGGCCTCGCTGCAGGCCAGGCTCCTGGAAGCCCAGCAGCGGATGGAAACCGACTATCTGCGGCTGCGGCGAATCGAAAATCAGCATCGGCAGCTGCTTGACGTTATCCGCGATCCGATCCTGATCGTTCAACCCGACGAGCACACCATTGTCGAGGCCAACCGCGCAGCCTCTCTTTACTTCGGGCTCGACCGCGAATCACTTTCCGCGCGCACCATCGACAGCTTTCTGGGGCCCAAGGCGACTTCCGCGTTTCGCGTCACGGTTGAACAGGTGATCGGTTCGGGGCGCCCTGCCGAGCTCACGCTCAAATTCGGTCATGACCGCAAACCGGCCCATCTGTTCATCTCCAGCCTGCGGCAGGAAGAGGACACCATGGTGCTGCTGCGACTTGAACC
>CAZORB010000051.1:0-11881 GCA_964581825.1 uncultured Bordetella sp.
AACACCAGGAATAGCGCAACTCCCTGCAGCGCGATGAAGGGCACAACCCCGCGATAGATGTCCTTGATGGATACCTCGGGTGGCGCGACGCCCTTCAGGTAAAACAGAGACCAGCCGAATGGCGGCGTCAGAAACGACGATTGCAGGTTGACCGTGATCAGCATGGCAAGCCAGACGGGGTCGACGCCCTGTTTGATGAGCACCGGCAAAAACAGCGGCACCGCGATGTAGCTGATCTCAATCCACTCGATAAAGAAGCCGAGCACGAAGATCAGCAGCATCATGAACCAGATATCGCTGTTGACCCCGCCAGGGATCAGATCAAACATCTTGGTGATCACTTCTTCGCCCTGCAGTCCTCGAAAGGCCAGTGCGAAGACCTGAGCTGACATCAGAATCAGCATCATGATCGCAGTGATCTTGGAGGTTTCGAGGGCAACCTCCTTCAGCACTTTGAACGATAACCGCCGGGCACCCAGAGTGATCAACACCGACCCCACTGCGCCCATTGATGCTGCCTCAGTGGGTGCCGCCACGCCCCCGACAATCGTCCCGAGAACACACAGCACGAGAAGGACGGGGGGTACCACGACCTTCCAGAATCGAATCATCAGTTCGCGCCGACTTACCTTGAGCCGCTCCTCTAACGGAATCGGCGGCATCAGCTCGGGGTTCATCCAGCCGCGAACCAGCAGATAGATGATGTAGAGACCTGCGAGCAGCAGACCTGGCATAACCGCAGCGGCGAACAGCGTGCCAACCGACAGCTGCATGATGTCGGACAGCAGGATCAGGATCAGGCTGGGCGGAATAATTTGGCCCAATGTGCCCGAGGCGCAGATTGCACCGCAGGCAATTCCTTTGTCGTAGCCGCGCCGAATCAGCGTGGGCAGGGTCAGGAGCCCAAGGGTGATCACCGTTGCACCAACGATCCCGGTGGTGGCGCCCATCAGAACACCAAACAGAATAATGCCAACGCCCATTCCGCCGCGCACACCGCCAGCCACCAGACCCATAACGTCGAGCAGATCGTCGGCCAGGCGAGATTTTTCAAGCATCACGCCCATGAAGACAAAGAGCGGAATGGCCATCCACTGATAGCCAGCAACAATGCCGTAAAAGCGTGCGGGAAGCAGATTGAAGAGGCCGTCGCCAAATCCTATCCAGCCAAATACGAAACCCACGACGGCCAGCGTGGTGGCCACCGGAATTCCTATCATCAGCAGCGCGAAAAACGCGGCCAGCATCAAGATCGCGAGGGTTTGCGGCTCAAGCATCGTGGTGATCCAAACAACGCCGTGCGAACTGAGCTATGCAGTGAAGCGCCACCAGGGTGTAGCCCAGCGGGATCAACGCCTTGATCATCCAGCGAAAGGGAAGGCCGCCAGGATCCTGCGAGATTTCGCCAATCGAGTACGACTGCATCACGTAAGGGATGCTCAGCTTGACGAAGAGCGCGGCCACCGAAAACAGTAGCGCGATCGAAACGAGGTCAATCAGTCGTTTGGTTTTAGGGCTGTAGTTCGCGTAGAAGACGTCGACGCGAACATTTTCTCCGCGCTGCAATGCGTAGCTGAGTCCCAGAAGAATCATTGCTGCGAGCAGATGCCACTCAAGCTCCTGCGCCCACACCGAGCCAAAGCTCAGCGAGTAACGAAGAATCACATTGACCGCGACGAGCGCGATCATCAGCAACGCAATCCAGAGCGTGAGCCGACCCACCGCATCGATCAGCGATTCGATACGGGCGGGCCAGCGACCGCCTCCAGCAGACTGGCGCTCAGCCATCCCGGTGCTCAGCCGCGAACGGTAACGTGATACGCCTCTTCGCTGATTTCGCTCCAGCGATCGTACTTCGCTTTGAATGCGAAATAGGAGTCGTGAACTTTCTTGGTAAGCGGATCCTTTGCGATTGATTCGGCAAGCACCTTATCGGTCTCTGCGCGCAGCGCCTTGATGACGGCATCCGGAAGGGGCTTCGCGATGACCTTGTGGTTCTTCACCAGATCGTCCATCGCATCTGAATTGGCCCGTTGGCACCAGGCTTCGCTGATTACGTTGCAGGCCGCAGCGGCGTTCTCGACGATCGCCTGCAGATCGCGCGGCAGCTTCTGCCAGGCCGCTCGATTAATCAGCAGTTCCGACACGGTGGCTGATTCATGCCAGCCGGTGGTGTAGTAAAACTTGGCCGCCTTGTGCAGGCCCAAGCGCCTGTCTTGGAAGGGGCCCACAAATTCGGCAGCATCGATCACGCCACGTTCGAGCGCAGGGAAAATCTCGCCGCCCGGCAGTACCTTCACGTCTACGCCCAGGTTCGAATACACCTTGCCGGCGAGGCCTGGAATTCGCATCTTCAGGCCCTTCAGATCTGCAACGGAGTTGATCTCTTTCTTGAACCAACCAGACATCTGCACGCCGGTATTACCGCAGGGCATCGCGATCATGCCGAAAGGCGCGTACACCTCGCTCCACAGGTCAATGCCGCCGCCGTCATACAGCCAGCCGTTCATGCCCTGAAAGTTCATACCGAACGGCACTGCGGTGAAGTATTGGGCAGCAAAGGTTTTGCCCGTCCAGAAATAGCTGTTGGCGTGATTCATTTCGACAGTGCCTGCGCGCACTGCATCGAAGCCCTCGAAAGCGGGGACAAGTTCCCCGGCGCCAAATACCTGAATGCGAAGCCGCCCGTTGGACATGGCTTCGATCCGGCGTGCCAGATCGGTGGCGCTACCAGGGCCGTCCATGTAGAACGGGGATCCTTTGACGTAGGCGCTCGTCATCTTCCAGGTGATGGTGGACTGAGCCTTGACAATAGCGGGGGCGGCGAGCGTCGTGGCGGCCGCGCCGGCAATAGCACCCTTGGTGACGAATGAGCGACGATTGAATTGCATGGCGGATTGTCCGTAGGGGAAGGATGGACAATTCGCAGCAAGCCACATGCCAGGCATAAAGCGGCTGGCGCCAGGCGACGCGCTGGCAAGGCTGCACCAAATGGGCGCGAGGCCTCTAAGTTGGTGCGCCGCTGATTCAGACCTTGGTGCGCCGCGCGCGCTGCTGGGGCGTGCGGAGGCGCGGCGCCCTGTCAGTCCTCACTCAAATCCGCATTGGCTTCGCAAGGCTGCGCTCGACTCGGACGCAAGCAGCGCGATCACGCTTTGCGCCATGGCCGCATTCGCGGCGCGCGAACTGACCGCTGCGGAGTAAACCGTTCCCAACTCAAACACTTTGGGGAGCGGCCCTACGAGCGCCACGCCGGACGTGAAAAGAATCTCTGATACCTGAGTGCAACCGATCGCAGCCGGATCGCCAGACTCAGCCATCGCCCGCATGGCGGTAGCGCCGTTGGGGAATTCGCGCAGCTTCGGTTCCATCGACGCTGCGAGCCCCAGCGCATTGATCACCTTCCGCATGTGGATGCCGGCGGTTGATTTGACGGTATCAGGAATCCACAAGCTTGATGCACGCGTGAACACCGATGCCAGTGCCTCGGCGGTACTGATGTCAGGCAGCGATTGGCCCACCGGCACGGCAACGCCCGTGCGAACCGAGCCAAGCGGCGTAACGGTGTCAGCGTGCAGCAGCCCGTCGGCTGCCATGGCCCGAATCATGGCATCGGTCAGAATCATGAAGTCGCAGTCCTCGCCTGCGACAAATGCTTCCTTCATCGCACCGACCGCGCCGAAGCGGCCGGTGGTGTGCACGCCGAGTTCGCTACGCAGACGCTCAGCGATACTCGTGACCAGCCCCTGAGACGCACCCGCGCATAGCGCGGCAATCGGCTGCGTCATGGTCAGTCGGCCTTGATGCCTGCGCTCTTTACAACGCCAGCCCACTGCGCGATGTCCTCGTTCAGGAACTTGCCGAATTCAGCAACGGTCATGGTCATGGCAGCGGTGCCCTGTGCGGACCAGCGCTTACGAAGCTCCGTATCCGCGGTGACCTTGTTGATCTCAGCGTTAAGCCGATTGACGATTGCGGCGGGCGTACCTTTGGGTGCCATGACACCAATCCAGATGGTCATCGTGTAGCCGGGTACGCCTGCCTCAGACACCGTTGGAACGTTGGGCATGATGGGCGAGCGATTACGCCCGGTGGTTGCAATTGCCTTGACCTTGCCACCGGCAACCTGGGAAACCATGGTTGGAATGGCGTCGAACATCATGTCGACCTGACCACCCAGCACGTCGGTGCGGGCCTGCGAGCTGCCCTTGTAGGGCACGTGAACAATCTTGATCCCTGCCATGGACTTCAACAATTCGCCTGCGAGGTGGTAGGGCGTCCCGCTTCCTGAGGACGCGTAGGTCATGCCATCGGGTTTGGCCTTGGCGCTGCTCAATACCTCGGCAACGGTTGAGGCAGGAAGGCCGGTGCGGGCCACCAGAACCAGGTCGGATTCATTGATGGGCGCAACCGGATCGAAGTCACGCATCAGCTGAAACGGTTTGTTGGTTGTGAGTGACTCGTTGATGGTGTGCGTATTCGACATGATCAGGAACGTATAGCCATCAGCTGGGCTTTTTGCGACGACGTCGGTTCCAATGATCGAGCCCGCGCCGGGCCTGTTTTCAATGACAAAACTCTGACCGAAAGTTTCCTGCAGTCGCGTAGCAACCAGACGGCCGAAGACGTCGGCCGAGCCGCCTGCGGCAAACGGTACGACCAGTTTGACCGGTCGGGCGGGCCACTCTTGAGCAAGGGCGCTGGCAGAGGTCAGCAGGGCGCCGATCATGGCCGCAGCCGAGATCAGACGGCGGGAGGGGGCAACGCATCGGGACAGATTCATGGACGCTCCTGAGAGGTGCCGGTT
The DNA here is from genome assembly GCA_964581825.1 of uncultured Bordetella sp. Lineage (GTDB taxonomy): Bacteria > Pseudomonadota > Gammaproteobacteria > Burkholderiales > Burkholderiaceae_E > SYIM01. The sequence goes on from CAZORB010000051.1 coordinate 4,808, forward strand.
GGGTCAGACGCTAGATGTTAAGGATCTGTTGCCATACGCCCAAATCAGGGGTCTTTGGGTACGCCTATACTCTGCTCACTGTTCCGGGAGACCTCGCCATGTCAACGCCATCTGCCAAAACTTTGATCTGGGCCCAGGGCGCCACCGACCGTATCGGTCACAAACCGTATCTTGAGCGGCTGCTGCCGCACATCGCCCGCTGCAGTGACCCCGATTTCGAGGTTCGGTTTCACACCACGACACCGTCGGTCACCACTGTGCATGCGGTGTCCGAGTTCCGGTTCTCACGCGAGGTCATCCGGGCGGCGATTCGCGCTGAGCGCGAGGGCTATGCCGCTTTTTATATGAACCATTTTCAAGATGTGGGGCTCCAGGAGGCGCGTGCCACGGTCAATATTCCGGTGCTGGGTCTAGGGGAAACCAGCATGCTGCACGCCTGCACGCTAGGCCGACGGCTGGGGTTACTCGCGATCAATCCTGCGTTCGTTCCGCTGCATGCCGATCAGGTGGCGCGCTACGGCCTGCGCGATCGGGTGGTTGGTATCCGTTCGATTAATGCCAGCATTCCGGACTACATGGCTGGCTTTGCCTCGGCTGACCGTAAGGTACCCCTGCAACGCCAGTTCGAAGACGAGGCGCGGCGGTTGATCGACGACGGCGCCGATGTGATCGTGCCCACGGGGGGCCTGCCGATGATGATGTTTGCCGAGGAACCGGGCGCAGCCATTGACGGCGTGCCCATTGTGAACGGCGTAACGGTGCTGGTGAAAGCCGCCGAAATGGCCGTAAAACTTAGCCGGCTGACCGGCCACGTGGCGAGCCGCGCGCCACACTCGGGCTACGTGTTGCCTTCCGCGCAGGCTCTTGAAGAGTTTTTGCAGCACGGCTAGACGGCGCCTGCGTGACCAGTGCCTCAAGCTCGCGCTGCCGGTCGGCGCGGGCGCGCGGGTCGCCGTGGTGGTGTAGCAGCGATTCGCCAATTTCCGCCGCGTAGGTAATGAAGGCGCGCGCTCGTGCTTGCGCGACGGGCAGGCCTAACGCCAGGAAGGTGTGCTCATGGTAGGCGAGACGGCTTCGGTCAGCCTCGTCGAGCACCTGGCGAGCGAGCGGGTCGCGCCTGGCCCAGGCACGGATCGCAAGTTCAATGCGTGCCGCGCGTTCGGCCGCCTGGCCGCGGTGCGGCAGCGAAATCATGTCACGCAGGCGCGCCTGCGGATCGTTGCTGGCGCTGGCTAGCCTGCGGGTAAGCGCCAGCGTGGCGCGTTCGCTCCACGCCTGGAGCACACGGCGCAGCAGATCTTCCCGATCGCGGAAGTGCCAGTAAAAGCTTCCTCGCGTGACACCAAGCTGATCGGCCAGCACGTCGATTCGGACATGGTCGATTCCCTCATTGACCAGCACCTCCGTGGCGGCATCGATCCAGGAATCAGGGGTAAGCGCTTCGCGGACAGGCGCTGGGCGCTTGGCACGCGGCTGGCGCTTGACTGGCGCGCTAACGGGGCGCTTCGAACGGGTTACGGTAGTCATATCGACAATGATGCCATACGCTGGTGTATGGAGCGGCTTCAAAGAGAAAACTCTGGTTGTGCTCATCCTCATTTGAGAAGTATCATTTTCCAAACACATACACATGTGTATGGAAGTAAGCGCCTCAGGAGATACCCGATGAGCTCGCCGCAGGCCCCGAATTTCTTTTCTGACGAAGCGATGCTTGCGCCCCGTCGAGTTGAGCGCATCGATCTGGGTGAGGGAGCGTTCCTGCTGCGCTCGCCTGAACCGCTCAAGCCCTGGGCCCGGTCGATCGGCGTCTGGCTTGAGCATTGGGCCCGGCAAAAGCCCGGTGCGCTTGCGTTCGCTGAGCCGACCGGGCTGTCGATCGCCGCCGTGTCGCCAGGCTGGCGCTCGCTCACCTGGGCGGAGCTGAGGGGGGCAGTCGGGTCGGTTGCACAGTCGCTGCTTGATCTGAAGCTCGCCCCGGGCGCGCCGGTGGTCATCCTGTCCGACAATTCTGTCGATCATCTGGTGCTCATGCTTGCAGCCATGCATGTGGGGCGCGCCGCCTGTACGGTGAGCAGCGCCTACTGCCGGCTGGCGGGCGGCGATTTCAGCCGTATTCGCGGCATCCTGGCTGCACTTGAACCTGGCCTGGTCTACGCCTCGGATGCCGGCACTTACGGACCAGCGGTACTTGCAAGCGCGGTCGCCGTGCCGGTGGTGTTCAGTCGCGGCGCTGAGTCGTATCCGGGCGCCATTGCCTTCGATTCACTGCTGAAGGCGCGTGAAACCGAGCAGGTTCAGCAGGCATTTGCGGCCGTGGGTCCAGACACGCATGCGAAATATCTGCTCACCTCTGGCTCCACCGGGCATCCCAAGGTGGTCATCAATACGCACGGTATGCTCTGCGCGAACCAGCAGATGATTGCCCAGACGCTGCGTTTTCTGGCGGCTGAGCCGCCTGTGCTGCTCGACTGGCTTCCCTGGAGCCACACCTTCGGCGGCAATCACAATCTGAATATCGTGCTTCGCAACGGCGGCACGCTGTTCATCGATGACGGCAGGCCGGTTCCCGGCCTCATTGATCGCACCATTGCACACCTGCGTGAGGTGCAGCCAACGGTGTTCTTCAACGTACCACGCGGCTATGACATGCTGCTGCCCGCGCTTGAATCCGATACCGCGCTTGCGAGGCGATTTTTCGAGCGTATGCGCATGGTGTTTTATGCGGGCGCGGGCATGCCGGTGGCCACCTGGCAGCGTCTTGAGGCGGTGGCGGCGCGCGTGCGCACCGAGCCAGTATGGTTTACGACCTCGTGGGGCTCTACGGAAACCTCGCCCGCCATTACCGCCGCGCATTGGCAACTTGACCGGCCCGGTGTCATCGGTCTGCCGATGCCGGGCGTCGATCTGAAATTTGTCCCGAATGCGGGCAAGCTCGAAATGCGAATCCGCGGTCCGCATATCTTTCCCGGCTATCGAGGTAACGACACGGCGACCCGCGAAGCGTTCGATGAGACGGGGTACTACCGCATTGGTGATGCAGGCTATCTACTCGACGAAACCGATCCCACCTCGGGCGTCGTGTTCAATGGTCGCGTCGCGGAAGATTTCAAACTCACCACCGGCACCTGGGTATCCGTTGGCACACTGCGCCTTGCGCTGGTCACTGCGCTGGCGCCGCTCGTGCAGGACGCGGTCATTACCGGGCACGATCGAACGGAGGTCGGTGCGCTCCTGTTTCTGTCTGAGGCCGCTCGGGCAGAGCCGCTCGGAGCTGTGAAAGCGCAGCTCAAGGAGAAACTTGCCGCGCACGCTGCGCAGGCGGGTGGCTCGTCGCAGTCGCCGCGCCGGTTACTGCTGCTCACCGACGCACCGAGCATGGCCGCCGGCGAAATTACCGACAAAGGCTATATCAACCAGCGGATGGTGTTACAACGGCGCTCGGCCGATGTCGAAACGCTTTACGCTGCCGAATCCAATCCCCGTGTCGTGATTGCCTGATTGCGAGAACCCCGATGACTGCTGCCGCATTGCCTGCTGTGCCTGCTCTTGAACCCTTCCAGCCCCAGTCGGGTCCGTTATCGGGTCTCGATCTGCTGCGGCTTGAGCGTGGTGGGCCGGTGTTCCATCTGCGCCTGAACCGACCCGCAAAACGCAATTCAGTCAGCGACGAAATGCTGCGGCAAATCCACACGGTATTTGTCAATCTGCCCTCTGATGTCCGCGCGCTCATTCTCAGCGGCGAAGGTGATCATTTCAGCGCCGGGCTTGACCTGTCCGAAGTCAGCGAACGCACCGTGGCTGAGGGCATCCATCACTCCAGGGCCTGGCATGCCTGTTTTGAGTCAATTCAGTTTGGGCCGGTTCCGGTCATTGCGGTGCTGCATGGCGCGGTGGTGGGCGGCGGGCTTGAGCTTGCGGCGTCCGCACACATTCGTGTTTCCGAGGCCGGCACCTTCTACGCGCTACCCGAAGGCACCCGCGGCATTTTTGTGGGCGGGGGGGGATCGGTTCGCATCTCGCGGCTCGCGGGCACTGCACTCATGACCGACATGATGCTCACCGGTCGGGTGCTGGATGCCAATGAGGGGCTGGCCGCATCGCTGGCCACCTACCTGGTGCCGTCCGGGCAGGGCCTGGCGAAGGCGCTTGAACTGGCTGCCCGAATCGCCGGCAATGCACCGCTCTCCAACTATGCGATCACGCAGGCGCTGCCCCGTATCAGCGAAATGGGGCCCTCGGAAGGCCTGTTTGTTGAATCGCTCATGTCCTCGATTGCTCAGGGTGACGAAGCGGCAAAGGAGCGGGTCCGGGCGTTTCTGCAGAAGCGTGCGGCCAAGGTTGAGCGTCGCTAACTCCGGTCCGCTGACAGGATTTCCCCTCATGAGCTGGAACTATCAGGCACCGATCGCTGACATGCGGTTTGTGATCGAGCATGTGCTCGAGGCGCCCGGGCGTTGGGCGCAGTGGCTGTCCAATCAGGCGATTGATGCGCAGACCGCGGCGGCAGTGCTTGAGGAGGCGGCACGGTTTGCGTCCGAGCAGCTGTTGCCAATCAATTCGGTCGGAGATCGCGAGGGCTGCCAGCTCGATGACGCTGGACGCGTCCGTACGCCGCAGGGCTTTGCGTCCGCCTATCGTCAGTTCGTAGAAGCGGGTTGGCCCGCGTTGCCCTGTGATCCCCAATGGGGCGGTCAGGGGCTGCCGATGCTGGTGGATGCGGCGACACGCGAAATGTTAAGCGCATGCAACCACGGCTGGTCGATGTACCCCGATCTGCTGCATGGCGCGTACGAAACCCTGCGCGCGCACGCCAGTGATGAACTGAAGACGCGCTATCTGTCCAAGATCGTCAGTGGTGAGTGGCTTGCAGCCACCGCCCCTACCGCGCCGCAGGCCGGCAGCGCCCTCGGGCTGCTGCGCACCCGCGGCGACTGGCGAACGGACGGGTCGCTGGCGATCACCGGCGATAAAATTTTCATCTCGGGCGGCGACCACGACCTCACCGACAACATTGTTCATCTGGTGCTATTCCGGCTTCCCGATGCACCGGCTGGCACACGCGGTATTTCGCTTGCGCTGGTGCCAGCAGTGTTACCCGACGGCTTGCGCAACACCATGCACTGCACCGGTCTCGAACACAAAATGGGCATTCATGGCAGTGCAACCTGTGCGATGCGCTACGAGGCGGCCACCGGCTGGCTGGTCGGTGAGCCCCATCGGGGGCTCGCTGCCATGTTTCTCATGATGAACTCGGCGCGTCTGCATGTTGGCCTGCAGGGTCTCGGGCACCAGGAAATCAGCACACAGAACGCGGTGCGCTATGCGCTCGAGCGCAAGCAGGGGCGCTCTGCTACGTCATCCGGGGCGGGCGCTGCGCCCATCGCATCGCACGCGGCGGTTCGGCATCTGCTCTTTCGAAGGCAGGCGCTTACCGAGGCCCAGCGTGTGCTCGCTTACCGCGCTGCGCATGCGCTGGATCAGGCCGCCCACGACCCCGATACCGCTGCGCGCGCGCGCGCAGCGGCGCTGGCCGGACTGCTCACGCCCGTCATCAAGGCCTTCCTCACCGATCAGGGCTTTCAGGGCGCGAGCGAAGCGCTGCAGGTGTTTGGCGGCTACGGTTATGTGCGCGATACGGGCATCGAGCAGTCGCTTCGCGACAGCCGAATCGCCATGATTTATGAAGGCACCAACGAGATTCAGGCGATTGACCTGCTGCAGCGGAAAGTGCTTGGCGACGGCGGCCGGGCGCTTGCTGAGTGGCAAGGAGAGATGCAGGTGGAGGCGGACCGGTGTGAGGCTGCGGGCCTGGCTGATTTCGCGCAGATGCTGCGCGACACGGTGTGCACCCTGGACGACGCGCTCACGCAGGTGCGCGAGGCGTCAGCCACCGATACCGAGTGCGTGCCTCGGGTGGCCGATGAATGGCTAAGAGGTGTGTCGTACGCGATGCTGGGCTGGGCGTTTGCAGCCAGTGCGCGCGCGGCCAGCACCCATCCCGATCGTCAATTTGCCCAGCAGAAGCTCGAGCGGATGCGCTATGGCCTGCAGTGGCTGATGCCGCAGGCGGCGGTGCACTGGGCGAGGGTACGCGCGGGGGTGGCGGCGTGGGCGCTCCCCGCGCTAACCATTTAATCAGGCCGCCGGCTTCGCCCGCTCCTGTGCCAGAGTCGGATAGTCGTTGTAACCGTCCGTTCCGCCACCGTAAAAGCGTCTTGTAATCGATTTTGTATACGGACCGCCCATCCGGATGCGCTCGGGCAGATCGGGGTTTGCAATCCAGAGCCGTCCGAACGACACCGCGTCCACCGCGCCGGAGGCAATCAGCTGCTCGGCCATGTCGGGGTCAATGCCACCATTGACGATCACCTTGCCCTTGAACACGGGTTTGACCAGCGCAAGCATGCGATCGCGGTCAAACTGCCCGCCCCAGAAATTGGTGTCTGCCAGTTCGATCCAGCCCATGCCGCGGGCGTCGAGTTCGCGCACCAAATGGCGGAAAGCCGGTTCCGGGTCAGGGTCGAGCGCGCCGTTGAAGCTTGCGTAGGGCGAAATACGCAGCCCGACGCGGTCGCGTGGAAACTCGCCCATGATGGCCTCGAGCGCCTCAAGCGCGAAGCGCGCGCGCGCCTCGGGTGAGCCACCGTAGGCATCGGTGCGGCGGTTCAGATAAGGCGACATGAACTGGTGCGGCAGGTAGCCATTGGCGCCGTGTAACTGCACCGCGTCGAAGCCCGCTTCGCGCGCTGCCCGCGCAGCTGCGCCAAAAGCGGCAATCGTTGCCTGAATCTCGGCAACCGTCATGGCGCGCGAGGGCACGGCAGCCATCTTGCGGAAGATGCCCTCTTCGTTGCGCCCCCAAACCGTCACCGCTTCAATGTTGTCATTGACGCCGGAAGGCGATAGCGGCGGCTCGGGGTTCTCCGAGCGGTCGGCGGCAACGCGGCCGCCATGCCACAACTGCAGCGCAATCCGCCCGCCTGCTGCATGAACGGCAGTGACCAGCGCGCGCCAGGCTGCGATCTGATCGGCGCGGAAGATTCCGGGTGCGCATTCCCAGGCGTTCGACTGGGG
>CAZORB010000051.1:11981-25878 GCA_964581825.1 uncultured Bordetella sp.
ATGGCCCAGGCGGTGACCGAGCAGCCGTCGCGCAGCGTGCGTACCTCGGCATAGTCTGGGCTGGTCCAGAATGCGCGCAGCGCATCGATATCGGGGAATTCAAGGATCACCACTCGCCTGTCAGGCGGTTCGCCCTCGAATGTTTCGAGATGCTGCCCCGTGGCCAGCAGGCGGCCGCCATGGCGGGCGATCAGCGGTGTGACACGGGCCTGATACTCGCGATACAGACGCCGCACTTCAGCATCGTTCGGGATATGGGCCTGGATGAAAAACAGTGCTGACATGGTGTCGGGACTTTGGGAGAAGGTTTACTCGAGTGGCGCGGTCAGACCCGCCATCAACTTATCCTTCAGGCGCCCGCGCTCGACCTTACCGGTGGGGTTCGACGGAATTTCATCGACGAAGAACCAGTGCCGCGGCCGCTTGAACGAGGCAAGGTCGGGGTTGCCCAGACAGAAGGCCTCGAGCGCTGCCGCGTCCAGCGCGGGATCTTTTCGAATAATGGCTGCGCACACAACCTGCCCCCACTTGCGGCTGGGCAGCCCGACCACCGCAGCGTTGGCAATGCCCGGATGCGAGAACAGCACGTTTTCCACTTCGGAGGGATGAATATTTTCGCCACCGCTTTTGATCGTGTGGTCCATGCGGCCCATGACGGTGATGAAGCCCTCGTCGTCGGTCACCGCAGCGTCGCCACTGAAGTACCAGCCGTTGCGGATGGTCTGCGCGGTTTTCTCGGGCAGCCCCCAGTAGCCGGTAAACAGGCTGGGCCCGCGCGCAATCAGCTGACCGATTTCGCCTGGCTTGCATTGATCGTCGGGGTCGGTGCTGTCGGCGCCAATGATGCGAACTTCCATCGTCTGGCCTGCCTTGCCAACGCTACCGAGTTTGTTCGGATGGCGCCGGTAGTCGCACGAGGTGACCATCAGCGCTTCAGTCGACCCATAGATGTTGGCGAAGAAATTTGGGAATAGCGCCATGCACTTGCGCGTGACATCGTCGGCCAGCGTCTGCCCACCAAAGAATCCGCAGCGAAGCGTGTCAAGCCGATACTGGCTGAGATCGGCAGCCACCATCATGACCATCTGGGTGGGAACACCGTGCAGGGTCGTGATTTTTTCTTCGCCCACCAGCGACAGCGTTTCGTGAACATCGAAGCCGCGCGTCAGGATGTTGGTGCCGCCATTGATCACGAACGGCATCAGCTGGATCTGCAGTTGGGCGATGTGAAATAGCGGCTTGTTGTTGAGCAGCGTGTCGTCGTGGGTGAATCCACATTCGGCGGACATCGCCATCGCGCCCACCAGTTCAGCGATATGCGAACGCACCACGCCTTTGGGGCGGCCCGTGGTGCCCGAGGTGTACATGATCATTGCTGGATCGGTCCAGCTTGCGCCGACTGCCGGTTCGCGGTCAGAGCCTGGGGCTACAAAATCGTCAAACCGTACCTCGCCGGGCCCGGGCGTGTCGCCGACATAGATCAGCTTTTGCACCGACAGCTGATCGCGTATTGCCATCACCGGCGCGCGCAGCGTTTCCTCAAACACCAGCATCTTCGCGCCACAATCGTCGATGATGTAGCGGATTTCGTTGGCCGCCAGCCTGTAGTTGATCGGCACGGGAATGGCACCGATTTTCATCAGCGCATAGAACCCGGTGATCTGTTCGGGCAGGTTCCAGGTGAGGAACGCGACACGGTCGCCTTTGCCGATACCGTGGGCGAGAAACGCATTGGCTGTCTGATTGACCCAGCGGTTCCACTGCCGGTAGGTCCAGCGACGGCCCTCAAAAACGAGCGCCAGCTTATTGGGCCAGCGCAGCGCGGATTGCGTGAGCGTCGAAGCCAGGTTCATCGCAAAGCCTCCGAAGTTCTGTGAACGATGGCCGGCCCGGCGGCCGGTGAGTCATTGTGCGGATTGGTCTGGTGAGGGGTGCTGGACCACCAGCCGAACTGACCGAGCGAGAGCGCATCGTGTTGCCCGCTGTCGGACCCAAGGCTACTTGGATCGAAACCCGGGGCATACCAGGTTTCCCCGCCAGGTAGGCTTTGCAAGCGGCAGTGGGCGGATACGTCGGGCTGCTGCGCAAGCGCGCCAAGATCAATAAAGCACAGTGCCTGTGTGGCCGCTTCATAGGGCGCCGCGCCCGCCTGCGCGGGCTTTGGCGAGCCATGGAAACGGGCCCAGGCGAGACAACCTCCAGGCGATTCCGTGACGGTGCGGGTCATGCCTGCCGGCACGCACCCATAGGTGCGCGTACCCCAACACTGACCGTTGATTCGAAGCTCGCCCTGAAGGATGACGAATTCTTCGGCGGCCTGATACACAACGGGCACCGTTCGCGACCATCCTGCCGGAAAGCGGACAAACGCCAGAAACTCGCCGCCTGGCGAAGGCAATCGGGCAACCTCGACCGGGCCGGATCCATAGGGCATGGGGGCCGACTGCCAGCGGTGCGATTCGAATGTCAGCCAGCCCATTAAGATGCCAGGCTCAGCGCGGCCCGAACCGCAGCGTGGTCAGCGATTCAGCAATCAATCGATCGCCGCATAGCAGACGTTGCGCCAGTTGAACCTGGTAGCCCGATCCTTGCGCCTCCACCGATCGCACATCGCCTTCCGCGCGCAGGGTATCGCCTGCGAATGCCATCGAGCGCATCTTGAGCCCCATCCCAGATAAGAACGCGAGGGGGCCCGCCCAGCGGGTAGCCAGTTTCGCGAAGATCGCGCCATACACCTGACCGTCGATGAGCACGCCAGGCAGCTTACGGCTGCGCGCGTACTCGAGATCGTAGTGAACGCGATGCCAGTCCCAGGTTGCAGCCCCGTAGGCCACCAGATCAACCTCGGTGAAGCGGTGCTCCCAGGCCGGTAGCGCGGTGCCCGGCTTTAACGTGGCGGGATCCACCGTCGGCTGCAGCACGGGCGGCGCGGCGGACTTCATGGCGGGGGCGGTGGCTGACATCATGGCTGCTCGGCGTAAGGAAATTGCGAAGGCTGGATTACGTTGACGGCTGATTACCGGGCGTTCAGCTTGCCGGCCCGAGCGGCTGAATCACCAGCGTCTCGCGATTGGTGGCAACCAGCTTGCCATCGGCGTCGGTATAGCGCGCCACCGACTGAACAAACAGCTGCATGCCGCCGCGTGACGATGGCTTCTCGACAATGCTCTCAAGCGTCCAGGTGGCCGAAATCCAGTCGCTTGCCAGCACGGGTCGTTCAAAACTGTAGTCGTTACCTGCCCGGATCAGACGGCTGTTGCCAACCGGCAGATGCCAGTCGTGGCCGATATAGCCGTCTGCGTCGGGCTGTCGATCAGCGGTTTGGCAGGTTTCGCACACCAGTGTCGGCGGGGCGATTACATCGGCATGGCCGGCAGCCCCCGCATAGGCAGGGTCGCGATACACCGGATTGTCATCGTTGATGGCCAGCGCGAAATAGCGAATCGACGCACGCCCCATGGGTTCGCGGGCCGGATAGTGCACCTGTTTACCGATCATGGCGCGCAGGTCGTCTGTAAGCAGTGACATGACATCGAACCTCGAAGGTCAGTCAAGAATCGCGAAGGGATCGACCTCGATCTGCATTTCTGGCCGCAGCAGTGCTTCGCAGACCAGGCCAGTAGAGGCGGGGAAGGGCTGCGCGAGGAGCTTGGCGCGAACGGCCGCCACATCGCGATAACGCGGCAGACCCGCTGGCGTGACGTACTCGATGGTTTTCACCAGGTGCTCGGGCCCAGCGCCCACTGCATTCAGCACCTTGATGATGTTGCCGTAGGTGTATTCGGCCTGTGCCACCACGTCGCCATCAAACACGACGCGCTCGGTGGCGGGATCCAGCGACCCCTGTCCCGACATGAACAGCAGTTTGCCCGCACGTACGGCCGGGCTGTAGGTGAGTTTCTGATAGCGATCCCATCCCGGGTTGACCGCAACGGGAAGATCGCGCGTGGCGATGAAGTCGTATTGGATAAGCGCGCCAGGATGGCAAAGCTTGGGCATCAGAATGCCCGCCGCACCCGGATAAACTGGCCCTAAAAATTGCCGGCGAATTTTGCCGGTAGCCTTGTAACCCGCCAGCCCCGCCGGCAGCAGATAGTCAACGGTTTTAACCACGTTGGCAAAGGACAGCCCGGTTGCTGCAAGCATTCGGCCGGCCTTTTCGAAAATGGCCTGCGTCTGCGCGGCAATATCGCCTTCGCCGATCAGGTTACCGCGATCGTCGGTGGGCAGCACGGAAGGCAAAAACACCACGCCTGCCGATTCACGCGCCGAGGGCAGTCCATCGCCGAAACGCGTTTCAGCACCAACCGGTCCGGCAGTCACTTCGATTTCCAGAAATGCCTCGGGGCGTAACAGGCTCTTGACCGGAACCGTGTGAACGGCCGGGCGGTTCGATCCGAGTACTTCAGCACGCACTGCTGCCGCCTCGGCATACCGATCAATACCCTCGGGTCGCAGATACTCGACCACACGCACCACATCGCCGTAACCGTATCCGGCTGCCTCCAAGATGGCGCCGATTTTTTTCCAGGCGGTTCTGACCTGGGTGGTCATATCGCCGCGCACCACCATGCGCTTGGTTTCCGGATCGTATTCCGAGGCGGTATGCCCTGACAGATACGCTCCCGCGCCCGCTTTGAGCCCTAGTGAAAATGAATAACGGGAATAGTCAAACCAGGGGAAGTGGGCAGGCTGGATGGCGATGGGTCTCAAGGCAGGCCTCTGTGGGAATCGTCAGGGTTGGGTCGGGGTACAGCAGCCCGGTTTGCATTGGCCGGGCGAACAGCAGGCTGCAGGCAGGCTGTCGAGGAATCGCAGAATCAGGTCGGCTTTCTGGGCTGGCTCGCAGCGTAGGGCCCGCGCGTTAGCGGCTTTCGCAACCGGTTCAATCAGGTGCGAGGCGAGGTCGTTCTGGGCCGCCAGCACGACCCGCGGCTGCACGCAGGCGGCCAGACGGCCTGCCCAACGATACTCAACGACCGAACGCCAGGCCGCTGCATAACTCGCCGGCTGCTTCAACACTTCGCGGGCCCGTTCGGTGAGCGCCTCCGGGTCAAGCCGCGAGGGGCGTGGACTTTGATAAGCCTTTTCGCGCCGGAACCAGGGCCACCACAGTTCCGAGTCGCGCAGATGATGCCAGGCGCGCAGCAGATGGACGCCTTCGGGATCGATCTCAAGCGAGGGGGCTGGGTGAGATTGAAAGAGCGCCCGATCGGCATCGTTCAGGAAGAACGGCGCATCGAGTAGCAGTGAGGCCACGCGCTGCGGCCAACCCACAGCGAGCTCGAGCGCGACCGCTGCGCCGCCGTTGTGGCCCAGGGCATGGACCCGGCTGACCGACAGATGATCGAGCACCGCAGCCACGGTGTCGGCCCAGGTCGCAACCGTCTGCGAGTTCCCCGGGAGTGGCTCGGATTCACCATGCCCAGGAAGGTCGATGGCAATGACCGGCACCGAATGACTGAGACTGGCCATCAGCTCGCGGTAAAGCCAGGATGACCCCGGCGCGTGATGAATGATTAACAGGGGCGGCTTGTCGCCCGTCAGATCGCCCATTGAACGCACCAGCACCTGCGTGCCATCGATTTCAATAAAACGATCGGTGCTACGGCCGGTAAGCGCGACGCAGTCGGGCGCGGGCGGCGGAGGGGTATCGGCCGGGTGGCGCGACAGCAGTTCGAGCTCCATTTCGGATGCGGCCTGGAACTCGCGTGGCACGTCGGCATCCCAGATACCTGCCGGATACATCGGCCGTGTTTTGTACATGCTGTCGCCCGGGCGATTGCCGAAGCAGACAGGTACCTTCAAATCGTTGATAACCGCCAGTTCGCGATGCCGAAACGGTGCGCGATAACCGATCCGGTAATCGTTACCCGCCTCGAGCATTTCAATGACCCCACGGTGGATGAACTCGGGATCAGGGGCGTCGGTATCGGAGCGATGCGCGTCGTCCTGGGCGTTCCAGGGCCAGAACACATGCTGGTCGCGATAGCGGAACCAGAGCCGCAGCAGGTGTGCGCCATCCCAGGCCGGTGTAATCGGTTCAAGATAGCGCTCAAGCGCCTCATCGGAGTAGCGCTGCGCGAATACTGCATAGCCATCGGCAAGCGCCATCGAGCAGCGATCGGGATGGCGTGCGGCGAACTCCACCGCAATCGAGGCGCCGGTGTGTCGACCATAGCTCGCTGCCTTCTGGATACCCAGCGCGGTCAGCGTGTCCGCAAGCGCGTCAGCGAAATCTTCGACGCTGGGCTGCGCGATGGGAAGCTTGTCGGATTGCCCGAAGCCCGGCATATCGAAGGCGAGACAGGTAAAGCGCCGCGCGAAGATTTTCATGAGCGGCCGCATCACCTTGGCCGATACCGGACAGGCGTGCAGCATGGCCACCGCAGGGCCGTTGCCTGCGCGCAGATAGTGAACGCGGCGGTTGCCGACTGTCACGAAGTGGCGGGTGATTTTCATCGCGAGCAGGCTCCAGAGATCAGTAGCTGCGTGGCAGGCCCAGTCGCTCGCCTACGAAATTTCGAACCATCTCGTTGGAGATCGGGCTGAAGGGCCCTAGCCGGGTATCGCGAAACAGCCGCTCCATCGGGGTTTCTTCCACCATGCCGTATCCGCCCAACACCCGCATGCAGCGGTCGGTTGCGCGGATGGCAGCCTCGGTGGCCGCAAGCTTGGCCATGGCGGCTTCCATTGCGCAGGGCTTGCCATTGGCGAGCATCCAGGCGGCCTTGGTGGTGAGCAGGCGAATCTGTTCGAGCTCGGTGGCGGTATCTGCGAGCGGATGCTGGACCGCCTGGAATCCGCCAATCGGGCGGCCGAAGGCATGCCGGTCGCGCGCGTACTGAAGCGCCTGGTCGAGCGCAGCGCTGGTGATGCCCACGTACATCGCCGCGCACAGAATCCGTTCTTCATCGAGCGTGGCCAGCAGGTGGTACCAGCCGCGTCCGCGCTCGCCAACCACCGCATCGGGCGGTGCCTGCGCATCATCGAAGAACACCTCGCAGGTGCACGCGGCGCGCATGCCCATCAGCTCGAGCCGACGAACGGTGACCGCTGGCTGGTTGCGGGGCGTAAGAACGAGCGACAGGCCCCGTGCGCGCTTGGTTTCGTCGGGAGTTTCCGTGCGGCACAGCACCAGAATCGCGTCAGCGTCGTCGGCAAGCGAGGTATACAGCTTTTGCCCGCGCACCGACCAGCCCTGTTCGCTATGTTGGGCGCGGGTCTTGAGCGCCAGCACATCCGTGCCGCCCCCAGGCTCGCTCATGCCAAATCCCATCAGAAAGTCGCCTTGCACGAGCTTGGGCAGGAATTCGCGTTTGTGGGCTTCGCTTCCCACCTCAAGAAAGACGCGGGCAGTCATTGAGGTAAGCAGCCAATCGGTGGCAAGCGATGGAAAGCGCCGCGCCAGCTCTTCGCAGAATACTGAACCAGCCATGATGTCACTGCCCGCGCCGCCGTATTCTTCAGGCACGCTGATGCCCATCCAGCCCTGCTGCGCAAATTGCTTCCAGATGCTGCGTGGGATCTTTCGCGCGCGATCGTATTCGCGGATCTTGGCTTCGGGCAGTTCGCGGTCGAAGAAATCGCGCACGCTTTCGCGCAGCAGCTCGTGCTCGTGTTGTGCTTCGAAGTTCATCCGTTCACCCCCTGTTCGATGACCGCCTCGCCAAGGTACACACGCTGCACCTGTTCGCTCGCGCGAACTTCTTCGGGCTGACCCGTGATCAGCAGTTTGCCCTGAACCAGCACCGAGATGCGCGAGGCCACCGAAAACACCACCGCCATATCATGCTCGGTGAACAGACAGCTGAGACCCAGGTCGCTCGCCACCTTATGAACCATGCGGATCGATTCCAGCCGTTCCTGAGCGGCCATGCCCGCAGTGGGTTCATCGAGCAGCAGCAACTTTGGTTCGCCTGCAAGCGTAATGGCCAGTTCCAACCGCTTGCGGTCGCCATGCGCCAGCGTCGAGGCAGGCAGATGTTCGGAGACGGTTAACCCCACCCGCTCAAGCAGCGCCCTCGCGTCGGCCGGACGGTGACGGGACGCATTACGCCAGGGAAACAGGCTGGCGCGATCATGCGCAAGAAGCGCCACCTGCACGTTTTCAAGCAGGGTCAGGTCGGGGAACACACGCGTGATCTGGAAGGTTCGACCCATGCCGAGTCGGACACGCTCATGGGGCGGAAGACCCGTGAGTGAACGGCCCTCGAACACGATCTGCCCGGTGTCGGGGATGATCAATCCGGTGAGCGTATTGAAAAAGGTGCTTTTGCCAGCCCCATTGGGCCCGATGATCGCGTGAAATTCACCGCGCCTCACCTGCAGCGTGACCCCACCCAGAGCCTGTACGCCGCCAAAGCGCTTGGCCACTGAATCAACAGCAAGCACATCGACGGGGGGCGTGCCTGGGGCGGTCATCGGCGTCCCCGCTCAAGCAACCCAACCAGCCCGCGCGGCATCGCCAGCACCAGCACCATGATGATCAGCCCCATGAACAGCGGCCAGTATTCGGTGCTGCCACTGATCGTGACCTCGAGCACCACATAGACCGCGGCGCCAAGCGCTGGTCCCAGGAAGCTTTGAACGCCGCCGAGCACCGCCATGACGATGGGCGTTGCGCTTGCTGTCCAGTTGAGCCAGCCTGGGAATACGTTACCCGACGAGAATGCGAACAGGGCGCCCGCCAGTCCGGCGAACGCACCCGCCACGACGAAGGTGATCAGTTGATGGCTGCGCACGTTGACGCCGACGTACTGAACCCGCAGCGGGTTGTTGCGTAGTGCGCGCAACGTGAGTCCGAACGGTGAATTGACCAGGCGATAGAGCGCATACACCGAAGGCAGCACCCAGGCGAGCGCGAAGTAGTAATAGTTTGACGGAGAGGCCAGCAGGCCGGGTGGGCGCAGCCCGGTCATCCCGTCATCGCCGCCCGTCAGGCCGGTGGCTTTCAGCGCTACGGTATACAGCAGCATCTGGAACGCGAAGGTGAGCATCGCGAAATAGATGCCCGAACGCCGCACCGAGAAGAAACCGATAGCAACTGCGACTAAGGCAGCCACTGCCATGGCGCCGGGCATCACCAGCACAAAAGCCCAGATCGAGGTGATACCTACTTTTTTGGCCAATAGGGCGCCCGTGTAGGCCCCGACCCCAAAGAAAGCGGCGTGCCCGAATGAAAGCATGCCTCCATAGCCCATCAGCAGGTTGAAGCTGATGGCATAAAGCGCGAACGCGAGTACTTCAACTGCAATAAACAGCCAAAAGTCCGACAGCGCAAGCGGCAGCAGCATCAGCGCTGCAAGTAACAGCAACAGCCCGATTCGCGCTTGGCTCACTCCTGACTCCCGAACAGACCCCAGGGCCTGACGATCAGCACGACAGCCATGCACGCGAAGGTCAGTACCACCGACCAGCCCGGCAGCGCGAGCACCCCCCAGGCGTTGACGATGCCAACCAGAAGCGAAGCCACCAGTGCGCCGAGCACACTGCCCATGCCGCCGATGACCACGACGACGAAGGCATCGATGATGACCTGCACATGCAGTCCTGGACTGACGGAGACGATAGGCGCTGCCAACGCACCGCCCAGCCCGGCCAGCGCGACACCTAGCGCGAAGACGGTTGTGAACAGCCGTCGCGTATCGGTTCCAAGCGCACCCAGCATGTCACGGTCGTTGGTGGCAGCGCGAATCAGAATGCCCCAGCGGGTGCGATGCAGCAGCCACCAGAGCGCGGCCGCAACGATGAGCCCCGTGACGATCAGGAATAAGCGGTAGGTCGGGAATACCAGCCCCATTGCTTCGGTGGATCCTGATAACAGTTCAGGCATCGGTGTGGACTGGTCTTCGCGCCCCCAGATCAGCTTGACGACGTCGCCCGCGATGAAGACCAAAGCGAAGGTAAGCAGCAACTGAAATTCATGCGGTGCGCGATAGATGCGGCGAAGCAGCGTAATCTCGATAATGCTGCCAAGAATCGCAAGCACCAGCGCAGCCACTGCGAGCGCCGCAAAGAATCCGATGCTGGTACCGCCTGCCCATGTCCCGATGGTCCATGCGACAAATGCACCGATCATGAACAGCGCGCCATGCGCAAAGTTCAACACGCGCAGAACGCCGAAGATCAGCGTAAGGCCCGCCGAGATCAGGAACAACAGCATCCCGTTTGAAATGCCGGCCAGCGTTTGCCGCGCCAACACAACCGGATTGGTCATCCAGGCAAGATGCTGGGAGAGTAGGTCTATAAGCTCTGACATGCTGGCGGTTTCACAACTTAAAGCGACTCTCGCAGGCTGTGGGGGCGCGCAGACACATCGTGACGCACGCCGAATCCCGCAGGCTCGGATACGGGAAGCTGTCGCTGCAGTCAGTCCCGAGGCGGGCGCAGTGTGCCAGACGGTTTCAATGCTTGACAAGGGGGAAATTCGGCCAGCAGAATCGGGGCGCCATTCGCACAGGAGACAACAGTGGCGATTACCGATCGACGTTCGGTTCTGCTTTCCGTCGGCACCGCGCTTGCGCTGGCTGCCGCGCCGGCCCTCTCGCAGAACACGCCCCGGGGTGAACCTATCAAGCTCGGATTGATTGATATTTACAGCGGTGGGTTTGCATTCATCGCTGATTCAATCCGCACCGGCTACCAAATTGCGGTGGACGAAGCGAATGCTGCGGGTGGCCTCAATGGCCGGCCGTTCCAGCTGGTTACCGCCGATATGGGCCCCCAGGTTGAGAAGGCGGTCACTGAAGGCCGCCGAATGATGCTTGAGGAAAAGATCCGTTTTGTGACCGTGGGAATTCACAGCGGCGCTGCCGTTGCGGTGGGCAACCTTGGCCGCGAGCACAAAGCGCTGGTCTTGGGCGGATTCGCAACCACCAAGCGGCTCACTGGCGAATCAGGTCATCAGTATGTTGCCCGAGCAAACCTTTCCACAATCGAGATCGGCAGCGTCATTGCCCAGTACTTGAAAGGTCGCCCCGATATCAAGCGTATTGCCACGATTGCCCCGGACTATGAGTACGGCCAGCATTTCATCCAGGATTTCCTGGATGCGCTGAAAGTGGCGCGCCCCGACATCACGGTGGTCCGCCAGGAATGGTCTAAATTCGGGGCCGCTGATTACTCGGCGCACGTCACTGCGTTGCAGGCGCGGCCGGTTGACATGATCGTCAATGGGGGCTTCGGATCAGACCTCGTCAACTTTCTGAAAGCAGCGCGTGACTTTGGTCTCTTTGCGGGTGGAAAGGTTGAGTTTTTCACCCACGGCTTAGACCTGGTGAAGATGAGCGCCATCAAAGACTCGCTGCCCCAGCGCACGGTAGGCACCGCCTGGTATCCGTTCTATGCGCTCGATTCGGCACAGTCGAAATCGTTCGCCGCCGAGGTCGAGAAACGGATGAAAACCTACCCGACTGGCCCAACTGCGGTGGGTTACGTGGCCGGTAAGATGGTCACCGAGGCCATTCGGAAGGCCGGCACTGCCGACGATGTTGACAAGGTGGTCCAGGCGATGTCCACCGTGAATTTCGAAGGTCCCACGGGCAAAACTACCGTGCGCGCCTGCGACAACATGGCCCTCTACAACTTCTATGTTGGATCGGTCAAGCGCGATCCGTCGTTGCCTGATGGTATCGGCATCGGCGACATCAGGGCGATCAATACCGAAACGGTAGCTCGCCCCTGCGCCGAAGTATTGCGAGTTCGAGGAAGTTGATCTCGCTCAATCGGGGTCTCGCCTGATGTCGCTGCTCAGTGTTAAGGGCCTGCACGCGGCCTACGGCGACAGCAGGGTGCTGTTTGGAATCGACCTCGAGGTGGGTCAGGGTGAGGTGGTGGCGCTGCTCGGCCGTAATGGCGCGGGCAAGACCACCACTTTGTCCTCGATCATGGGGTTGGTGCAGCCTAAGGCCGGTCGAATCGAGTTTCGGGGTAAAGATCTCGCAGGGTCAGAGCCCTTCGAGATCTGCCGAGCGGGGCTTGGATTCATCGCCGAAGACTGCCGACTCTTTACTTCGCTTACGGTTGCCGAAAATTTCGAGGCGGCCAAGATGGCCTCGCGCTCAGGATCGTCTAGCTGGACCATTGACTCTGTCCTAGAGCTCTTTCCCGACGTCAAAAACTTTCTCGATCGCCGAGCAAGTGCGCTGTCCGGCGGCCAGCAGCGAATGGTCGCCATTGCCCGTACGCTCATGGGCAATCCCGATCTGATTCTTCTTGATGAACCTTCTGAGGGTTTGGCCCCGCTGGTGGTGGATGCACTGCTAAAGCAACTGAAGCGGCTGAAGCAGTCGGGCCAAACGGTTTTGATCAGCGAGCAGAACCTGCGGTTTGCCAACGAACTCGCCGATCGGGTTTACATCATCGAGAAGGGCGAAATCCCGTATCAGGGCACGCCTGCCCAGCTCGCCGCCGAACCCGAGGTTCGGCAGAAATACCTCATGGTCTGAGCCAACGAATGTGGCAACCCAGTGCGCGTTACCCCGATCCAGCGATCGAGGTCGTCGATCCCCTGTTTGAAAAATACCGGCTGACCAGCGCGGCGGTGGAGCGGCTTGCCACCGGATTTCGCTGGGCGGAGGGTCCGGTGTGGTTTGGCGATGGTCGCTATCTGCTCTGGAGCGATCTACCAAACAACCGGATCATGAAATGGGAAGAATCAACCGGTGCAGTATCGGTGTTTCGTAGCCCTTCAAACTTCGCCAATGGCAATACCCGTGACCGTCAGGGCCGTCTGATCACCTGCGAGCATGGTGAACGTCGCGTCACCCGAACCGAGTACGACGGTTCGGTAACGGTGATCGCTGATCGCTACCAGGGTAAGCGCCTGAACTCGCCGAACGACGTGGTGGTGAAGTCGGACGGTTCCATCTGGTTCACCGACCCGTCCTTTGGTATTTCGGGGTATTACGAGGGCTATCGCGCAGAGCCTGAACTACCACATCACGTGTATCGGGTGGATCCGCTCACCGGCGAGGTGCAGGCGGTGGCCGAGGACCTGCGCAGTCCTAACGGGCTTGCGTTTTCTCCTGATGAAAAACAGCTGTATCTGGTCGAGTCTCGGGCACGCCCGAACCGGCTGATTCTTGCGTTCGACGTGGAGCAGGATGGTCGTACGCTGTCCGCCCAACGTACGCTGATCGACGCTGGACCGGGCACGCCAGACGGTTTTCGCGTCGATATCGACGGCAATCTGTGGTGCGGCTGGGGCATGGGACACCACGAGCTTGATGGCGTGCATGTGTTCTCGCCGGCCGGCAAACTGATCGGTCGAATTCGCCTGCCGGAGCGCTGCGCGAATGTGTGTTTCGGTGGGCTCGCGCGTAATCGGCTATTTATGGCGGCAAGCCAGTCGCTTTATGCGGTGTATGTCAATACACAGGGCGTTGCAGGCGGTTGAAGCCGCGCGGCGGTGAGCCCGTCGCTAAAATGCGCGTGCGCTCTGGTTTGAGCGAAACTTTTCCCACCGAGGTCCCTGCGATGGAACTGTCCGACAAGTCGAGCAGGCAACTGTATGCCGAGCTCAAGAGAACCAACACCCGAAAGCGTTTTGGCTTCGGTCGAAAGCCCGCGCTGATCAATGTGGATCTGCAGAAGGCCTACACCTGCGTTGGCGAATTTGCGACCGCCTATGAGACCGACCCCAAACAGCTCGAGTATGTGAACCAGCTGGCGGCCGAGTTTCGGGCGCGCGGGTTTCCGGTGGTCTGGACCTATGTGGCCTACATGGACTCAGGCGAAGATTGTGGCATCTGGGGTACGCGCAGCAACACGCCCGATTCCCTGCAGAACATCAAGGTGGGTAGCCGCCGGTCGGAGTTTGACGACCGGCTGGTCATCGATCATCAGCGCGACATCATCGTGAACAAGCGGATGGCGTCGGCGTTCTTCGAAACCA
>CAZORB010000052.1:0-25586 GCA_964581825.1 uncultured Bordetella sp.
CTGATGCAGATATTCAATGAGCCGATCGCGCCTGAGGGGAGATTCGGTGATCAGTTCAGCGAGCCGCGCCTCGCTCACCGCGCTGACCTGCCGACCCTTACCCTGACCCGCTGGCCTGCGAAACGTGACAGTTTTCATGGGAAGCGAAGGTACCTCAAGGCGGAGATAGATGCCATGCGGTGATCGGGTAGGAAGGCTGATAACCCTCTGCAGGACAACCGGCTCTGCCCGAGAGGCCCTTTCAAACGCCTCCGAGTATTGGAAGCGCAGTTACCCGGTTGAAATCGCGATCATGCGTGACAAGCGCCGCAGCGCCGATTTCCAGCGCACACGCAAGTTGCAGCGCGTCAGGAAGCCGCAGCCGATGCTGCGCGCGAAGCTGTGCGGCCAACGCTGCGACGGCTGCCGTGATGGGGACCACTTCGTATTGGCAAAGCGCCCGCTCATATCGCTTGGCAAGCGCGGTCAGGCCGGCGCTCGCTGGGCCCGTGAGCACCTCAGCGATTGTGATCGTGGACAACGCGATAGTGAGTTCGCCTTTAGCAGCCGCCTCAAACACGCCTGCGAAGCGATCAGCGAGCACCGGATGCGATTCAAGGATGTAGATGAACGGTGCGGTATCAACCAGCACGCGGCTGCTTACCGGCAACCCGGCCCAGGTGGTCTGCGAACCACCCCTTGCCTGGGCTGAAGATCGACGACCGCTCGACACCTGGCGTTGGCCTTGCGCAGCCTAGCCAACAGACTGAGCCGAATCCCATTCACGTCGGAGCGCGCCAACCGCGGTCGAAGAGTCACGCCCCCAGAGTCCCTGGCCCGTTCCGCGCAGGGCGAGTACGCCCAGGGAGCGGTGCTTTTGCGCTGTCAGTTGATTCAGCGTGCTAAGCGGGACAACCGCCGCGCAGGGCTTGCCGTGGCGCGTGATGATGGAGGGGGTTCCCGCGGCAGCCTCTGAGACAAGCAGCGGGAGCTGAGCGCGGGCCTGCTCTAGGCCATACTGACCACCAGATTTCATCGCCAACCATCCTTAAAACTGTACAAACTGTACAGAAAAAAAGAGGCCTGCACAAGTGCGGATGAGGTCGCCGCTGACCTGTCCTCTAGGGCTGGAAAAACTCCTTGACCCGATCCATCCAGGACCGTGTCTTGGGGTTGTGTTTGGGGTCGATCAGCGAAGCCTCGAGCTGCCGCAGCAGATCTTTCTGAGCGTCAGTAAGCCGTACTGGGGTTTCCAGGACCAGATGCGCATAGAGGTCACCCGGATAGCTTGAACGAATACCCTTGATGCCCTTGCCACGCAGACGGAACTGTTTGCCGGACTGGGTCCCTTCTGGCACTTCAATCTCGGCCTTGCCGCCCAGCGTGGGAATCTGAACCTTACCGCCCAGCGCTGCGGTCACCAGACTGATGGGCACTTCGCAGTGAAGATCGTCGCCGTCGCGCTTGAATACTTCGTGCTCGCGCACACGAATTTCAACGTAGAGATCGCCAGGTGGCCCGCCATTGATGCCCGGCTCTCCGTTACCCGCCGAGCGGATACGCATGCCATCGTCGATGCCTGCGGGAATCTTGACCTCAAGCGTTTTGTTGCGTTTGACGCGCCCGATACCCTCGCACGCGCGACAGGGGTCGGGAATGGTTTTGCCCTGGCCACGACAGGTCGGACAGGTTTGCTGAATGGAGAAGAATCCCTGCTGCATCCGCACTGCGCCCTGTCCGTTGCAGGTACGGCAGGTTTCGGGGCGGGTGCCTGGCTTGGCGCCAGTACCTTTACACGTATCGCAGGATTCCCAGCTTGGCACACGGATTTCAGTTGCGTGCCCGCCCGCAGCCTGCTCGAGCGAGATTTCCATGGCGTAGCGAAGATCAGCACCGCGGTAGACGCTATTGCGACCACCACCGCCCCCACCACCACCGCCGCGGGCGCCGCCAAAGATGTCGCCGAAGATATCGCCAAATACATCAGCGAATCCGCCCATGTTGCCCTGCCCGCCCATTCCGGCGGCATTCGGGTCAACACCGGCATGACCAAAGCGATCATAGGCCTCGCGCTTTTTCGCGTCGGTGAGAATCTCGTAGGCCTCTTTGACCTCCTTGAACTTCTCCTCGGCGGATTTATCACCCGGATTACGGTCCGGGTGATATTTCATCGCGAGCTTGCGATAGGCCTTTTTAAGGTCGTCGTCTGAGGCGTTTTTAGCAACGCCCAGCACTTCATAGAAATCACGTTTTGCCATTCAGCCCAGCCTTCGCCCGCTCATCTGCCGATCGATCGCGTGTGCAGTTCGCCGATCAGCGTTTGACTTCCTTGAAATCGGCATCGACGACATCGTCGTCCTTGGGCCGTTTCGCCTCGGATGCGCCCCCCGGGGCTGCGCCTGCTGCCCCGGCTGCACCGGCCGCTCCGGCAGCAGCATCGGCCGCGCCCGTCTGAGCGTACATCAGTTCGCCAAGTTTCTGCGAAGCGGTAGAAAGGGCCTGACTGGCTGCGTCGATCTTGTCCTTGTCATCGGTCTTCAACGCCTCTTCGGCGTCTTTTACTGCCGCTTCAATCTTGGCTTTTTCGTCAGCGCTGATTTTGTCACCGTACTCGGTGAGCGATTTCTTGACCGAATGCACCAGCCCGTCGGTTTGATTGCGCGCGTTGGTCAACTCAACCCGCTTGCGATCATCCTCAGCGTTCGCCTCCGCATCCTTCACCATCTTTTGAATCTCGGCATCAGACAGCCCGGAGTTCGCCTTGATGGTGACCTTGTTTTCTTTACCGGTGGCTTTGTCGCGCGCTGACACATGCAAGATGCCATTCGCATCGATATCGAATGTGACCTCGATCTGCGGCGTACCACGCGGTGAAGGCGGAATGCCTTCGAGATTGAATTCGCCGAGCAGCTTGTTGCCCGACGCGATCTCACGCTCACCCTGGAACACCTTGATCGTGACCGCTGGCTGATTGTCATCGGCCGTTGAGAAGACCTGGGAGAACTTGGTGGGGATGGTGGTGTTTTTCTGGATCATCTTGGTCATGACGCCGCCCAGGGTTTCAATACCCAGCGACAGCGGCGTGACATCGAGCAGCAGAACGTCTTTGCGCTCGCCCGACAGCACCGACCCCTGAACCGCAGCGCCAACCGCCACCGCCTCGTCAGGGTTCACGTCTTTACGCGGTTCGCGACCGAAAAACTCTTTGACCTTCTCCTGCACTTTGGGCATGCGCGTCATGCCACCGACCAGGATCACGTCGTCGATCTGCGAAGCACTGACGCCAGCATCCTTCATGGCGATCCGGCAGGGCTCGATCGTATTGGCGATGAGCTCTTCAACCAGCGACTCGAACTTGGAGCGCGTAACCTTCAGGTTCAGGTGCTTCGGACCCGAGGCGTCGGCCGTGATGTAAGGCAGGTTGATCTCGGTTTGCTGGCTCGAGGACAGCTCGATCTTCGCCTTTTCGGCGGCTTCCTTCAGGCGCTGTAACGCGAGCACATCTTTGGACAGATCAACGCCCTGATCTTTCTTGAATTCGCCAATGATGAAATCAATCAGGCGCTGGTCAAAGTCTTCACCGCCGAGGAAAGTATCGCCGTTGGTGGAAAGCACTTCAAACTGCTTTTCGCCATCGACGTCAGCAATTTCAATGATGGAGATGTCGAAGGTGCCACCGCCCAGGTCGTAGACCGCAATCTTGCGATCTTTGCCGCCCGCTTTATCCAGGCCAAAAGCTAGCGCTGCCGCGGTGGGTTCGTTGATGATGCGCTTAACCTCGAGGCCTGCAATCCGACCCGCATCCTTGGTTGCCTGGCGCTGGCTGTCGTTGAAGTAAGCGGGCACCGTGATCACCGCCTCGGTGACTTCTTCCCCGAGGTAGTCTTCCGCGGTTTTTTTCATCTTGCGAAGCACTTCAGCCGACACCTGAGGGGGCGCCAGCTTCTTGTCGCGCACCTCAACCCAGGCATCGCCGTTGTCGGCCTTGGTGATGGTGTACGGCATCAGGCCGATGTCTTTCTGGACCTCTTTCTCCTGAAATTTGCGGCCGATCAGGCGCTTCACCGCGTAGAGCGTGTTGCGCGGGTTGGTGACAGCCTGCCGTTTGGCGGGCGCACCGACCAGGATTTCGCCATCTTCCATGTAAGCGATGATGGACGGCGTGGTGCGCGTGCCCTCAGAGTTTTCAATGACCTTGGGCTGACCGCCCTCCATGATTGCAACGCAGGAGTTGGTGGTACCTAGGTCGATGCCGATGATCTTGGCCATGGTGAAGGGTCCTCAGGAAATCGATGAATACGCCGGAGTCATTCCGGCAACAGTGTTCAGATGGGTCGCAGGTTCGCTGGAATCAAGCGTCCAGGACCTCCGCTCAGCCTTGAGCAACCGTGACCATTGCGGGCCGAAGCACGCGGTCGCTGATCAGGTAGCCCTTCTGCAGAACCGCCACAACATGATTGGCTGCAACAGGCGGATTGGTGGATGCAACCGGCACCATGGAGATGGCCTGGTGCCGATTCGGGTCGAACTTCTGACCCACAGGATTGATTTCACTGACGCGAGCCCGCTCAAACGCAGATATCAGCAGCCGCAGCGTTGCATCAACGCCTTCTTTCAGGCTGTCAGGGGATGCTGCAGCATTGGCAAGCGCCATCTCAAGGCTGTCGCGAACCGGCAGGAGGCTTTCCGCAAAGCCTTCAACTGCAAATTTGTGCGCCTTGGCAACGTCTTCCTGACCGCGGCGGCGAATGTTTTCAGCCTCGGCCTTGGCACGCAGAAAGAGATCGCGAAATTCGATGGCCTCGGCCTGCGCACGCGCGAGCAGTTCAGCCGTTGAGGCGTTGTGGGGGTTTGCGGCGGCGTCTTGCGCGCCCGCAGTGGCTCCGGCTGCGCCGTTCGCACCGGCGCTCCCGCCAGATACACCCGCACCCGGGGCCGCCCCTGCGGCGCCCGCTGCCTGGGCGGACGAACCCGATGCACCCGGCTCCGGCGGCGCTGCCGTTCCGGCGGTTGGCTTATCAGAATCGGACATCAATAAACCTTTGAAAACAGTGACTTGTCAGTGCGCACTCAATTGGGATTGAAGCTTTTTGAGAACGCATCGGAAAAAACCGCAGCATGGAAATGGGGACTGTTGGCGTGGTTTCAAGACCCCGGCTCCCACAAACCTCAACCCGTCCCCCAGCCGAGGCCAGGACCGGCACGAGGCGCCCTGGCAGGCACCGACAAAATTCAGCGCTCGGCGCCCAGCGCGACGGCCCGCTCACGCCTGCGTGCGAGCGCAGCATGCGGACAACCCGGCTCGGTCGCCGTTCCGGGCCAGCCGCCAACATGCTGTTCGACCAGCCGCGCGAGCGCCGAAATAAACTCCGGGGAATCATTGAGGCAACCCAGGTAGCGGTAGTCGCTGCCGCCTGCCTCGACGAACGTTTCGCGCCCTTCAATAGCGATTTCTTCGAGCGTTTCGAGACAGTCCGACACGAAACCGGGACACACCACATCGACCCGGCCCGTGCCCTGCGCGCCCAGCTCTTCGAGGGTCCGATCGGTGTAGGGCTGCAGCCACTCCGCCTTGCCGAAGCGCGACTGGAACGTGACCCGAAACTGCGCGGGGTCGAGTTGCAGGCGTTCAGCGAGCAAGCGACCGGTAGCCAGGCACTCGCAATGATAGGGATCACCCAGCAGCAGTGAGCGTCGCGGCACGCCATGAAAGCTCATGACCAGGACATCAGGTTTTCCCTCACGCGCCCAGTACGCCTCGACATGGCGGGCCAGCGCCTCGATGTAAGGGCCATGATCATGGAAGTTGCGTACGGTTCTAAGCTCAGGCTGATTTCGCCATCCAGCCAGCTCAGCGAATACCGCATCAAACGCAGTGGCCGTGGTGGAGGCCGCGTACTGTGGGTACAGCGGCAGCACCAGCAGACGGGTGACGTTGCGTTCACGCATGTCTCGCATCACCTGCGAGATCGACGGCCGGCCGTAGCGCATCGCCCAGGCGACTTCGATCGAGTGTCCCCGCGCCTCAAGCGCCTGACTGAGGCGCTGCGCCTGATTGGCGGTATGCAACGCGAGCGGCGAGCCCTGTTCGGTCCAGATGGTCGCGTACTTCGCGGCCGAGCGGGCCGGACGTACATTCAGGATGATGCCGTTCAGGATGAGCGCCCAGACGAGCCTGGGGATCTCAACGACGCGCGGATCAGACAAAAACTCGCGCAGGTAGCGACGAACTGCGCTGGTTTCAGGCGCGTCGGGCGTGCCAAGCTGAACCAGCAGCACAGCCGTGCGTGCGGGCATCGAGTGGTCGAAGGCGCTCGCAGCGCTGTACCGGGCCATGTGAACAACCGCCAAAATGGAACACAGGCGCCACTATACGTGGTGCGTCAGCGCGCTCGAGACAAGCTTTGCGGTGATGTCAACAATTGGGATCACGCGCTCATAGGCCATGCGTGTCGGCCCGATCACTCCGAGCGTGCCGACGATTCGCCCGTCGACGCTGTACGGGGCGACCACGACGCTGAGCTCATCCATGGGCACCAGCTGTGACTCGCCGCCGATGAAGATCTGTACGCCCTGAGCGCGGCTTGACGAGTCAAGCAGCTCGAGCAGTCGTGTTCGCTGCTCAAAGAGGTCGAACAGCTGGCGCAACCGATCCATGCTGTCTGACAAATCCGCTACGCCCAGCAAATTGCGCTGCCCCGAGATGACGACCGGCTGGTTGTCTTCGGCGAGCGCCTGCTCACTGGCCGCGATGGCGCTGGTCATGAGCCCGGTGATGTCATCGCGTAACGAACTGAGCTCGGTACGAAGGTTGAAGCGGATTGCCTCGAGTTCGCGTCCGGCAAAGTGGGCATTCAGATAGTTGGAGGCTTCGACCAGTTGCGCGGGCGAATAGTCGCGCTCGGTGGCAAGGATTCGGTTCTGAACGTCGCCTTCCGGAGTAACGATGATCAGCAGAATTCGACGTTCCGAAAGCCGCAGAAACTCGACCTGCCGGAATAGCGAGGTACGACGCGGGGTCATGACCACGCCCGCAAAGTGGGACAGATTCGACAGCAGCGACGCGGCGGTGCTGAGAACACGCTGAGGTTCGTCGGCCCGAATCCCGCCTTCGATCTGCGCGGTTTCGCCCAACTCCAGCGGCTGCACCTTGAGCAGGGTATCGACGAACAGGCGATACCCGCGCGGCGTGGGAATCCGACCCGCCGAGGTGTGCGGGCTGTGAATCAGCCCGAGTTCCTCGAGGTCGGCCATCACATTGCGGATGGTAGCGGGCGACAGGTCGATACCGGACTGCCGGGAAAGCGTACGGGAACCAACCGGTTGCCCGTCGGCGATGTAGCGTTCGACCAGCGCCTTGAGTAGCGTTTGAGCTCGTTTGTCCAACATATAAATTATTGTAGGCGGACGGCGACGCGACGCAAGCGCAAGTTAAAACTCCCGCTGCGGTGCTAGGCCTCGCGCCAGGTGTGATTCGGTACGCCCCCCTCGGGCTTGTGCTCTAATCGCCGCCATGAACCCTCCGTTCGCCAAGGTTGCCCTCGTCGGGCGCTTCCAAACTCCTTCAGTCGGCGCCTCAGTACGCGATATTGCCGCGTTCCTGGCTGATCGCGGGGTTGAGGTCCTGCTCGACCAGAACACTGCCAACACAATCGGCGCGGGCCACTGGCACGTCCTCAGCACCGAGCAGATCGGCCACCAGGCTAATCTGGCCATCGCAGTCGGGGGCGACGGCACCATGCTGGGGGTCGCCCGCATGCTTGCGCCATTCGGGGTTCCCGTGGTGGGCATCAATCATGGCCGGCTCGGCTTCATCACCGATATTGCGCTTGCCAGCTGGCGCCCAGCACTCGGCACCATCCTGGATGGCCAGTTTGAGTCTGAAGAGCGCTCGCTGCTCGCCTCGCGCGTCCAGCGAGCGGGCGAAACGGTCTGGCGCGAGCTCTCGCTTAACGATGTCGTGGTCAGTCGCTCCTCCCGCAGCGGCATGATCGAACTGCAGGTCGAGGTCGACGGCACGTACATGTACACCCAGCGGGGCGACGGGCTCATCATCGCTACGCCCACGGGCTCCACCGCGTACGCGTTGTCTGCCAACGGCCCAATCCTCCATCCGCTGCTGCGTGGCCTGGTGCTCGTGCCAGTTGCCCCGCAAACGCTATCGAACCGCCCGATCTCGCTGCCCGACAGTGTCTCGATCATCATTCGGGTGGTTGGCGGCCGCGAACCTCGGGTCGCCTGCGACATGCAGGTGTTCAACGACCTGCAGATTGGCGACGATATCCATATCGAACGCGCGCCGTTTACCACCCGGTTCCTCCATCCGCCCGGCTACAGTTATTTCGCCACCTTGCGCGGTAAGCTCAACTGGCAAGAATTACCCAGCTCGCTCAACAAGCAGGGCGAGGCCGACTGACTGGCCCGCCCACCCCCGTTTAACCCGTTCATCCCTGTCGCCACGACCATGCTGCTGTCGCTGCATCTTCGCGATTTCGTCATCGTCGAGTCCGCTGATATCGAGTTTGGCTCGGGCTTTACTTCGCTCACCGGCGAAACCGGCGCCGGCAAGTCCATTCTGCTGGATGCGCTGGGGCTCACGTTGGGCGGTCGCGGTGATGCCGGCGTGGTGCGAGACGGCAAACCCCGCGCTGACATCAGCGCACGCTTCCAGAGCTCAGAAAGCCTCGATACCTGGCTTGCCGAACGCGACCTTGCCGGCGACCCGGGCGAGCTGCTTCTCAGGCGTATCGTCGAAGCCGACGGGCGGTCACGGGCGCTGATCAACGGTCAACCGGCCACGGTGGCGCTGCTGCGCGAACTGGGCGATCAGCTGGTGGACATTCATGGCCAGCACGCGGCGCAGTCCCTGCTTCGAACCGGGGCGCAGCGGTCGCTGCTCGATGCGTTCGGGGCGCTTGAACCCGAATCCGCTGCGCTCGCCTCGCTGTTCGAGCGCTGGCAAATCGCCGAGCGCGAACTCGCAGCGGCGCGCGCTGGCGGTCGGGAGCAGGCGCTTGAACGCGAGCGAGTCGCCTGGCAAATCGGCGAAATCGAGCCCCTGGGGCTGGCCGAGGGCGACTGGGAGTCGCTGAATGTCGAGCAGAAGCGGCTGTCGCATGCCGCCTCGCTGTTGGCTGACACGTTAGGCACCGCCGAGGCGCTTGCCGATGGTGACTCGCCGCTTACCGCACAGATCGAGTCGCTACAGAACCGGCTGACGCCACTGGTCAAGCTTGACGACCGTTTGCGTGAACCGCTCGAACTGCTTGAAACCGCGCGCATCCAGCTTGAAGAGGCTGCGTCAACGCTCTCCGCCTACGCTCGACGCGTCGAACTTGACCCGGCGCGGTTAGAAGAGGTTGAAACCCAGATCAGCGCAGCATTCTCGGTGGCTCGAAAGCTGCGCCTTGCGCCCGAGTCGCTTGCCAGCGAGCTGCTCGCCCTGCGCACGCGCCTGGCCGAGCTCGACCGCGCTCAAGACCTCAATGCGCTCGAGCGCCGCTCGCAAGACGCTCGCGACACCTTCGACAAAGCGGCTGAGGCACTCTCCGCCGCCCGAAAGAAAGTGGCCCGGCGTCTGGCCGACGGGGTCTGTCGTCTGCTGGGCGAACTAGGCATGGGCGGTACACGCCTGGAAATCGCCATCGAGCCGGCCACGCCGTCCGCCTCTGGAATCGATGCGGTCGAATTCCGGATCGCGGGCCATACCTCGGGTAGCGCTCGCCCGCTTGCAAAAGTCGCCTCAGGTGGCGAGTTGTCCCGTATCGGGCTCGCCGTCGCCGTACTGGCGGCCCAGTCCAATCCCGCACCCACACTGATCTTCGACGAAGCCGATGCGGGCGTGGGCGGCGCGGTGGCCGAGGTCATTGGCAACCTGATGCGAAAACTCGGCTCAAGTCGTCAGGTGCTTTGCGTCACGCATCTGCCGCAGGTCGCCGCCCGCTCCCATCAGCAACTGAAGGTGAGCCGCGAACGTCAGGCTGGCAGCGTTCTCAGCCGAGTTCAGTTGCTCAGTCGAACCGAACGCGTTGAGGAAATTGCGCGCATGCTGGGCGGTGTCGAAATCACCGCCACCACGCGCAAGCACGCCCGCGAAATGCTCGCCTCGCAATCCGACTAGCGGCAGGCGCTCACACCCGAAACCATTCCGGGGCCGGCAGCTCGTTGAAGACCCGCCTCAGGCCCTGGCTCCAGCCATTTCGAAGCGCACCGAAGTACGCATCGCTCGCATCAATTCGATGGCGAAACGACACGGCGAGCGCATCGCGCCGCACCATCGCCAGATCAATGGGTAGCCCCACCGACAGATTGCTTCGCATCGTTGAATCAAACGACACCAGCGCGCACTTCAGCGCCTCATCGAGCGCCGTGGCAGTACCCACCACCCGGTCAATAATGGGCTTGCCGTATTTACTTTCACCAATCTGAAAAAACGGCGTGTCGGCACTGGTTTCGATGCAGTTGCCCTGCGGATACACCAGAAACAGGCGCGGTTTTTCTCCTGCGATCTGCCCGCCCACCAGAAACATCGCGCTGAAGTCGACGCCGCTCTGGTCGGGCCCGCCCCCTGACTGCAAGCGAATTACCGATCGAAGTTCTTCACCCACCAGGCGGGCCGCATCGAACATCGAATCCACCCCCATCAACCCGCCACTTGGCTGAGCCTGAGACTGCATTTTTCCGAGCCGGCTCACCACGCTTTGCGTGGTGGCGAGATTGCCCGAATTGAGCAGGACGATCACTCGGTCGCCTGGGCGCTCAAATATGCTCATCTTGCTGAAGGTGGAGACGTGATCAAGCCCGGCATTGGTGCGCGAGTCGGAGGCAAACAGCAAACCCTCATCGAGGGACATTGCAACGCAATAGGTCATGGATTCAGTACCTTCACTGAGACGTTCACGGACAGTGATTCCTCGCCCCCCCCAGATCGCACGCCGCGCACTGGGCATGCGTCGAGATAATCGCGCCCAGTCGCGACGCGAACATGGCCGGCATTGCCCGCGCGCCGATTACTCACATCAAAGCTCAACCAATGGCCGTCCACCCAGGCTTCCGCCCAGGCATGGCTGGTGGCCTGCTGCTCGCCGATAGGATCAACATAGCCGCTGACATAGCGCGCTGGTACACCCAACACTCGGCAACAGCTGACGAATACATGGGTATGATCCTGGCAGACGCCTGCGCCGAGCGCGAAGGACTCCGCTGCGGTATGGCTCGCCGACGTGCTGCCAGGCTGGTAAGGCATCCTTTCAGCCAACGCGTGCATCAGTTCAGCGAGGCCAGTCTGCCTGTCCCGCTCAATCGCGGGTTTCAAGGCATTCGCAAAGACGGTCAAGGCCTCATCCGGGGCGGTGAGCGCTGTAGGACGAAGAAACACCAACGGATTGATGGACTCCGCTGGATCAGGCCCCGTATCGACGCCCACCTCAACCTGACCATGGGCGCGAATTCGGATTTCGTCGTATTCGGTATCAAGTGTCAGCACCCGGGTCAGGTTCCCGAATGAGTCGACGAAGCTCACTGCACGCGCCGGCAGTTCAACCCGCCAGTCCAGTACACGCTGCCCACGGCCTGTCGCTGGGGCGAGCCGCAGGATTTGCGTGCTTCGAGAGACCTTTCCCGAATACCGGTAAAGCGTCGTATGGTCGACTTCGATCCGCATAGCCCGGGAAGACTACTTCAACTCGAGGTAGGCTGTGTTCAGCGCATCGCCTAAGCGGACGTTTTCGCGCAGGAAGCGCTCAAGAAAGCCGTGCAGTCCGTAGGAATACACTTCATCGAGCACCCCATACGCCAACCGGGAGCGCAGAATGGAAGCGAGCCTGCGCGGCAGTCGCCCTGGGTTCTCCGGTAGCCCCTGCAGAATCTGATCGACCTGCTCCACGCAAAACCGCAGTGAACGCGGCAGTCGCGGATCAAAAATCAGCAGCTCGGCGACACGGCGCGCATCGATGGTGTCGCGATACGTGTCGCGGTAGGCCTCAAACGCACTGACTGACCGCAATACCGCGCTAAGGCTGTAATAGCTCGACAACCCGTCGTCATCGGGGCTGATCGAACCCGGTGCCTGCTTGACCGACAGGATTCGCGCCGTGTTATCGCCGCGCTCGATGAAGGTGCCAAGCCGGATGAACAGATAGGGCTGATCTTGACGCAGCGTGGCGCCGGTAATGCCCCGAAACATGTGGCTGCGCTCTTTCACCCAGTCGAAAAAAGACGAATCCGCCGGGCTGCCAGCGGCGCGATAGCGCTGCAACTGCAGCCAGGTGTCGTTGATGTTTTCCCACATCTCGGAGGTGATCGACCCTCGTACAGACCGGGCGTTTTCGCGCGCAGTCTGCAGGCAGTTGACGATACTGGACGGAAGTTTGCTGTCCCATGCAAGGAAACGCGCCACCTCTTCCGGCGCCGCCACGCCGTCTCCTGCCCGGAAATCGTCAAGCGTATCGGTGATAACGAGCGGCTCAATGGCTGATCGCGGATCGCCCGAACGCCCGGCAAGGAGCGCGAGCGACTGCCCGACATCGAGGATGCGCGCCATGCTTTCTGCTCGCTCCAGATACCGCGACATCCAATACAGGTTGGAGGCGACCCGAGACAGCATCAGAGTCCACCCTCTGGTCCGGCGTCTGCCAGCACCCAGGTATCTTTGGTGCCACCGCCTTGCGAAGAGTTGACCACCAGCGAGCCCTTCCTGAGGGCAACCCGAGTCAGGCCGCCGGGCACCATCCGAACCTCACGCCCTACCAGCACGAAGGGCCTCAGATCGATATGCCGCGGCGCCACGCCTTCCTCAACGAAGGTAGGACATGACGACAGCGACAGCGTCGGCTGGGCGATGTAGTTAGACGGGTTCGCTTCAAGCACTTTGCGAAATGCGTCGATTTCGGCGCGGCTGCTGGTGGGCCCGACCAGCATGCCGTAGCCGCCTGCACCGTGCACTTCCTTTACAACCAGTTCGGGCAGACGCGCGAGCACGTGGGCAAGGTCGTCGGGCTTGCGGCATTGCCAGGTGGGGACGTTTGCGAGCAGCGGTTCTTCCCCGAGGTAAAAGCGAATCATGTCGGGGACATACGGGTAAATGGATTTGTCGTCAGCCACGCCGGTACCGATTGCGTTGGCAATCACAACATGGCCCAGCCGGTACGCGGCAAACAGCCCCGGTACGCCCAACATTGAATCCGGACGGAAAGCGAGCGGGTCTAGAAAGCTGTCATCGATCCGCCGATAGATCACATCCACCCGCCTCGGTCCCGAGGTGGTTCGCATGTACACATAGCCGTCTTTGACGAACAGGTCCTGCCCTTCGACGAGTTCGATGCCCATCTGCTGGGCAAGAAAGCTGTGCTCAAAGTAAGCGTTGTTGTAGCGTCCCGGGGTGAGCAGCACCACAACCGGGTCGTCGACCAGCGCCGCTGCGCGAAGCGTGCTGAGCAGCAGCGACGGGTAGTGCTCGACGGGCTCAATCGCCTGCCGACGAAACAGTTCGGGAAATAACCGCATCATCATCTTGCGGTTCGACAACATGTACGACACACCCGACGGCACGCGCAGGTTGTCTTCAAGCACGTAATAGCGCCCATCCGAATGGCGAACGATATCGACACCAACGATGTGCGCATAGGTGTCGTGCGGCACCTTGATGCCGATCATGGCCACCTGATACTGATCGTTGCCCAGAATCTGATCAGAGGGAATGACCCCAGCACGCAGAATCTCCTGACCGTGATAGATATCCGCCAGGAATCGGTTGATGGCCGTCACGCGCTGCGCGAGCCCGCGCTCGAGAAAACGCCACTCATCTGCGGGAATGATTCGCGGCACCACATCAGAAGGAATCAGCCGCTCGGTCCCGCTGTCGTCGCCATATACCGAAAACGTGATTCCGGTGCGTCGAAAGATCAGATCGGCTTCGGCTCGCTTGCCCGCCATCCAATCCGTCGAGCATCCCGACAGCCAGTCGGCATAGCTCCGGTAGTGCGTACGCACGGCCGCCTCGCCATCAAGCATTTCGTCGTGAATGCCTGGGCCGGGTGGAATGAGCGGAATTGAATTGGGAGGCACCATGTGCAACTCGCTGCAAACTCCGTGCCGGGTCTTTACGCTCAAGCCACTGGATGCGGGAGCAGCGACCTGCCGCGATGCAGTCTCACCGCGTTGGCGGCCGGTGCTTGCAGTCGGGCTTGGTGCAGTGCCCGTACAACGCCAGCGCGTGGTCCTGTAACTGGAACCCTCTTGCCTGGGCTATCTGCATCTGCCGCGTCTCGATCTCGGCGTCAATGAACTCTTCGACTCGACCGCACTGAAGACATACGAGGTGGTCATGGTGCTCGCCCTGGTTGAGCTCGAAAAGCGCCCGCCCCGACTCGAAATTGCTGCGTTTGAGGATGCCTGCCTGCTCAAATTGCGTGAGCACCCGGTACACGGTGGCCAGTCCGATGTCCTGCTTCAGCTCGAGCAGCTCGCGAAACACGTCTTCGGCGCTCATATGCCGATGCCGCCCGTGCTGAAAGATCTCGAGAATCTTCAACCGGGGCGCGGTAGCCTTCAGGCCGGTGCTGCGGAGCTCAGGCGCTTGCTTCATCCGTATATCATAAAGGGCTACATCCCATCCCACGGCCACTCCATCACCATGCATCCATTTCGCCATCACAGCGCGTCGCGGCGGCTCATAGCAGGCTTCTCGGCGTTCATGGCGCTGCTCGCGATCGGCGGATGCGCATCGAATGACCCTTCCCGAACGGGGCTATTCGAGCCGTATCGAATCAATTTGCCCCAGGGAAACTACATCACGCAGGCGATGCTTGAGCGCGTTCGCCCTGGCATGTCTCCTGAGCAGGTACGCGATGCGCTCGGTTCGCCGCTCTTGGGCCATATCTTTCATGTGGACCGCTGGGATTATGTGTACCGCTTCATGCATCCCAACGGTTCATTTGAACAGCGCAAGGTCACCATCCGGTTCCGCAACGAACGCGTGAGCGAGGTGCAAGCCGATCCGCTACCCCAGCGCGAAGACCCTGCCGACCCCGCTCTGCCAGGCTTCAAAGCGCCACCAAAACGCTAGTGCTCGACTGCTCGCGGCCAGACTGAACTCGGAGACTGATCATGACAATGCGAATTGCCGTTGCCGGCGCAGGCGGCCGAATGGGCAGAATGCTGGTCGAGGCTGTGCTGGGCGCCCCGGACGCAGAGCTCGCGGGCGCTCTCGACGTTCCCGGTAGCCCAGCCATCGGAAGAGACGCCGCCGATTTTCTCGGACGTCAAACCGGCATTCGCGTGACCAGCAGTTTCGATGAAGCCCTCAAGAACGCCACGCATCTCATCGATTTCACTCGCCCCGAGGGCACGCTTACGCATCTTGAGCAGTGTGAACAACGAGGAATTCGGGCGGTCATCGGTACAACCGGCTTCGATGCCGCAGGTAAGGCCCGAATCGCGCAGGCCGGTGAGCGAATCCCGGTGGTGTTTGCACCCAACATGAGCGTGGGTGTGAATGTCACGCTCAAGCTTCTCGAGATGGCCGCGCGCATCCTCAATACCGGCTATGACATTGAAATCATTGAGGCACATCACCGCCACAAAGTCGATGCCCCGTCAGGCACCGCGCTGAAAATGGGCGAAGTAATCGCCTCCGCCCTCGGCCGCGATCTGTCGAAAGTGGCCGTATACGGCCGGGAAGGCGTTACCGGTGAACGCGATCCGTCCACCATCGGGTTTGCCACCGTCCGAGGCGGCGATATCGTTGGCGATCACACTGTGCTGTTCGCGGGCACGGGCGAGCGGATCGAAATTACCCATCGCTCCGCCAGCCGCGTCACCTACGCACACGGGTCGCTGCGAGCCTGTCGTTTCTTGAACGACAGGCCAAGCGGACTTTATGACATGCAGGCGGTCCTCGGCATCGCCTGAGCCACGCACTGTGTTGGTGCGTAACGCACTACTGGGCAGCCAGGCGCCCTGATTACGGGCGTGTCATCGGGAAGCACCAGGTTTGGCGCCGAACCGCTGTCGCAGCGACTCGCACGGATCAGGGCGAGGCTGAGCCTCGGTGACACGAATCTCGTCGTAACGGCCATCGGCCAAGGTGGCGGCGCTTTCGAGCAACCCCACTGACATCAGTGCGCCAGACGGAAGCCGGTCACGCAGGTGGAGCGGTACCCCCAGATCGGTCCGCACATGGCCATTGCCCGCGAGCAGCACGGGCTT
The DNA here is from genome assembly GCA_964581825.1 of uncultured Bordetella sp. Classification (GTDB taxonomy): domain Bacteria; phylum Pseudomonadota; class Gammaproteobacteria; order Burkholderiales; family Burkholderiaceae_E; genus SYIM01. The sequence continues at coordinate 16,186 of CAZORB010000052.1, forward strand.
GAAACCGCTCGCCCGGGCATCCAGCAACGCGTCGGCCATCCGCGCATCACGTGCCCGCTGGGCGCGCACCATCGCCGGCAGCATGGTCTCGGGCATCAGGCCGCAGTGCCCATCCCGGATCGAGGCGGTCATCTCGCCCTCGACAGCTTGAGTCCAGCCCGACGGAATACGGCTGGCTAAGGGATGAGGCTGCCCGCGAGCAATAGAGAAGGCCTCGCGGGCTGATAGGTTAGCCGCATAAATGGGGAGGTTTCGCTCAAGCGCCAGCTCAATAACCGGCGATATCAATGCCCAGTCCCAGCCTTCGAAGTTGAATCTGGCCGCCTCTGCCAGCTGGCGCGCGCGCGCAGGCAGCGGTTGCGCCGGATCGAGCGCTCGTCGCGCCTCGTCAAGCCTAGGCTGGGCGTCCGCATCCAGGTGTTCGATGACCAGGGCGATCGGTGTTCGATCCGAAAGCTCGCGCAACCACTGCAAGCGCATGCGATGCTGCGCGACGTTGTCATGAAGCTCGCCCAGCAGCACGATGTCGGCCGCTGCCAGCCGGTTGATGAGGGCGGCATCGGTCATGGTGGGCGGACGGCTGCTGCAGGCTGCGGTAACCCACACGGCAGCCATCGCGAGCAACAGTCGAATTGGCAGACGGCTGGCAGCAGCATTCATCAATGGCTCTGGAATAATTGCGGACGATGACCGCTAGTATGAACCTGCGTGTTGGATTGATTGGGCTGTTGGTTGCTGCACTGCATGTAGCGCTGATTGCCGCAGTCGCCCGATTTGAGCCACGCCATCCGCCGGCGCCGGAGGCGCTTGCGATTGCGCTGCTGGTTGCGCAGCCACCGCCAGAGCCACCCGAGGTGGTTCCCGCGCCGGCGCCACCCCAGCCACAGCCGCTGCCCACGCCGCTCCAGGCGCCACCGCTAACCGCGCTGGCACCCTCCGCGCCCGCGCCGATTTTGCCGCCTCCCAATCCGGTCGTGTCGCCTGCCCCGCCGCCGCCCCGCCAGGCTCGACCAGTGCTATCCCCGCCTGCGCCCGCCGCGGCCGCGAGGCCGCCGCAAGCGACGCCCGCACCGACCACTGAGGCTCAGCAGCCCGCAGTCACCCATTCAGCAACGACGGGAATTCCCATGTCGGAACCGGCCAATGTCCGGGAGCCACCCGACTCGCCACCAACGGCCACGTCACAACCCGTCCCAGAAGCCCCTCAGTCGCAGACGGCCAGCACCGCGGGAACGCCACAACGCGCAGCGCCGGCAACCGAAAAAGACGACTCGGCCAATGATGGCGTGCGTGCGTCACGTCGCCCATCCGGCCCAAGACAGAATGCCCGCTGGTCTGGCAACGCCCCCGAATGGAACTGCCCGCCCAGTCTGCGCGGCCGAAGACTTGAAGCGATCATCGAGGCGTACATTGACGAACAGGGAAGTGTCACCGAAGCGCGCGTTTTGTCGCAAAGCCGTCATCGGGCATTTGATGCATTCGCCGTCGACGCGATAAAAAAAGCTAAATTCGACCCTGTCATTGAAGACGGGCGACCAGTTGCCTCTTGGAGAGAACAACCGATGTCAATAGAGTGCGAGTAATGACCCCGTTAATTAACAGCCGCTTTCCAACCTCAGCCATACCGCACCACTCAACGCCATGAACTCTGCCTCACCGACTTTGGGACTCATGCATTTCTGGCAAGCAGGCGATGCGGTCACGCATTCCGTAGCGTGGTTGCTTCTTGCGATGTCACTGGTCAGCTGGTATTTGATTCTTTCGAAGGGATGGAGCGCATGGCGCCTTCGAAGCGGCGCGCGCGTGGCGGTCGACAAGTTCTGGAATGCGCCCGATGCCGATGCGGCGTTGCGTACGCTCGCATCAGCCGACACCGAGCGAGCCTTTTTCCCTCTTGCCGAGCGAGCCTTCCTTGCGGCACGAACCGAACCCCGCGGGGCACTGGCCGCCTCGGTTGACCGCAGCGAATTCATCACACGTACCCTGCGCCAGGAAATCAACCGAATCGCCTCACGACTCGAGGGTGGCCTTACCCTTCTTGCATCCATCGGTAGTACCGCACCCTTCATCGGGTTATTCGGAACCGTATGGGGCATCTACCATGCGCTGATCGCGATCGCCTCAAGCGGCGAAGTGCAGATTGATCGAATCGCCGGCCCAGTGGGCGAAGCGCTGGTCATGACCGCCGCGGGGCTTGCGGTGGCCATCCCAGCCGTTCTCGCGTACAACGCATTTACGCGGGTTAACCGTGTTGCGCTCGCAGAGCTGGATGGCTTTGCGCATGATTTGCTCGCGCTTCTGACAACTGGCAGTCGCGTGACCAGTCAATCGCCCAGTGACCCGCTGGGCAAAGCTGCCGAATCGACGCTTGCTTCCACGCAAAGCGTTGGCCACTGAAACGGAGTCGCTCAACTATGGCGTTCGGCGGCTTTGAACAGCGCGGTACCCAACAACCGATGGCGGAAATCAACACGACGCCGCTGGTTGACGTAATGCTGGTGCTGCTGGTGATCTTCATCATCACAGCACCCCTGATCACGCACTCGGTCAAGCTTGACCTTCCCCGGGCCAAAGCAGACGTGAGCTCGGAGCCCTCGGGCACCGTGACTGTCTCGATTCCCGCAAACGGTCTCGTGCACTGGAACAATGAGCCTCTAGCCGACCCCGCCGCACTTGCCGCAAAACTGCGCGAGGCCGCCGGTGCGAATCCTCAACCTGCAGTGCACCTGCGAGCAGACCGCGACACGCGCTATCAGACCATCGCCGAAGTGATGTCGGCCGCTCAGCAGGCGGGTATTCGGTCGCTTGGCTTTGTGACCGAATCAGCCAAGCCCGCCGAGCCTCAATCGCCCGAGCGTCGCGGTCGATGACCGGCTTGCGGTAACGCGGAGTCAATCGCCGAGCACAGCCGCTCAAGCGAATCAAGCATTCGCGGCGACGGGCGCTCAAGTAGCGGATCAACGAACCTCAGGAATCGAGCCTGATCAGGCCGATCGCCCACCAACCCGAGCTGTCGCCACCGGGCATCGCTAGCGCCAGACACCGTTGACACCACCAATTGCGGTGCCGCGACCATCACCGCCTCGGGCGACACACGCTGCGAGCCCACCTCGGGAAACGAAAACACATTGCGAGCCCCGCAACGCTTAAAAGCATCGGCCATCACCGAGCGCGACCCAAGCGTGATGAGCGGTGTTTCCCAGATCTGCACAAACACACTCAGTTCAGGCGATCGAAGGTGGCGGGCTGTGATCGCGGCCAAACGTTCGCGGAAGCGGCTGCTGATGGCGACAGGATCGGCGGCGGTATCGATCAGCGCGCCGAGTCGTTCGATTGAGCCACCGACGTCATCGAGGGTCTGCGGGCGAGACACGAATACCCTGAGCCCAAGCCCGTCCAGGCGCGAAAGCGTTGTCTGCGACAGTCCGTCGCCCCACACAATTACCAGATCGGGTTTGAGCGACATAACCCGTTCAGGGTCGATGGCGGGATAGGCCGCAACGCGGGCAAGCGAGACCGCCTCGGGTGCGTCGCTGTGCGGATCTACCGCCACCAAACGGCTGGCGGCCCCTAGGGCAATGACCATCTCGGTAATGTGCGGCGCAAGCGCCACCACGCGCTGCGCGCGCGGCACCATGCGAACCGAACGACCACGGTCATCGCGGATGGTTTGCGCAGCACTCAAGACGTCGGCCATCGCTGGAGGGGGCGCCGCGTGGACGGCGCTTGCGCCAACCACCGCAAGTGTCACGCCCAGCAACCAGGCGCCCAACCGAGTGGACCCAAGCGCCAGGCGCACCCGTTCAGAGTTTGGGGACAAACCGCAACCCCAGCAGCAGCGTTCGCGGCGGCGAGCGGTAACCCCATGCGGTCTCATACTGCCGATCGGTGAGATTCGCGAGCCGCCAGGTCAGCGATAGCTCATCGGTCATTTTGCGGCTTCCAAACACGTCCACCAGACCGTAACCGCCGAGCGACTGGCCTGCGGTATCAAAGCGTGCACCCTGCGCGATGATGTCGATGCCACTTCGCCATAGGCCTGAACTCCAATCCGCACCAACATTACCGAACAACCGCGAACGACGGGCGAGCGGCCCCGACACAAGGCTGCCCGCCTCAAGCTTCTCACCAGTCGCCTGCTGCCGGGTCACGCTGGCCCGCAGGCGCCAGTCGCCGATCCGCACACCGGCCTCGGACGTCAGGCCAATCACCTTTGCTTCCGGCAAGTTTTGCGGCTCATAGTTCGCATCAAGCTCGATTGCGTCGCGAATCCGATTCTGAAAAATAATCGCCCGTGCGTAGCGCTCACCAGCGCTTCGCTCAAGCGCAAGCTCCTGGCCACGAGAGCGCTCGGGGCGCAGCAGCGGGTTTGAGTAGAAAGGAGCGAACATGTCGGCGAAGGTTGGCACTCGGAAAGCTGAGCCCATCGAGGCGCGAACGAGCCAGCCGGGCTCGGGTCGGATGCCCCAGGCCAGCAGCGCTGTCGATTCGCCATCAAATCCGGTCACGCGATCATTGCGGGCAACGAGTCGCAGCTGGTGAATGTCGTGATCAACCTCGAAACCACCATAGGCCGACAGATGCGAGCGATCGGTTTTTTTATACGGCGTCGAACCCGAACTGATTCCAGGGCCTTCAATTGTCTGCCGACGCTGATCACCCCCGAAGAGCAGCCGAAGTTTGTCGCGAACCGCAACCGTGTTCTGCCAACCGATCGAATCAGCATCGGTGCGGGGCGAGTAAGACGCACCGTAGCTGTAGTGGTAAGCGCTGTTACCCAGCCTGACTTCGCTATCCCAGCCGGGCTGAAGTTGTGCACGCGCAAACACCGATGCGACCTGGGTTCGAAAATCAACAAAAGTCTCGCTCGCGGGGCCGAAGGAGGAGTCGTATTCACCGCGGCCCGCCGTCGACAGAAACTGCGCCCCCAGCTGCAGATCGCGCGTCAGGCGATGGGTCAACAGCCCGGTGAAGCTGGTCTGGCGGCTTCCGTCGTCGTCAACCTGACGGCTTGAGCTGCCCGCGCGGGTGGCATCGAAACCGCGCGTGGTGTCGCGTGCGCCGGCCAGCATGTAGCGCGTGTTCGAGTCGCCCCCTGACACACGCGCCTGCAGCTGCCCCGTACCCCGCGACCCGCCCATGACGTACGCCTCGGGACGCACCGCACCCCGCGTCTCACGGGTAAAGATCTGGATGACACCCCCAATCGCACCCGATCCATAGAAAGCCGCCGTGGGGCCACGCACCACTTCGATTCTTTCTATCGCCGACAGCGGAAGAAATTCGATCGGCGCAATTCCGGTCACAGGGTCTTCGATACGAACCCCGTCGATCAGCACCACGGTCTGCGCGGTCTTAGACCCCCGTATGAACAGTCCTGTCACCGACCCGATTCCGCCCTGCTGGGAAATTTCAACCCCCGCACTTGAGCGAAGCAGCTCAGCGAGCGACGACGCGGCCGAGTCGCGAATTCGCGTTGAATCGATCACCACAACATCCGCAAGCGCCCGCTGAATCGACTGATCGGAGCGTGTAGCGGTGACGACCACCTCGTCGAGGCGCTGCGCCGTGGCGGGTTGAGCCGATAGGACTGTCAAGACGCTAGCCGCAGCCCACACGATTCGTGGGAACGGAAAAAGGCGGGCGCCTTGCCCGCAGACATGGGAAAACATAAAGCCTCCAACCCTCCCGCCCACCGCGGGATCCGGTTCGTGAAATGAATGCGCGCAAGCGTGCATCCGCCTCTTCGGCCGGTATCCGGGCTGGCAGCGGCCCCGTGCAGAATTTGCCGGGGATCAGCGCACCGCCTTCCCGGGATCGTTCGTTGATACGTGAACGAAAACCCAGTGGCTGTGTGGCGCGCAGGCGGTCTGTGATCGGACCGCTTCGCTGCTTACCGTTGCGGGGGCAGCACAGGTTGGCTTGCCGCGAGCGGCTCGCTCCCTGTTTCCCGTTTAACCGCGCGCGGGGAAATCACGCGCGGCACCGAAGCCTAAGCAGTTTAGTCGGGTATTGAAGCGCGCGCAAAGCAGCGGTTCCGCTATCAACGCTGATCTGAGCGGAGCGTTGCCCGCTATCTCATCGCCGGGGCGTGATGGTGCCGAGCGCATCGCTGACGATTCCCACCGTCAGCAGTTCAGGCAATACACGCGGCGGCCGCGACGGCGAGTCGTAGAGCAGATAAAGCGGTACGCCGTTTCGGCCGTGGTGTGCCAGCTCGGCAGTGATGGCCGGGTCGCGCTGCGTCCAATCAGCACGCAGACGAAGCACATTTCGGCGCGCCATCTCTTGGACGATCGCATCGCGATCGAGAACGAGCTTCTTGTTTGCCTGACAACTGACACACCATGCGGCGGTGAAATCAACAAAGACCGGCCGCCCCTCAGCAAGCGCCTGGGTAACACGCTGTCGCGACCAGGGCTCCCAGACACTCGCGTCGAGCGAGGGCACGGCGGGTACCCGGTCGGCGCTGCCGGCAACCGATGGGGCGGGCACGTTGCCATCGGACGCATAACGAATCGCAAGCCATCCTGCAGAGGCGACCGCAATCAGCGCAGCCAGCGCGGCGACTCGTGCCTTGCGAAGGCCACGCGTCTGAACAAAGCGCCCAAACAGCCATGCGCCCAAGCCCAAGAGCACGGCGGCCACTGCCAGCGCAAACACGGCATCGAGCCCAGCCTGCTGACCGAGCACCCACGCAAGCCAGGCCGAGGTCGCAAACATGGGAAACGCAAAGAATTGCCTGAGGCTTTCCATCCAGCGCCCCGGGCGCGGAAGCCAGCGCAGCCAGCCCGGGAACGATCCCAGCAGCAGGTAAGGCAGCGACATGCCAAGACCGATTGCCGCAAATACGGCAAGCGACTCAAACGGTCCGCTGGACAATGTGAAGCCCAGAGCCGAGGCCATGAACGGCGCCGTGCACGGCGTAGCGACCAGTACCGCGAGGGCACCTGACCCCAGGTTGGCCGATAGGCCCTGCAAGCGTCCACGCGGCGCATGCGCGGCAGCATCAAAACGTCCCAGCCGGGTGAGACCGACACCCACCTCGAACACCCCGGACAGATTAAGTGCGATCGCAACAAACAGCAGCGCCATGCCGCTCACGAACACCGGCGACTGCAGTTGAAAGCCCCACCCAGCCGACACGCCAGCCGCCTTGAGCGCCAGCATCAAAACCCCCAGCAGCAGGAACGACAATACGACCCCCGCGGCGAAGGCGATCGCCGAGCTGCGCGCGCCATGGGTGGGGCCGGCAGGCAGCAGGCGGCGCTGCGCCTGGGGGTCATGCGCATGCTCGGCAAAGGCGAGCACCTTCAGCCCGATGACTGGAAACACGCAGGGCATCAGATTCAGGATCAGGCCGCCCAGCACCGCAAACAGCAGCATCAGGCCGAGCGCACGACTGTCGGCAGACTCGTTGGAGCGCGCTCCTGGTGCAAGCGATCGATCCGATGATGATGCCCCGCCTCGCCCAAGCTGGGCGAAGAGTCCGCCGGGCTGCTGCGGCATCACTACCGGTTTAGCCTCAATGCGCGCCAGTTCTGGGCCAGCAGGAATTGCTACCGCTGCGCGGGGCAACACCTCAAGGATTCGGTCTCCAATGACCAGGACGCCTGCACCGAGCGATCGAAGCGCCTGCTCGGAGTCGCTACGCAGCGCGGATTTGCCGTCATCAGACAAAGCAAGCTCGAGTAACGCTGGCCGATCAGGCCGGCTGGCGTCGGCCAACACTCTTTGCGGCGCCGCGTGTTTGAGGCCGATTTCCGCATAAGGGAAAAATTCAATTCGCGTCGTCGACTGCGCAGCATCACCCACGAGACTCGCGATTTGAATCGACATCGTGTCGCCGCTGAAGGCGACCGGCAGTTCGCGCTGCGCCACCGCAAGCGCAGCCAGCGACCGCTCAAACAGGGGCGCATGCACCGAACGCCCGGGCACGCCGTTAGCGGGCAACACCGGTAGGTCAAGCGTGAGCGCGGCCTCACCCGGTATGCAGACCTCGCGACACATCAGCCAGCTTGCGCGGGCCTGCAGACGCAGCCGCGAAGGTTCGGCTGTGGCGGGCACTTCGACCCGAAAGGGAAGTACGACCTCATCTTCGTAACCATAGCTGGCGAGCGGTGCGATCAGGAACCGGGACGGCAGCGGCCACTGCAGGGGTTCGACCCTGACGCCAGCAGGCGCCTGAACCTCCAAGGTTGTTGCAAGCCCCGAGTCGCCCGGGTTTCGCCAATAGGTATGCCAGTGCGGGTCGTGTCGGAGCCTGAGCCCCACCCAGGCCGCTTCGCCCGCTCTGAGCGCGGTTTGCGGTGCGATCAGCTCGACCTGCACCGCATCAACCCGTACCGAGCTGGCGCGAGCCGCGGGCAGCAGCAGTACCGCAACGAGCGCAGCCATCAGCGCCGCGCTGATCAGCTCCCACCCGAATCTGAGTTGAGTCTTCATGCCAGTTCTGCTGCGAAACCAAGCCTGCTGGTGAAACAGTTTTGAATTATCCCACCGCGTGCGGCAGACCTTGAGCGCCATCAAGCTCGCGCCCAACTTCCACGCGAAGATTCAGATCAAACACCCCGGCGATCCGGTGGGGCACTTGAAACCGGCGAGAACCGCCCTATAATTAGCACTCGCGCGAGATGAGTGCTAACAACCGGTCGTCGCGATCTGGTTAGTCCTCAAGCTTTTCGGACCACGCTCGTCACGCCCGACCCCGGCCCCGGCCGGACCGGTCATTTCTCCAAACCCTTGTTTTTTATGAACTCAGGAGCCTGCTTCATGAAACTCCGTCCTTTGCATGATCGCGTGATCATCAAGCGTCTGGACAACGAACGCAAAACCGCCTCGGGTATCGTCATTCCCGACTCGGCTGCAGAGAAGCCCGATCAGGGCGAAATCCTGGCCGTTGGCAACGGCAAAGTCGGCGATGACGGCAAGGTTCGTCCGCTCGGCGTCAAGGTTGGCGACAAAGTGCTGTTTGGCAAATACAGCGGCCAGACCGTCAAGGTTGATGGCGAAGAACTCCTCGTCATGCGCGAGGAAGACATCATGGCCGTTGTCGAGGGCTAATCCTCGTCTGGTCTAGCTTTCCACGTAAGCCAACCCTTACTTACAAGCTTTCAGGAGTATTCTGAACATGGCAGCAAAGATTGTTCTGTTCCACGACGATGCCCGTCACAAGATGGTCGCCGGCGTCAACATCCTCGCCAACGCCGTCAAAGTCACCCTCGGCCCCAAAGGCCGCAATGTGGTGCTCGAGCGCAGCTTCGGTGCCCCCACCGTTACTAAAGACGGCGTATCGGTCGCCAAGGAAATCGAACTGAAGGACAAGTTCGAGAACATGGGCGCGCAAATGGTCAAGGAAGTCGCTTCCAAGACCTCTGACAACGCAGGCGACGGCACCACCA
>CAZORB010000053.1:0-25564 GCA_964581825.1 uncultured Bordetella sp.
GGCGACGTCACGGGCGCCCGGCTCGGCATGGCTCACATCGGTGTCGTCAAGCAGCACCCGTCCGCCATCGAGCGTTTCAAGGCCGGCAAGCAGTCTCAGCGTGGTGGTCTTGCCTGACCCAGAGGGGCCCAGGAAGGCGAAGAATTCGCCCGGCTTAACCTCCAGATCGATTCCGTGCAGCACCGTGGTCTTGCCATGCCGCTTCACGGCGCCTTCGATCCGTACGCTTGCCGAACGGCTCATCGCCTGCCTCCTCCTTTGACTGCGCCTACCGTGAGGCCTTTGACGATATGACGCTGTGCGGCCAGACCGATCAGGATGACGGGCGCCATGGCCAGCATGGCTGCGGCTGACAGAAGCGCCCACTGGGTTTGCTCAACCGAAATGAAGTTGTACATCGCCACCGTGACCGGGCGCACCGTGTTACCCCCGAGCACGACCGCGAAAAGAAACTCATTCCACGCATTCAGAAAAACGAAGATGGTGGTGACCGCAATGCCGCCTCGCGCCTGCGGCAGGATCACGTACCAGAGCGTGCGCAGACGCCCGGCGCGATCGAGGAGCGCGGCTTCTTCCATCTCAAAGGGGATATCTTCGAAGTAGGTGATCATCAGCCAGATCGCAAATGGCAGCGAGAACGTGAGGTAGATCGTCGTGATGCCGGCATAGCTGTCGAGACCGCCGATTTTCTGCAGCACGATGTAGTAGGGAATGATCAGACCCACGGGCGGCAGCATCTGCGTGGCGAGCACGTAAAAGCCAGTGGTGCGCTTGAACCGCATTTTCAGCCGCGCCATGGCATAGGCTGCTGGCACTGCAAAGAGCATCGTGACGACGGTTGCGCTGGTCGTGACGACCATACTTGACCAGAGGTTGGGCAGGATCGAGCGATTGCCTTCAAGCACCGCGCGGTAGTTGTCGAGCGTCGGCGTAAAAAACAGCACCGGTGGCCAGGCCAGCACATCGCGCTCTGTTTTTAACGAGGTCAGTAATCCCCAAACTACAGGGAACGCCCAGATCAGCACGAGGCAGGCCGCGGCGATCAGCATGAGCAGTCGGCGAGCGGCCGCTCCGGTTTTGTGCCGGTACGCAGGCATCATCATCGGGCTCGCCGCAGGCGGAACATCAGCCAGGAAACGCCCAATGTTATGGATAACAGCACCATTGCAAGCGCGCTGCCGTATCCTAAATTCAGCTCAACAAACGAGGTGCGGTAGGCATAGAGATTGAGGATCTCAGTGGCCGACCCTGGGCCACCTCCGGTGGCGGCATAGATGGCGGCGAAGGCCGAGAGCGCGGTCATCATTCGCAGGATGACCACCATGATGATGGCAGGACGAATCAGAGGCAGTGTGATGTGGCGAAACCGTTGCCAGGCGCTGGCGCGGTCCAGCCGGGCTGCCTCGTACACATCTGGCGGTAATGTCGCAAGCGAGGCGAGTAGAACCAGAAACGCGAACGGCGTCCATTGCCAGGTGTGAATCGCGATGACCGAAATCAGGGCAAGGTCGGGGTCGCCCAGCCAGTTGTGCGAGCCGAGCCCCAGTGTGCGGGTGACCATGTCAACCAGCCCGAAATCAGGCGAGAGCACGAGTGTCCGCCAGAACAGTCCGACCACCACCGGTGCCAGCACGATCGGAAGAATGAGCGCGATCCGTATCGCACCCTGTCCAGTGGGCATGCGCAGCACCAGCAGGGCGAATGAAAGGCCGATGACCACTTGCAGGCTGACGGTGGTACCGGTGTAGATGAGCGTGAGCCAGAGCGAGTTCCAGAACCGCGGGTCGCTGCCCATGGCCAGGTAATTTCCCAGGCCGGCAAAACCTCGCAGCCAGGGCATGCTGAAGTTCAGCTGCTGGAGGGAATTCCATCCGAGATAAATCAGCGGCACTGTTGTGGTGAGCAACAGCACCAGCAACGCGGGCGCCAGCAGCCAGGCGGCAAAGCGGCGATCCTGCGCTTCTAGGGTAAGCGGCGGTGTTGACATGAGAGTAGGCCACCGAGGCCGCTGCGTGCGCGGCCTCGGTGGCGGTGTGCCGAAGAAACTTAGTTAGCCACGCAAAATCTGTTGGATGCGAGTCTGGGCTTCATCCAGTGCAACCTTTGCCGTCTTCTGGCCGACCAGCGCCGCCTGAATACCGGTGGCCATGGTTTCGCCAATAGCAGGCCATTGCGGCACACGTGGCCGCCAGTCGACATCGGTGTCCTGCGCAAGCGAATCCATGGCGGTTCGGATGAAGTTATCGCCCATGCCGGCCATGGAGGATGCGAAATCAGGCGACTGCCACGACGACGTGCGGTTCACGCCTGAACGTTTGGCCGCGCCAGCAAACTGCCAGGAGGTTCGCGCCTGCGTCTCGGCGGCCGTGGCCCATTCAATGAACAGCCAGGTGGCTGTTTTGGCTCGCTGTGACAGCGCTGAATTGATCGGGAAACTCCAATTCCAGATGGACGTTACGCCTTTCCCTGCAGGGCCCTTGGGCCAGCGAGCAAAACCAATCTTGCCTATGACCTTGGACTTTTCCGGATTGTTAAGCACCGCTGCTGAGGAGTGCGCGTCTAGATAACAACCCAGGGTGCCCTGTGAGAAAGCGTCGGCAATGTCGGGCCAGTTCCAGTTGCGCACGGCGGGCGGCGCGTAGCGATTCAACGCATCGACGTACCACTCAAGCGCCCGTACGGCGATCGGCGAGTTCACGACCAGGTTGTTTCCTTCAAACCAGCCGCCGCCGAACCCACGCAGAATCGAGGGGTAGATGTACATATTCTGGCCGGCCCCCGCGAAGCCCCGCATCGCAAGGCCATACATGCGGTTGGCGGGGTCGGTGAGCGCCTTGGCGTTGGCCAGCAACTCGTCGTAGGTCGTGGCGGGCTTGAGTCCCTTGGCTTCATAAAGGTCTTTTCGATAGACCTGTACGGTGACTTCGCCGTCGAAGGGCATGCCATAGGGTTTGCCGTCGATGGAGACCGCATCGCGCCAGGCTTTCAGAACATCGTTGTAGTTGAACCATGCCGGATCGGTAAGCTTGGCGTCGGATAAATAGCGATCGAGCGGCTCTACCCACTTATTAGCGACATAGAGTGGGTAGTACATCGGGTCGGCCGCGTGCGTGGCGTAGGTGGCCGTTTTCGAAGAAAGATCGAGCATGGCCTTCTGGCGAATCTGCCCGGGCGGCACTTTTTCAAAGCGAAGCTTGATACCCGTGAGGGCTTCAAACTGCGGCTGCAGGCTGATCAGGTTGTCGAAGTAGCTGGCCGGGATCACGGCCACGGTGATCGACTCACCGGCAACCTGCTTCCAGTCGATCTTGGCTGACTGATATGCGGCGAGATCGCCGGCTTGCGCATGGGCCGCTACGGGCAGTAATTGGGCCGCTGCGGCTGCGCCGCCCAGTGCTGCGCCGCGTGTAAGGGTTTCGCGACGGCCTGCGTCGAATCGGCTGCTATGGCTGGAATGGCTCATCCTGTCTCCTCCTGGTGGATGTCTTGAACCTAGCGAACATCGCCGGTTGGTGTAATCGTTTACATGCGGCAACATAACAAAGGTTCAACCAATCGTCCAGGAGTGCAGTTTCAGTGCCCAAGGTAAGGTCTACAGGCAGTAGGCTGTTGGCGGATGATGCTCAGGTCGTGCGTGCTTCGGCTCTCGATGTGGCGCGCCAAGCTGGTGTGTCGAGCGCTACCGTATCGCGGGTGTTGAACTCGCCTGAGCGGGTCGATCCGCAGACCCGAGCTCGGGTGCTCGAAGCGGTCCGTCAGCTGCGCTACGTCCCACACGGCGCCGCGCGTTCGCTCCGCAGCCGCCGCAGCCGAATGATTGGCGCCGTCGTGCCATCTTTCGAGTACGCGCTATATGCGCGAACCACCAGCGCGCTCCAGCGGCGTCTCAATGCGCAGGCCTATTCGGTGGTCGTAGCCGAGCATCACTACGACCTGGCCAAGGAAATGAGCGTTGCCGCGCAGCTCATCGAACACGGTGTCGATGCGTTCATGTTTGTGGGCCTCGACCATGCGCCTGAGCTGTTCGCGCTCCTGGAGGAGCATCAGCGCCCGTATGTGCTCACCTGGGGGGCGGATCCTCGCTCACCCCATCCGAATATCGGCTTCGATAACGCAGCTGCGACGCATGCGATGGCGCGTCATCTCATTGCGTTGGGCCACCGACGCTTTGGTTTGTTAAGCGCGGATCCCGAGCATAACGATCGAGCGCGCGCGCGCGGTGCAGGCCTGCGCAGGGCCCTTCGCGAGGCGGGGCTCAGTCTTGATACCCGACACATCCGGTACGCGCCAATCTCATTACGGGCGGCGGAAGCAGCGATGAGTGAACTCCTGATGCTTCCCGATCGACCGACTGCGGTGCTCGGTACCAACGACGTGTTTGGTGTCGGGGCATTGCTGGCATGTCGCCGACTGGGGGTGCGCGTTCCTGAGGATATTTCGATCACCGGTGTGGATAACACCGAGCTTGGCGAAACCCAGCAGCCGGGGCTCACCAGCGTGGCGACGCCAATCGTTGAGGTGGGCAGCGCCGCCGCTGAACACCTGATCGCACGGCTTGAAGGAAGGGTTTGGGAGCGGTGTCTCAGCCTGCCGGTTCAGCTGGTTTTCAGAACCAGCACCGGGCCAGCGCCTAAGCTACGTCGCGCACTGCGATAGGCGCGGGGCTTCAACCCCGCGCCTCGCGCTTAATCGGCAAACTTCCAAACTTTGCGTGCCACATCGGGGGTGAGAATCCGATGCGGGATATCGCCGTCACCAGTATCACGGATCTGATAACTGTTGAGGCCGCGGAAGGTTTTCAGCTGCGTGAATTCCTTCATGATGATTTCGCGGGCCCGGGCGGGCGGTGTGGCGCCGTCAACCCCGTTGCGGCGAAGGATATCGGCAAGCAATAGCATCGCGTCGTACGCGATATTGTTGTTGGCCATGTTGGCAGGAATTCCCAGCGCGGGATCTTTGATGCGGTCAACATAGCGCTGCACCACAGACTTATACAGCGCGTTGTCGCCGTTGCTTTCGTCGTTAGTCGAGAAACCGATGGTGTGCCAGTTCGCGCCCGCTTCACCAACGTTATTCACGAACGAGCCTGGCCAGATGATGGAGTTACCCAGCACTGGCTTGCGATAGCCCTGGGCAGCGAACTCTTTGGCAAGCAGAATTCCGGAAGGCGTGAGGGCCACCGCGAACACTGCGTCCGGATTCAGCGCCCTGACCTTGATGGCTACCGGTGACAGGTCGGTTGCTCGGGTGGAGAACTCGATGACCTCTGCTACCTGAAGCCCGTTTTTACGGGCGAGCGCCTCGAAGATTTCGGCGCCCGCTTTACCCGAGGCTTCGCGAACATCGGCCACGATTGCGACGCGTTTGATCTCGGGGTACTTCTTCAGAAACGCCGCAAACCCTTGGGGGATGGCGGTATCGTCGGCGGGCCCCAGCCTCAGCGTCCAGGGGCGTACCGTGATGCCGGGCTTACTTGCATTGACCGTGATAGCCGGCATCTTGAGCTGGTTGGCGATCGGACTGACGGTTTCCCACTGCGTTCCGGTCATCGGTCCGATCACGCCGAAAGCACCCTCGTTCAGCAGCTTGCGAAACAACAGTACAGCCTGACCAGGGTCGAGCTGACTATCCTCGGTTTGCAGCACGACCTGACTGCCGTTGATTCCGCCCTTGGCATTGATGTCTTCCACGGCGATCTTCATGACCACTTCCTGCAGCTTGCCGTACGACGATGCAGGACCCGTCATGATTGCAATATGCCCGATCTTGATGGGCGGCTTGCCCTGCGCGTTGAGTCGGGGCGCCCATGCAGCAGTGGCGAGCGCGCCGGCGGCTGTTGCCGCCGTGATCAGAAACTGTTTGCGGGTTTGCATGGTGTGTCTCCTGGTGTTTTTGCTTTGTTGAAATCAGTGAGTGCTACCGTGGCCCAGATAGCCAGCCACGATCGCTGGGTCATTCGCCAGCTCGCTGGCAGGGCCCTCAGCAATGAACACGCCCTGCGCCAGCACATACGCGCGCTGCGCAAGGGCCAGAGCCCTGCGAACGTTCTGCTCGACGATCAGGGTGGTGACCCCGGTGTCGCGCAATTCCGCCAATACCTTAAAGACCTCTTGCGTCAGAAGCGGTGATAACCCAAGCGACGGCTCATCGACCAGCAGAATCTGCGGCCGGTTGATGATGGCGCGTGCAAGCGACAGCATCTGCTGCTCGCCGCCCGATAAATTGCCTGCCAGCTGCGTGCGACGCTCATTGAGCCGTGGAAAGCGCTCAAACACCGCCTGGACCGCGACCTCGAATGGCTGGCTGCAGGGTCGGATTTCCCAGGCAAGCAACAGATTTTCTTCCACGGTCATCTGTCTTAAGGTGCCACGACCCTCGGGCACGTGCAGCAGACCCGCGCGCGCGAGTTGATGCGCGCCGACCGAACCAATTTGGAATTCGCCAGCGGGCACGCGTAACCGCGCCTCGCCCCCAGCTACCGGCAGCATGCCGGACAAAGCTTTCATGAGCGTGGTTTTGCCTGCGCCGTTCGCGCCCACGATTGCGACGGTTTCTCCTGCATTCACAGAAAAACTGACACCCCGAAGTGCTTTGATGGCGCCGTAGGCAACCTGCAGTTGCGTGACTTCGAGGATGGGTGCGCTCACGCTGCGGCCCCCGCTGTGGCGGGCTCGTCGTCTCCCAGGTAGGCCCGTCTTACATCAGGATGCGACAAGACCGACTCGGGTGAACCTTCCGCGATCTTCCGACCATAGTCGAGCGCGATGATTCGATCAGACAGCGCCCGAATGAGGCTCATGTCGTGCTCGATGAGCGCAATCGCCTTGACCCGGGGCCGCGCGGTGCGGATATCTTCAACCAGTTGCGCGGTTTCGGTTTCGTTCATGCCCGCTGCAGGCTCATCCAGCAGCAGCATCTGCGGGCGGCCCGCCAGCGCACGGGCGATCTCAAGGCGGCGCGCCTCGCCGTAGGCAAGACTGTCGGCCCGGTGATCGGCTTTGGCAGCGAGCCCCATCAACGTCACGAACTCCATAGCCTCGTCGACCGCAGCGCGACGCCGACCACCAGGCAACCACGCAGACAGTACCGAGCGCAGCGGCGTGACGGAGAAGGTTTTGTTGGCGACCATCACATTTTCGAGCACCGTCATGCGCCGGAATAAGCGAATGTTCTGGAAGGTTCTGGCGATGCCGAGACGCCCGATCTGGTGCAGCGGAAGCGAGGTGATGTCCACGCCGCGAAATCGGATTGAACCCTCGGTGGCTCGATAAAACCCAGTGATGGTGTTGATGAGCGCAGTTTTGCCTGCGCCGTTTGGCCCAATGATTCCGAGAATTTCGCCTTCGAACAGATCAAGGTCGATACCGTCGATGGCTTTGACGCCGCCGAAGACCTTGCGCAGGGACCGCACCTCGAGCACGGCCGTCATCGGCGCGTGCCCTGGCTGAGTTTCGCGGTGATGACCCGAAACGATAAGAGTCCTTCAGGCCTGAACAGCAGCATGACGACAATGACGAGTCCGAAAATGGTGGGCCGCCATTCGGCCAGTACGCGAAAGTACTCAGGTAGCAGTGTCATGATGGCCGCGCCCAGCACTGGCCCGAACATGTTGTTGACGCCACCTAAAATGACGTACAGCACAACATAGATCGACACCAGAATGTCGAAGTTGTCGGGCCGTACGAAGTTCATGAAGTGACCGTACAGCGCACCGCCCACCGCAGCGATTGCAGCGCCCACTGCGAACGCTGCAAGTTTTACCCAGGCTGTGTTGATGCCTAAGGATTCGGCAACGCGATCATCTTCACGAACTGCATCGAGTATTCGTTGAAGCGGGCTGATCGACAGACCCCAGAGCGCCGCCCCGATGACAGCGACAGCCACCATGACCGTGGTGAGATCAGCGCCCATCATGCCGCCGAAGCCCTGTACCCCGCCGACAAACTTGAAGTTCTCAAGCCCAACCCTGACGCAGAACGTGACGCCGATGGTGACCATGATCAGATAGATGCCGCGCACGCGGAGCGCTGGCCAGCCGATCAGCATGGCGAGTAAGGCGCTCAGTACGGCGGCAGCTAACGCGGCGGGCACCAGCGGAATACCAAGCTTGACGGTAAGCACGCCCGACGCATAGCAGCCGATGGCCATGAAGGCGCCTTGGGCAAATGACAGGTTGCCGGCCAGCAGCACCACGTAGACGCTCCAGGCCAGAATCAGGTTGATGCCGGTAAAGAACAGCTGGTCGGCGATCACACCCGCTGCTCCCCGGCATGCATGCCGCTAAAAAGCCCCCCACGCCGCCAGAGCAGAACGATCAGCATGGCCACCCAGACCGTCATTTCGCCCAATCGACCTAAACCGAACTGGAAGGTGAGCGCCTCCAGCACGCCGATGAGCAGACCTGCGATGACTGCGCCGCGCAGATCGCCCATGCCTCCGATCGCCATGATCGCGACCGCTTTGAGACCGAAGGTGAGGCCGATTTCGGGGTTGGCAACGCCGGTGCGCAGCGCAAGCAGCAGCCCCGCTACGGCGGCCAGGGCCGACGACACGAAGAACACGGTTTGGGTGACCCTGCGCACATCAATGCCCAGCAGGGCTGCGTTGGCGGGCGACTCGGCAACCGCCCGAATCCGTCGACCTGCTGCGGTGCGCGATACCGCGAGATGGAGCGCCAGCATTAACGCAAAGGTGATCGCGAGGATGATCAGCTGAACCCAGAGAAACTTCACGCCGGCAATCGTGAAGCCCTCTTTGAACACGCCCGAGGTCAGCCCCAGGTCAACGGGTTCGGAGCCCCAGACCTTATGGGTGATGTCTACCAGCACCAGCCCCAGCGATAGCGAGGAGAGCGCCGCAGTGATCTTGGCGTCCTCGCTCTGAAATCGCCGGAAGCTGATGAACTCGGTAAGTAGCCCCATTAGCCCGCCCACCACGAACGCCACCGGGAAGGCCCACCAGACCGAGGTATAGGTGGCGCAGACGAAACCCACCACGCCGCCGAACATGAACACCTCGGGGTGCGCGAAGTTCAGCTTGTCGAGCACGCCGATCACCAGGGTGAACCCGATGGCGACCAGCGCGTACATCGCGCCGATCACGAGCCCGTTGCTGATCTGCCCGAGTAACATGGCGGCCCGCGGGTGGCGTGGCCGCGGGCTAGGCGGTGGCCAGCGCGTCGGCTTTTTCGGTTCCCAGCGCCTTGATGGCGGGCAGCACGTCGCGGGCGAATCGCTCCATGTTGGCGCGTGTCATGTCTTCAGGCAGCGTGCCGAACTGACACATGGTGAGCAGGTTGCCAAAGCGCATATCGCGCCAGTAGCTTTCAAGCATTTCGCGAACCGTGCTGGCGCTACCGCACAGGAACATGCCAAGTTCCACCGCCTTCTCAAGCGTGATGTCACCCGACAGCGAACCTTTGGCCGCGGCAATACCCCGGAGCGACTCGCGCGAGGTGTAGCCAGGCGGCAGCAGCATCTCGAACGGCATCTTGAGGAAGCGGTTGCGGAAGATTTCGAAGTGCGGCTTGGCTTCGCGGCGGGCGGCTTCGTCGCTTGCGCCGACATACACCGGCACGGCCCAACCGAGTTGATGATCGCCCGGCTCATAGCCAGCGCCGCGCGCGGTCTCGCGATACAGGTTCAGATACTTTTCAACCGCCTTTGCTGGGCTGAAAGTTTGCAGATAGGTGTAGCGGCGGTCGGGGTGCGAGGCCCAGTCGATGGTTTCCTTGCTGCCCTGGGAGGGAATCCAGATGGGCGGATGGGGCCGCTGGAACGGACGTGGCCACAGATTCACGTAGCTGACGTTGTAGTGCTTGCCCTGGAACGAGAAAGGTCCCGGATCGGTCCAGGCGCGCACGATCAGGTCGTGGGCTTCATGGAAGCGGTCGTGCGAAAAGGTGGGGTTCACGCCGAAGGTGTGGTACTCGGCGCCGATACCGCGCACAAACCCGCTGATCAGACGACCGCCCGTGATCACGTCGATCATCGCGTGCTCTTCGGCGATGGTAAGCGGATGTTCCCGAAGCGGCAGCGCGCTGCCCAAAATTGCGATCTTGGCCCGCGTCGTGCGTCGCGCAAGCGCGCTGGCGGTAACAATGGGCGAGGGCATGATGCCGTAGGCGGTCTGATGATGCTCGTTGACGGCCACGCCATCCCAGCCCAGGGTTTCGCCGTATTCCAGTTCGTCGAGGAACCGGTTGTAGAGCTGATGGCCCTTGACCGGATCAAACAGCGCATTCGGCAGTTTCATCCAGACAGTGTCATAGGCACTCGACTTCTGAAGGTCGAGATCGGCATAGGGCATCAGATGGAACAGGATGACTTGCATGGCATTACTTCCCGGATAAGAACTTGAAAAGAATGTCGCAGAACTGGTCGGGCCGCTCAGACTGCGGCAGGTGGCCGCAATCAGGCACGACAGCGATTGCCGCCTGAGGCATCGCTTCGCGGAAGGCCTGGGTGGCGCCCACTGGAAGAATCTTGTCCTGCTCACCCCAGATGATCTGGGTCGGCACGTCGATACGGCTGATCCACTTGTGAAGTTTTGGGTCGTGCAGCCGCGGTTCCCAGGCCAGCCGCGCGAACGTGAATCGATTCTTCAGAAGCGCTTCCTGCTGCTCGGGACTGGGCGGTGCGGCAAGCATCCGGTCGGCGAGCGACTGGTCGTGAAAGGTGTTGCGAATAAGCTGCTCGGGGCTCCAGAGAAACACGTCGCCGGGCACCACGCCTGGCGTCCGGATGCCAGCCGGTCCGATCAGCGACAGCGTCTTGATTCGGGAGGTGTCGCGCACCGCGATTTCAAGTGCCAGCCACCCGCCGATGGAGCTGCCCAGCACATGGGCGCCGTCCAGGTGGTGGTGGCGCATGAAGTCGAGGTAGTAATAGGCCAGATCGTGAATGTTTTCGAGCCAGTCGGGCTCGTCGGACTGGCCGAAACCTGGATGCTCGGGAATCCAGACATCGAACCGCTCAGCGAGCTTCAGCATGAACGGTTGGATGCCGCTTACACCATTGGCACCATGGAGATAGAGAAGGGGCGCACCCTGGCCGCCGCGCAGCAGCCGGGTTTTACAGCCGTCAATCTGAACGAAGCTTTCGACAAAACTCACCCTGGTTCCTCCGGATCGGACCGCGCTTTTATTTGATTTTGAAGGCCGCCGCGCGTGTGCGTCAGACCCACAGCGTATGCAGATAACAGAGGCTTGTAAAGGATCAGGGATAGGGCAATCCGCCACCAGGGTGGGGGGTGGCGACTGCCTTATCGTCAAATCCGGTACGGAGACTGTCCCGCGACGTTGACCGTTTCATTTTGACGGGCATAGCATCCGGGCAAATTGCCAGAGGAGACAGCCTTGCAGGAACTGCGAGCGCGAGTGGCCGAGCGGGGCTACGTACTGAACGGCTACTGTCAGATGCCCAGTCCCGCGGCGGCTGAAATCTATTGCCGTCAGGGATGGGATGTCGTCACGCTTGACCTGGAGCATGGCTCGATGGGGCTGGATGGTGCCATCCGCATGTTGGAAGTCATGGCCGCTGCTCCAGTGTTGCCTTTCGTTCGCATCCCCAAACTCGATCCCGGTTAGATCGGGCCGCTGCTCGATGCAGGGGTGCTGGGCGTGACGTGCGCCATGATTGAAAGTGCCGACGAGGCGAAGGCGCTGGTGTCCGCCTGTCGTTATCCGCCCGCGGGTCGTCGCAGCATGAGCCGTCTCGCTCGCGCAGGGCTGATCTACGGACCTGAGTACGCCAGGCACGCCGACGAGTGGGTATCGGTCTTTGCGATGGTGGAAAGCGACCAGGGGCTTCGTCAGGTCGACGCCATCGCAAAGGTACCGGGGCTCACCGGAATCTACATGGGGCCGGTGGATCTGGCGATGTCGCTGCTGGGCCGTGTGCCAGCGCTTGGCGCGCGCGATCCCGATGTCGATCGGGTGATTGACGATGCCATGACCCGGGTGGTGGACGCCTGCCGCAACGCAGGCGTCATCGCGGGCATCAACGCTCCCAATTCCGAACAGGGTGTTCAGATGCTTGCGCGCGGGTTTCAGTTTCTGACGCTGTCGTCGGATACGCGAGCCCTGGCGCTGCAGTCCAAAGCGTGGGTCGACGGTGTGCGAAAGGCGGCGCCGTCGCTGCCGGCTCGCGACGAAGCGCCTGGCCGCGGATCGACCGCGTGAAGCGCGCCGACTCGCGCGTTGCATTGATCACCGGGTGCGGTAAAGCCCAGGGCATCGGAAGCGCTACCGCTCGCGCGTTATCGGCCAGCGGGTTCACGGTCGTGGTGAGCGACGTGGCGCCCCAGGGCGTTGCCAATGATCACGATGCGCTTACCGATGCGCCTGCAGGTTGGCGGGGGCTGCCATCCCTCGTTGAGGAGCTGCAAGGGTCGGCGCAGGAACACGCGAGCGCGGTATATGGCGATGTGTCGAGCGAGCGCGACGCGGATGCGATGGTGGCCGAGGTTCTCAATCGATATGGGCGGCTCGATGTGCTGGTCAATAATGCGGCCGCACCGCACGGTGATGATCGCGTCCCAATCAACCGCCTGTCGTTGGAGGCCTGGGAGCGCGTGATGTCGGTGAATGTTCGCGGGGTGTTTCTGATGACGCGTCGCGTGGTCGCGCCGATGCGCGAACAGGGCTGGGGCCGAATCGTCAACGTCTCGTCCGCGATCACCAGGCATCCACTGCCGGATCGTGTCGCTTACACCGCATCGAAGGCTGCCGTGCTGGGCCTGACCCAGGCCCTGGCCGTTGAAGTCGCAGCCTCAGGTATCACGGTCAATGCGGTCTGCCCGGGCTCCATCGTCACCGCGCGCGCCATCAGTTCCACACGCCTCGCTGGCTGGACCGATCTGGAGGCTGGGCTTGCGGCGCGTACACGCGGCATTCCGGCGGCCCGACATGGCAGCGTTGGCGAGGTGGCTGCAACCATTTCATTTCTCTGCTCGGATGCGGCGGGTTACATCACGGGACAGAGCTTGTATATCGACGGTGGCGGATTACCACGTCTCGCCGAGCCGCATTAACTGACAGGGAGTTATCCAGATGTCCCAACAACGATTTTCCAGAAGCGTGTTCGCCTCGTGCGCGGCAGCCTTCATCGCGCTCTTCAGTGCGCCTGATGCCCCCGCCCAGGCATTTCCCGAGCGGCCAGTCACGATGGTGGTGTCGGTGGGGCCGGGCGGTGGCACCGATCTGATGGCCCGCGAGCTCTCCAAGCGCCTCACAGATCTGTGGAATCGACCTGTCGTCGTCGAAAACCGTCCAGGCGGTGCAGGGTCGGTGGCGGTGAAGTCGCTGATGCGGGTACCGGCCGACGGCTATACGCTGCTGTTTACTCACGACGGCATCATTACCGCGACTCCGCAGCTCTTCAAGTCACCCGGCTACGATCCGCGCACCGATCTGATCGGCGTATCTGAGGTGGCCAAAACGGGCTACATGCTGGTCGTCAACCCCAAAGTCCCTGCCAAAACCCTGCCCGAATTGATCGCGCTGATGAAGGACAAGGCCGCGCGCAAGGAAACTTTCGCGTTTGCCACGTCCGCCTTGGGAAGCGCTGACCATCTGTCCGGCGAAATGTTTCGCATGGTGGCCGGTGTGGAGATGTTGGTGGTGCCGTACAAAGGCACGGGGCCCGCGATGGCCGATGTGATGGGCGGGCATCTGCCGTTTGGGTTTTTCACGATTCCCTCAACCGTACCGCAGGTGAAAGCGGGCAACCTGCGAGCAATTGGCGTGTCGTCACTTGAGCGCTCACCCCTGGCGCCCGATGTTCCTGTCATTGCCGACACGCTGCCCGGATTTGAATCCAATACCTGGTATGGCGTCTTCGCCCTGGCTGGCACGCCCACGGCGCTGGTGGAAAAAGTTTCGGAAGATATCCGGAAGATCGTCGCAACGCCTGAGTTCAATGACTATGCCGTGCGAAACGGCTTCGTCAAAGCGGGCTCAACCCCCAAGGAGTTTGCAGCGTTCATTGCAAAGGATACGGCGAGAGTGGGCGACATCATTCGGGGCGCCAACGTCAAAGTTGACTAGCACTCTGCGGCAAAAGGCAGATATCCATGAGTGAGAGCATCGGATTTGTCGGGCTTGGTGCAATCGGCTCGCCGATTGCGAGGCGGCTGATTGAGGCAGGTTTCAAACTGGTGGTACACGATGTGCGGCCCGAGGCCATGCGCTCGTTTGCAGGACGCGCCCAACTCGCACACTCCAGCGCGGAGGTCGGTGAGCAGGCTCAGGTGGTGTTCGGGTGCCTGCCCGGCGCGGGCGCTCATCGCGAGGCGATCCTCGGCACCACAGGCCTGGCCCGCGCAAAGCGCGTACAACTCTATGTCAATCTTGGGACGCTCGGTGAACCGCTGCTGCTCGAGTTGGAGCGCGGCCTGCTCGACGCGGGTATTACCACCCTTGATGCCCCGATCACCGGCGGTGTTCCACGAGCGGAGTCTGGAACGCTGACCGCCATTGTTTCAGGCGATCGGACCTGGTTTGAACGGGTCGAGCCTGCTATGTGCAGTTATGCGAACAAACGGGTCTGGCTCGGCCCTCGGGCCGGCAGCGCACAGGTCATGAAGGTGGTCAATAACGCCATCTCGCTATCCAACCTGGTGATCGCGGCGGAGGCGATGCTGGTGGGCGCTCGTGCCGGAATCGATCCACGGGTGATGCTTGATGTCATCAACAACGGCAGTGGCCAGAACAGTGCCACGCTGTCCAAGATTCCCGCCGAGGTGCTCACCGACCGCTTCAACTTCGGTGGCTCGCTTGCGATCGTGGTCAAAGATCTGGAAGCCTTTGTTGCGCAGGCCGATAGCCACAGCATGCCCATTCAGTCGGTACGAACGGTGCTGGATGCGTTTCGGACCGCCAAACAGGAACTTGGGGGTGACGCCGATGTCACGGAAGTGATTCGCCCTCTGGAAAGGCTTGCGGGCTTGTTGTTGCGCGATGGCCTTCCCCGCTGACACTGGGGCCTGCCATCATGATGCGCTTGAATCTGGATCAGACCCGGAAAGGGCCTGCGAGGTTCTGAACGATGCGGCTCGGACGCTACCCGCGGCTCAGTTGAATTTAAGACCCAGCGTCTTCACGACTGTCTGCCATTTGGCGGCCTGCACCGGTAACAGCGCTGCGAACTCAGATGGGGTGTTGCCAACAGCAACGAGACCTGCCTCGCGAAGCCTGGCTTGAATCTCGGGCTCGGTCAGGGCAGCCCGGTATTCGGATGCCAGCCGATCGATGATGGCTGCCGGCGTCCCGCGTGGTGCGAATAAGCCCCACCAGCCACGGTTGAGCTCGGCGTCAATGGCCGGATAGCCACTTTCAGTGACGGTTGGTACCTGTGGCAGTGCGGCCAGACGCTGGGGAGCAGCGACAGCAATCGGCCGAACCAATTTACCCTGAAGTTGCGCGCGTAGCGACGCGTAGCCAATGACCATAAACTGCACTTCGTTGGAAACAAGATCATTGGCTGCTGCGGCTGCGCCTTTGTATGCGACATGAACCGCGCTGAGGCCCGCAGCGCGGGTAAACAGTTCGCCTGCGAGGTGAGGGGGCGTACCAGGCCCAGGCGACGCGTAATTGAACTTTCCTGGATGCGCGCGCATCTCTTCGATCAGTTCGCGCAGATTGGTATGGGGCAGCTTGCTGTTCACCCAGAACACGAGTGGCACGTCCACCAGCATCGTAATGGGGGCGAATTCTTTCAGCGGATCAAACGGCGGCTTGTCGGTCATGAACTGGTTGGTTACCAGGACATTCCCGGGTGCAATCATGATCGTGTAGCCGTCTGCCGGTGAGTTGAGGACGGCTTGCGCACCAATGTTTCCACCACCGCCAGGCCGGTTCTCAACGATGATGCGCTGGCCCAGACGCTTTTCCACCTGTGCATTGGTAATGCCCACCACGGTTTCGACCACGCCGCCGGTTGCGGCGGGGACAACGATTCGCACAGGTTTGGACGGCCAGTCCTGCGAGCTTGCGTGACCCGCGAACGTAGTGCCGGCCAGGAGCGCGGCCGAAGCAAGGAGGCGTAGCGTCAGCAGCAGTGCAGCGGGGGATCGTGGCTTAAGTGCAAGACGATTCATGACAGTCACCCTCGAATCAGAATTTCGGAAATATCTGCCGATCAGCGAGCCACCGTGACATTTCCATCCGCTTGCCGACCGGCGCGGAGCGGAAACCTTCGTGAAGCTCCTTGTTTGGCCACACATGAGACGCGGTGACCGCCATGCGTGTTGTGATGGCCTCTTTGGTGACGTTAAAGACCATCAAATCTTTGGCGAGTGCCAGCGGCCCTGAGTAATGCGTCCGAATCGCTGATTCAATTTCCGGCGCGGTATCAAAGTCATTGAAGAAGTGATAAGCAACAGCAAGCCTGGGGCCGCATTCCGCGAAAACCTTGCCCGCTTCCACCGGGTCGGAATGAACGATGGTTCCGACCGCGCGGGCCATCCGCTCCGGGTAGCCGGAACGCTCCATCAACTGTTTCACGGTGTTGAAGGTTTCGTGGACCAGCACATCGGCGCCTTTACCGTTCTCAACCATGAACCACGATGGGGTCGTGTCGCCTGAGTAAACAAAGCTGAGCCCATTCCAGTCGAGACGCAGGCTGACCGGACCGTCATAGATATGCACCGCGGGGAAGCTGGTGATCTTTACCCCGTTTCGGTCGTATATCACATGGACTTTTGAATAGTCGAATTCATGAACATTGACTTCCGCGCCCAGCATGTTGGCTGTGCCGCGACGGGTTTCGGTATCCCAGGCATAGGACTCGCGCTGCTTTTGAACAAAGTGCGCGAATCCGAATCTCGGCTCATTGCTTGAGGGGCCGTACACCTCAAGCGGTACCGATCTTCCGCCCAGCCAGCTGCCGATCCAGATCTGTGCAAAGTCGCCAACGTGGTCCGTATGCAGGTGGGTTGCGAAGTAGGCGGTCATCGCCTGATAGGGGATCTCAAGCGAGCAGAAATTAGTTTGTGTTCCAAAGCCAAAATCGAACATGAATTTGTCGCCGTTGCCGAGCTCGATCAGCCAGCCGGCGTTCGCCTGTGCGGGGCGCAGGAAAGGACGACCTGTTCCAAGTGCCACGATCCGCATCTCATCGGGGCCAAGCGGTTCAGTGTTCGGAAAGTAGTGTTCTCGGTGTCTCGCGGCCATCGCGGGCTCCTGGTTTTCTGAAGGGTGAAGAGTTCTGAGTCTGGCCAGTATTCGGTGCAAATGCCGCATTCGTTTCAAATTCCGTGTTGCGTTTTATGCATCGGGGCGTCCCAATCAATGCGCTATCGCCGAGCACGGTGTCTCTCTATGATTTAAAAAAAATCATTCCTCCGTCCCGCCCCCAGGAGATCCCCCTATGGCCTCTGCATTATTCAAACGCGTCACCATCGCCTGTCTCGTTGCCACGCCGTGGCTCGCCTTCGCGCAGGCAGGCCCCGGGGGCTATCCCAATCGGGCGGTGAAAGTGATCGTGCCCGCTGCGGTAGGCAGTCTCACTGATCCCGTGGCACGTGTTGTGGCGGAAGACATGGGGCGTCGCACCGGCCAGAACTGGGTCGTTGAGAACCGACCGGGTGCGGGCGGAATCATCGGGACAGACGCGACCGCCAAGGCGGCCCCGGACGGCTATACGCTGATGCTGACCGCCAATAACTTCATCATCACCCCCAGCCTGTACCGCAATGTCACCTACAAGGTCCCCGCTGATTTCGCGCTCATCGGCATGGTGGGGCGCGGCGATAACTTGCTGGTGGCGTCGACCGCCAGCGGCATTCGCAACATTGCTGATCTGGTGGCCCGCGCCAAAGCCAGCAGTACGCCCATCAACTACACCTCGCCCCTGATCGGATCGGCTGCCCACCTTACGGTGGAACTGTTCAAGCGTAACGCCGGTATTGCGCTCAACCACGTTGCCTATAACAACTCAGGGCAGGGCATTACCGACACGGTTGCCGGGCTCATACCGGTGAACGTGATGGGTATCAGCACTGCGCTGCCTTACATCCAGTCGGGTAAGCTCGTGCCGCTTGCCTGGACTGGCACCGAACGCGCACCCGAACTACCTGACACGCCCACGTTTGTGCAGGCTGGCTTCAAAGACGTTCATATGGGCCTTTGGTTCGCGCTGGTTGGACCCGCGGGCCTGCCCGCGGACATGGTCACCTGGTTAAATGGCCAGCTCAATGCTTCGCTGCGCTCCAGCGCGGTGACCGAACGCCTGAAGTCGCTTCGTATCGATCCGCAGCCCGGGTCGATCAGGGATCTGACCGCACTGGTTGAACGTGAACTGCCCCAGTATCAGAAGCTGGCCGCTGAAACTGGTCTGAAGCTCGACTGAGCTCACCCCTTTATCGGACTCGATCATGAGTGAAGCTCGCGCGACCGCCTTTTACTGGTGTGCTGCTGCTGGGGCGCCGATGATGGCCGCGTCGCAGTTGCAGGTTGAAGCTGGTTCAGGAATTGTGGGCGACCGCTATGCGCTCCGATTGGGCGCTTATTCGACCACCGAGCCCGACAAGCCCCGACATCTCACGCTCATCACTCAAGACGGTATCGATACCGCCAACGCCTGGCAGCTCGCGGCCGGGCTCGCGCCTTTCCCAGCGGAGCTCACCCGTCGGAATGTGGTGATGGACGGCATGACTTCGGGTGAATTGAACCAGTGGGTTGGCCGACGGTTCAGGCTCGGTACCCTGTTGTGCGAGGGAGTCGAGCTCGCGACGCCATGCGAACGGCCGTCTGCACTCAGCGGAATCGAAGGTTTCCCCGAAGCCTTTGATGGTCGCGGTGGTTTACGCGTGCGAGTGCTCGAAGGCGGCACGCTTCATCGCGGGGACAGGCTGCTGGGCGAGGCCGCCTGATCAGACAACTGTGCGATGCGTCCGCGTACCACCGTGTGCCGAATCGTACGGTCGTCACCGAGAACGATCAGCGCAAAGAGCCTGGCTTCATCGGATGAGGCGCTTGCCCAGCGGCGAGCTAGTAGCGGCTTGGTCGCTGGATCGATCACGATGAAATCGGCATCTTTCCCTTCTTGAAGGGAACCCAGCCGATGGTCGAGACCCAAGGCCGCAGCACTCCCAGAGCTTGCGTGCCACCACAGCGTCGAGGGCGAAAGATAGTGTCCGCCAAGCCGTGCAATCTCGTAGGCGGCCATCATGCTGCGGAAGGGTGAAAACGATGAACCGCCGCCGATGTCGCTGGCCAGCGTCCAGCGGTGCACCGCATCCGAAAAATTGAATAACCCGCTGCCCAGAAACAGATTCGACGTTGGGCAAACGGCGGCCAGAGCGTCGTGGTCTTTAAGCAATGCCCTGTCCCGGTCATCCAGATAAATGCAGTGTCCCCAAATAGACCGGGGACGCACCAGTCCGAACCGCTCGTAGACCGACAGATAGCTGCGGTCGCTCGGAAACAGCGATCGGACCCAATCGATCTCCTGACGGTTTTCGGCG
Source organism: uncultured Bordetella sp. (assembly GCA_964581825.1). Classification (GTDB taxonomy): domain Bacteria; phylum Pseudomonadota; class Gammaproteobacteria; order Burkholderiales; family Burkholderiaceae_E; genus SYIM01. Next base: position 19,468 of record CAZORB010000053.1, read on the forward strand.
ACGTGCGATTGAATAAACACATCCGGAAAGGCGCGCGCGATCTCGCCGGCTCCGGCGAGCTGTCGTTCGGTGGACGTGGGTGCGAAACGGGGGGTGATCGCATAGTGAAGACGTGCTTTGCCGTGCCACCGGCGGATCAGACTTTCAGTATCCTGTAGCGATTGCTCGGTGTCATCGCGCAGGCCGGGCGGGGAGTGACGATCCTGCATCACCTTACCCGCGATCATCGCCAGATCCCGTGCAAGGCTGGCCTGCATGAATGCATCGACCGACTCCGGGTGCGATGTGCAATACACCGCAGCAGTGGTCACACCATGTCGGAGCAACTCGGTGATGAATACGTCCGCCACAGCGCTGGCATGCTCGGCGTTACAAAACAGCGTCTCGGTCGGAAAGGTATGGTGTTCGAGCCAGGGCAGCAGCCCATCAGCCGGAGATCCGATGACATCGAGCTGCGGAAAGTGCACATGGGTATCGATGAACCCAGGCGCAATGAGCCTGCCCCGATGATCGTGTTCGACCTGCTCGCCTGGTCGAGGCGATCGAATCGCGCGTATCGAGCCCGCCTGCTCATCGACTTCGATCACCTGATCGGCTTCAATGTGCGCATCATGCGGACTACCAAGACGCAGCAGGTCGCCATGCCATCGGGTCACGCGGGGGGAAAGGTTTGTATTCATTTCATGGAATTATCGTTTTGCGGGATCGCAGGTCGCATTAAATAGCCTGTGGCACCATGGATTCTTTCGGATCATTGGCCCTTAGCTGAACCCGAATCACGTAACCGTCTCAGAAGAGGGAATCATGGCGTTTATCACGCGTTATTTAGGTAAGCTGCCACTCGCAGCGCTTGTGTTGTCCGCTATTGGATACGCGGCTGTCTCGCAGGCGCATGGGCCTGGCCATCATGGTCGCTCAGAGACCGCCCGCCCGGCCGCCCCGCCTGAGCAAAAGCCATGGGGTATTGCGGGCTCGGCCACCGGGGTCAAGCGCACCATCGATATTTCAATGGGCGATGACATGCGCTTTGAGCCGGCTCATCTCGACATACGCCTCGGCGAAACCGTGCGGTTCACGATTCGTAACCGGGGCAAACTGATGCACGAGATGGTGATTGGCACGCGCGCCGAACTCGACGCGCACGCGGCGCTCATGTTGAAGCATCCCAATATGGAGCATGACGACCCCTGGATGGCACACGTCGAGCCGGCGCAGTCCGGTGAGATTGTCTGGCGCTTCAACCGCGCTGGCGAGTTCGAGTTTGCGTGCCTGCTTCCCGGTCATTACCAGGCGGGCATGCGCGGTACGATCCGAGTGCGTTAACCGCGTTCCCTGCACCGATCACAGGAGATAAATCGATGAAATCCAGCCGTCGCGCACTCTCGGCAGGCCTGATTGGTCTTGCAGCGGGGTCGGTGCTCACCCGCGCATCCGCCCAAGCGTGGCCTAATCGCCCGCTTCGCTGGGTGGTGCCCTTTCCGGCCGGGAGTTCGCCCGACATCACGGCCCGAATCGTTGCTGCCAAGCTCACGGACAGCCTGGGCCAGAACGTCATCATTGAAAACCGTACAGGCGCGGCGGGCATCATCGGCGCCGATCTGGTGGCGAAGGCAGCGCCTGACGGCTACACCATGCTCTATCCGGTGAACTCGGTGATCTGCGCCAATCCGCACCTCTATTCGAAGCTGCCCTACGATGGTCTGAAGAGCTTCGTGCCCGTCACCATGACAGTTCGGTTCGGCTATGTGCTGCTTGCGCGGCCTGACTTTCCGGCCAACGATGTCGCGGGGCTCATCGCCGCTGCAAAAGCCCAGCCCGGCAAGTTCAATTTTGGCTCGGCAGGCGTAGGGGCGGGCAATCATATCGTGATGGAAATGCTGCTCGACGCCACCGGAATGCGAATGGTGCATGTGCCGCACCGAGACAGCGCTATGTCGGTGGCCACCGGCGAGTCGGATCTGTCGATGGTGCCTGCCACGACAGCGGTGCCACTGGTGACAAGCGGGAAAGGAAAACCGCTTGGCGTGTCGCTGCCGCAGCGGTTAGCCGCGTTACCCCAGGTGCCTGCGATTGCCGAGACCGTACCGGGTTACTCAGGCGATGCATGGCATGGCCTTCTGGCGCCGGCCGGTACCCCCGCCGAGATCGTTGAACGGGTAGCGGCGGAAACCGCGAAAATTCTTGCCATGCCAGATATTCAGAAACGCCTGAGCGATATCGGGCTGACGCCGGTGGGTGACACCCCGGCGCAGTTTGCGGCCACGGTGAAATCTGATTTCGATCGCTGGGGTGCGGCGATTCGAAAGGCCAACATCAAGCTTGACTGAGCGCTTCGCCGGATAAGCGCAGCCGGGGCTGCGCTTTTACCCAGATTCAGTCGATTTTGATCTGGGCGGCGCGGATCACCTGCGCCCAGCGGTCGGCATCGTCTTTCATCCATTGCCGCATTTCAGCGGGCGTATTGCCAACGGGGTTTGCGCCAGCGTCGGCAAATCGTTTCGCCATCTCGGGCGTTTTCAGAATGTCGGCTATGGTCTGAGAGAGTTTCTGCGTGATGGCGGCGGGGGTGCCCGGTGGCGCCACAATACCGAACCAGGTTACCGCCACAACGCCAGGCACCAGTTCAGCCAGCGCAGGCAGGTCGGGTAGCGCGGGCAACCGAGATTCGCTGGTGACCGCGAGCATTCTGAGTTTGCCCTGACGGACATGGTTCTGCCCCGCGAGAACGTTGCCGAACATGACCTGTACATGGCCAGCAAGCAGATCGGTGACGGCTGGCGCATCCCCCTTGTAGGGTACGTGCGTGATCTTCAGACCTGTTTTAAGTTTGAACAGTTCGGCAGTCAGGTGAGCGGTGGAGCCGTTTCCCTGGGAGGCGTAGCTGAATTTGTCTGGATGTGCCTTCACATAGTCAAGGAATTCGCGCAGGGTTTGCGCGGGTACCGAGGGGTGAACCAGCAGCGCATTCGACGAGGTGGCCATGACGGTAACCGGCTCAAAGCGCGTCGGGTCGTGATTGAGCTTGGGATACAGACTGGGATTGACGGTGAGCGCCGGGGGCGGCGCAGCCAGGAACACAGAGCCATCGGGGTCGGCCTTGAATACATGCTCGGCCCCTATATTGCCGGCGGCTCCGGGGCGGTTCTCAACGACTACCGGCTGCCCCAGTCGTGAGATGAGCGCCTCAGCCAGCATTCTGGGCAGTGCGTCCGCAGCACCACCGGCGGGGTTGGGCACCACGAAGCGAATAGGTTTGGTGGGCCAGGTCTGCGCTGCCGCGGGGGTGGGAAGTAGCGTAGCGGGCAGGGCGAGGGCACACAGCAGCGCGGCGATGAATCGGCGCGACTGCCGGGTGGTGCCGACCGCCTGCTGGATCGGATCAGAGATCATGGCTTTCTCCGGTGAATGGGGTGCAGCATTCATATGGGAATAATCATCAGCGTTTCGACGGCACGAGAGTCGTAGATCATGTGCCTGCGCGCAAAACGCGGCTCGTCCGCTTGCAGGTCGATCAGGTCATCGCAGCGACCACCCGCAAAAAACAGGCTATCGCCGGTGGTGACCAGCGTTCGAAATATCGCGAACGACGAGCGGGTCTGTATCAGCCCGGTCTCAGTCTGACCGACCACCTGAATTGCCGAGATCACGTGGCGGTAATGCTGAGGCTGATAGATGTTTGCAACACGCATGGAGCGAATGCGGTCACGCAATTGCGCTGCGCTATGCGTATCAATGATGGCCAGCGGCAGACCACGATCAACGTTGAATCGCGACGATACCGTGTAGCGGCCGTCTTCGCGCATCAATTCAGCGATTCGCTCGACTCGATCGTCATCAATGGCATGCGCCCACTCGGCGAGCAGCCATGAGACTGCGGTGATATGGGTTTGATGTAGCGCCAGGTTCATGCTCAGAGCCCCATATCCTGACGGTAGACATTCCAGAAGTTTCGGATTGCCCGTTCCGAGAGCTTGCTCGAGCCGCCGCTTTCCAGCGTCTTACCGCCCATTTCAATGAACGATGCACCCTCCTGTCCATCAGCGAAGGCGCGCTGCATCATTTCGCATACTGCGGCATCTTCCACCGAGACAAGGCCCGCTGACCCGGCGAGGTTGGTCTGATTCAGCCGGGTGCGCGTCGTGGCCTCGTCCTCGTCTGCAAATCCCAGGTAGGTCCAGACCAGGTCGCACTGTGCGACGCCGCGCGGAATCAGTTGTCGCGTGGCAAGACTGTTGGCGATCTGGTGCAGTACGAAAGACGGGTAGGCATTGAGGATTTGCACGCTGATGCCATCGCCGAATTCGTCGCGCCAGCGAAGAATCGAGGGGTCCTCCAGCTGCATCTGATCGTTATGGGAACGCAGTTGGCTGGCGGTGCTGTCGTAGTCGCTGGATTTTTTCTCGGTGCCCGCCTTGGTGTAGAAATAAACATGCCGACCCGACTGGTCGAGCGTCATTGCGGATTCCTGCGACTGACGTGACAGCCCAAACGTGCCGTAAAAAGTGTGCAGGATATTTGCGTGATACGAGTCGCGTGGATTCTCGTGATAGGTCTTCCAGTTCGCGTGAATGCGTTGTGTGTCATAGCCCAAAACCTTAATTGGTCGATTGAGCACCCGCCGAATTCCAGCGCCCACCTCGCCCAGCCAACTGTCGAGCGGCTCCATGTCGAGGCAGAAGCTTGCGAAGACCAGGCCGCACAGCGTGGCCACGCGAAGCTTGCGCAGGCCATGTCGGGACCTGTCGAAATCGTCGGGCAACCCGCCTTCGCCACGCAGGCCCTGACTGAATGCGGCATGGCTGAGATCGCCTTCCAGCGTGTAGCTCCACGCGTGATAAACGCAGTAGAGCCGCGTTGAGGTGCCAAAGGGCTCGCGGCAGACCAGATTGCCGCGGTGCGCGCACCGGTTGACAACCGCATGCAGAGACCCGTCAGCGGCCCGGGTCAGCACGATCGGCGTATCGCCGATGAAGGTGGTTTTGAAATTTCCGGGCTGGGGTACTTCAGCCTCGAGCCCAACGTAATGCCAGGCGCGGCCGCGAAAGATTCGCTGTTGCTCGAGGGCATAAATTTCGGGGTCGGTGTACACCCAATACGGTGCGCGCCGATAGCCTTCCTCGGGCCAGGTACGGGCTCGGAGGCCGGATGCGGCCGGCGCGGCCGGTGCTGGTGGCGTAGGTTGGACGGGTGCTGGCGGGTGTGTTGGCATGCTGGTCTGGGCTAGGGCGTTAGAGTAGGAAATCATTGCACATTCGATGCGTAGATCAACTGGCTCCGTCGTGATGCAAATTTTGCATCACACTGTCCTGATTTTTGCGCTAGCGCGCACACCATACGCTCACTAAGATCAGCGCTCCAGCCTAGTCGGCCGCCATCCTGAGCGTTTCAGATGATCTTCACCACCGTGCGCGCCACAGCGGGCCTTGCCGGGGCCTAGCGCATATGCCGTCCAGGTTACCTTCGCGTTTCCGGCTGCGCCGCAACCGGTTTGTCGTCGAAGCGCTGGAGCCGCGCGTTTTGTTGTCGGCAGACCCCATCCTCGGGTCGATACCGGCGGTCGTCGTTCCTTTTCTGAATAGGCAGAACTCGGCGGATAGCGCTGCCCCGGCAATCGCACCGCACGTCGGCGCTGCCGCGATTCCCGCGACTGTCCTGACGGTATCTGACAGCAGCACTGAGACGATCACGGTGACTGGGGATGCAGAGCGACTCCGGATCCCGCCTGGGAGCGCGCTGCCACCGACCCGATGGCTGGATATACAAGACGTTGCTGCGGTGGCGCAGGCGCAGCTGGCAGGCCCGTTTGTCGTTGAGCCGGGTTCGGTACTGGGTGGCAGTGGTGTCCTGGAGGGGGGGCTGGTCAACCGTGGCATCGTCAGTCCGGGCTACTCGCCGGGCGTGTTGAGTGTGTCTGGCGACTTCAGCACCACAACAACGACACTGATCGAACTCGGCGGAACCCGGCCAGCCGGCGCAGGAACATCGCCCAGCCAGAGCCACGACTGGATCGACGTGTCAGGGCGCGCCACCCTGGGCGGCGAACTTCAGGTGAGCCTCTGGGGCGACTTCAAGCCCAAGGCCGGCGACGAATTTGTGA
>CAZORB010000054.1:0-25562 GCA_964581825.1 uncultured Bordetella sp.
CGCTACGGGGGACAAGCCCGCTGGTGGCAATCTGGTGGGCCCCCCGGGAGTCGAACCCGGCACCAACGGATTATGAGTCCGCTGCTCTAACCAACATGAGCTAGAGGCCCAGCCGCGTTATTGTAGACCGGCAGGGGCCTGTCGCGTTCGCTTGCGCTGGCCTTATCAGCTGTCCGATCTGGCGCGAACTCGACGCTGGTGGAGATTATTCGCGGCAAGCGCGCCCACCACCAACGCCGCGCCCGTCAACTCAACGGCTGAAAACTGCGCGCCCAGTGCTGCCAACACGGCGAAGGCAACCACTGGTGTGAGATTGCTAAGCAGCACCGAATTGAGTGTTCCTATCCGGCGCAGGCTGATATTCCAGAGGAATATCGCAACCAGCGCGCCGAATATCGCCAGAAACGCTATTTTTCCGATCAAGATGCGATCCGGCTGTTCTGGGAAATAGGTTGCGCCCAGTCCGTGGGCCAGCAACCAGACGGGCATAGAGGCCAAGACGCCAAACAGGCAGGTTAACGCCGAGATTCGTGCGCTCGACCAGTGCGAAATGGCGCCCGTCGATACCGAGTAGGTCACCCAAGCGATCGAACCCAAAAACACCAGGCAATTGCCCGCTAATTCTTCCAGCGTAATGCTTGCGTCGGCATTCAGCGCCTGTCCGCCGCGAGTCACTACCAGCAGTACTCCGAAAAACGCTACCGCCACGCAGATCAGTGTGAACCGTTCTGGGCGGCGCCGCTGCAGCAGCCACTGGGCGAGCACCGCAATAGCAGGCTGGAGCGCGCCGATGATCGCTGCCGACTCTGGTCGCGTCAGCGACAGCCCCGCGAAAACGAGCATCACCGAACCTGCAATACCGATTCCGCCAGCAACCGACAGCACGCGATAGTGACCGGCAGGCGATACGGCCGGCCAGCCTTCCTTCCAGACAAGGAACGCCACAAATCCCACCACGGCGACTACGTACCGAAGCAGGCCCAGCGTGTAGCCATCGACCTGCTCAAGCACCTGCTTGCCGATCGGGATCTGGAATCCCCAGATCAGCACTGCACCGAGCGCGGCGGCAAGCCCTGCCCCAAAACCGCTCGCGGAGTTCACTGCTCAGGCAATGCGCGACAGCGCGTCAGGCTAGGTCGCGCGTTACTGCCCTTCCAGGAAACTCTTCAGCTTGTCGGCGCGCGTCGGATGGCGGAGTTTACGAAGCGCTTTTGCCTCAATCTGGCGAATGCGCTCGCGTGTGACATCAAACTGCTTTCCGACTTCTTCAAGCGTATGGTCGGTGCTCATTTCAATGCCAAACCGCATGCGCAGTACCTTGGCCTCACGCGGGGTGAGCGAATCGAGGACTTCCTTCACCACATCGCGCATTGAACCGTGCAGCGCTGCATCGGCGGGTGCAAGGGTTGTGGTGTCTTCGATGAAATCGCCCAGGTGAGAATCGTCATCATCGCCAATCGGTGTTTCCATCGAAATCGGCTCTTTGGCGATTTTCAGAATCTTGCGGATCTTGTCCTCGGGCATTTCCATCCGCGTGGCAAGCGTTGCGGGATCAGGCTCTTGTCCCGTTTCCTGAAGAATCTGCCGGCTGATCCGGTTCATCTTATTGATCGTTTCGATCATGTGGACCGGAATACGAATGGTTCGCGCCTGATCCGCAATGGATCGCGTGATTGCCTGACGGATCCACCAGGTAGCGTAGGTAGAAAACTTATATCCGCGTCGATATTCGAACTTATCGACCGCTTTCATCAGACCGATATTGCCTTCCTGGATCAGGTCGAGAAACTGCAGACCCCGGTTGGTGTATTTCTTGGCGATCGAAATGACCAGACGCAGATTCGCCTCAGTCATTTCGCGTTTAGCCTTACGCGCCAGCGCCTCGCCTGAGGTCATGCGCTTGTTGATCTCTTTGAGATCGGACAGCGGCAACACGACGCGCGCCTGCAGATCGATCAGTTTCTGTTGCAGGTCTTGAATCGCGGGAACATTTCGCGTGAGCACCTGCTGCCAGGGCGCGGCCTTGGCAAGCTCGCCACTGACCCAGTTCAGATTGGTTTCGTTGCCCGGAAACGAGGCAAGGAAATGCTCGCGCGGCATACCAACGCGGCGCACACAGATTTCCGCGATCGAGCGCTCGAGCTTGCGCACTTCTTCAACCTGGCTGCGCAGGGTATCGCAGAGCTTTTCGACGATCTTTGCCGTAAAGCGGATCGTCATCAGCTCATCTTGAATTTCGGTTTGCGCTTTCAGATAGGACTTGCTCTGGTAGCCATCTTTTTCGAAGGCCACCCGCATCCGGTCAAAGCCCGAGCTGATGAGTTCGAACTTGGCCAGCGCATCGCGCTTGAGTTCTTCGAGCCGCGCGGTATTAGCACCACCACCGTCGCCCTCTTCATCGTCGAAATCAGCCTCTTCGGTGGGGGCCGGTGCCGCGACGAATTCGGTTTCTTCGGCGTTCGGATCGATCAGGCCGTCGACAACTTCATCGATTCGCATCGTGCCGGCGCGAATGCGCTCGGCGTGGTCGAGAACTTCCTTGATGGTGGTCGGGCAAGCAGAGATCGCCTGGATCATGTGCTTGAGACCATCTTCAATTCGCTTGGCGATTTCGATTTCGCCTTCACGGGTGAGCAGCTCGACCGAACCCATCTCGCGCATATACATACGCACCGGATCGGTAGTGCGGCCGAACTCTGAGTCAACCGTGGACAGCGCCGCTTCAGCCTCTTCTTCGGCATCGTCGTCTGAACTTGCCACCGGCGTGGTGTCGGCCATCAGCAGCGTTTCGGCATCGGGCGCCTGGTCATAGACCGCGATGCCCATGTCATTAAAGGTGCTGACGATTGACTCGATTGCCTCGGCTTCGACCAGATCTTCGGGCAGGTGGTCGTTGATTTCGGCGTAAGTGAGGAAGCCGCGTTCTTTGCCGAGCTTGATCAGGGTCTTGAGATTGTTGCGGGTAGCCTCGCGCTGCTCTTCGGTGATGCCCGAGCGGCCACCGAGTTCCTTCAGTAGCTGCTTCTCTTTTGCGCGGCTGCCACGTTTGGCTGCCTTGGTTGGCGCAACGGGAACCTCGGGGATGGCCTCGACTTCACTGTCACCATCATCGAATGCTTCGACCTGATCGCCCGTGTCGGCCCCATCATCGAGCTCTTCATCGCTGTCAGGGCGTGACCCTGACTTGGCGGGCTTGGCTGCCTTGGCTGATGTGGTTGTTTTCGCGCCTGCAGCCGCGCGCTTCGGCGCAGCGGCTGCAGCGGGTGGTGCTACGGCTGCCTTCGACTCGCCAGCGGCTGGCGGTGATGCGGCTTTGCCGGCGCTGGCACCGGCAGGTTTTGCCTCGGATGCCTTCGCCGCCGAAGCTTTCGCTGGCGCTGCCTTGGCTGCTTTCGGGTTATCAGGTGCGGCCGCCGCAACGCGGGTATCAGGCTTGTCGGACATACCCGGCTTGGCAGCTGCAACAGGCTTTGCCGGCGCGGCAGCGGGCTTAGCGGACGAGGCGCTGCTGGCTGCCTTGGTTGCAACTGCTGGTGCCGGCTTTGCGGCGGGTTTCGCTACTGGCTTTGCAGCGGACTTGGCTGGCGCGGCGGCAGGCTTGGCCGAGGCTGCGGGGGCCGCTTTCTTGGAAGCCAGGGCTGCTGACTTGGCCGGTGCCTTGGCAGCTGTCTTGGTCGCAGCCTTGGCAGCTATCTTGGTCGCGGCCTTCGCGGCGACCTTGGGCGCAGGCTTCTGCGGCGCCTTGGCTGCCGCAGGCTTCACAGCCTTGGCGGGCGCTTTCGATGCGGGTCGCGCGACTTGCTTCGCAGCGGGCTTGGCCGACACGCTGGCCGATGCCTTGGCGGGCGCCTTGGATGGCGCACGGGAGGACGCCGCAGCCGCGGCCTTCTTGGCCGGCAGTTTGGCGGTGCTGCGTGCCGTTCCCTTAGCAGCCGATTTAACCGCAGCCTGGGCAACCGCACGCGCTCCCTTGGCGGAAGCCGCGCTGGCTGCAGGGCTCGCCGACTTTTTCGTGCTGGCAGACCGGGCGCTTAGCCCTCTACCAACACTTGCCGCCGAGCGTGCAGACGGTTTAGAACCGGCTCGAGCCGCAACCGTCTTTTTCGCATTCGCCTTGCTCATCAACACTCTCCCCGCTAGCCTGTATACGACCGTCCGAAACCCACGCGCCCGACATGTAACCCTGACCCCTGCAGGGGTCCTGCCCAAAGCCTGACATGGCCTGCCCCGGCCGACCCAGGTTGAGGTCCGCGCGGGCGAGAGCGCAAATTTCGTAAAGAAAACCTATCATTTTACCACTGCTCGGGTCATCTTGAGGAGCTCGCCGTAACGCGCGCGCGCCTCATCGCTGGTGATACCAGCAGCCACAAGCTGATCGATCTGTTGTCGCGCCCAGCGACTGCGCAACTGCCCCAGCGCGCCGTCCAGTTCCATTGAAGCTTCGTCAGCACTGAGCTCGGCAAGCCCTGCTGCGTCGGCGCCGCCCACACGCTCGAGCCTGGCCACCTCGGTTGCATCGCTTGAGCGCAGGCTCTCGCAGACACTTGCAAAGGTGCTGCCGGTCGGCAGGCTTGCGATTGCCCTGATCCAGTTGGCAAGCCCTGAGGGCAGCCATGCCTGCCCTGCGTCGATTGAGGCCGCCAACGGCGGATGGAGCGCCAGTAACAACCGGGCACGCGCCTCGAGATCAGGGGCGGCGGCAGGAACCCGGATACGCGGTGCGTCGTTTCGATAACCGAAGCGTGTCGATTCGCCGCCCCGCGACTCGCGCCCGCGCGCCTGAGGAGCGCCCGACGCCTGACTGCCCCGGCCTGAGCCCCGAAACGACCCGGCATCACCGCCACGTGATGCCTCGCGCGCGTTGGGTCGGTCGCCACCACGGGCAGCGCCTGCGGGCGCTAGAAACCGTTCAACCTCGGCTGCGGACAGTTGCGACAGTGCAGCCAGCCGATGAATGAGCTGGAGCCGGAGCGCCGGAGCCGCCAGGTCAGCCATCAGGGGTTTGGCTTGCGCAAGCAGCATCGCGCGGCCCTCCGATGACCCGAGATCGACCTGCGCAGACAACTCGCGCAGCAGCACCTCGGATAACGGTACTGCTGCCTTGAGTAATTCGAGCCAGCCCTCAACACCGTAGTCGCGGACATAACTGTCCGGATCATGATCGGGTGGCAAGAACAGAAAATCGATTCGACGCGTATCGGCCGTATGCGGCAGACACACCGTGAGTGCGCGCGAGGCTGCCTTGCGGCCCGCTGCATCACCGTCAAATGCAAACACCAGGCGCCCTGCAAGACGAACCAGCTTTCGAACATGATCGGGCGTGGTTGCAGTTCCGAGGGTGGCTACGGCATTACCCACGCCATGCTGGGCAAGCATTACCACGTCCATGTAGCCCTCGACCACCACCACGCAATCGTCGCGACGAATCGCCTCACGGCCCTCGAACAGGCCATAGATTTCGCGCCCTTTTGAAAAGACTGGTGTTTCGGGCGAATTCATGTACTTGGGCTCGCCGCTGTCGAGCACTCGGCCGCCGAACCCGATCACCTGACCGCGCGCATTCCGGATGGGAAACATGATCCGGTCGCGGAATCGATCGTATCGGCGTGAGCGGCCAGGACCGGCCTCCGAGCCCGATTCTTCAACCGCGGCATCAATCACCAGACCTGCTGTCGCCAGCACCTCTGCCGAGTAGTCGGCGACCGCTGCTTCGAGGCCGCGCCATTGCGCAGGTGCATAACCGATTCCAAAGCGCGCGGCGGTCTCGCCGTTGACCCCGCGCCCCTTCAAGTAGTCGATGGCTCTGGGCGAATCACGCAACCGGGTGCGAAAGTGTCTGGCTGCGGTGTCGAGCACAGCAAGCAGGCTCTGGGATTCTGATGCGGCCGCCGCGGCTGCAGCAGGATCGAGTGGTCGCGACTCGGGCACGGTAAGGCCCGCCTCGCGAGCCAGGTCGCGGATCGCATCCACATAGCCCAGGCCCGCATGCTCCATCAGAAACCCGATCGCTGAGCCATGCGCCCCGCAGCCGAAGCAGTGATAATACTGCTTGGTGGGACTGACGGTAAATGACGGGGATTTTTCGCCGTGGAAAGGGCACAGGCCGAGAAAATTAGTGCCCGCCCTTCGCAGTTTCACATGGCGACCGACGACATCAACAATGTCTACGCGGGCCAGCAGTTGCTGGATGAAATCCTGCGGAATCACCCGGCAAGTTTAGCGCGCGAGTCGGGATTTCACCTGGGCGGATACTGCCGCCATGTCGGCGCGCCCGGCCAGTGCGGCACGCACCTGGGTCATGACCTTACCCATGTCCTGCGGGCCCGCCGCGCCGGTGGCGGCAATGGCGGCCTCGATGGCTGCCTCGATTTGAGCAGCGTCGGCCTGCTCGGGCAGATAGCCGAGCAATACGGTCAATTCAAATTTTTCGCGGTCGGCGAGATCTTGTCTGCCACCCGCTTCAAATTGGGTAATGGAGTCGCGACGCTGCTTGGCAAGTTTCTCAACGATTGCGGCAATTTGCGCATCGTCAAGCGAAATGCGTTCGTCGACCTCGCGCTGCTTCATGGCAGCCAGCAACATTCTCAGCGCAGACAGGCGGTCAGCGTCGCGAGCCCGCATCGCCGACTTCATGTCTTCAGTGATTCGCTCTTTGAGGCTCATCGTAACTTCCGAAGCCAGTAAAAATGCTGCCAGTACCGCTGGTGAAACCTGTTACCAGCGGTCGCAGGCAGCAATCCCCGAACTGCTCAGTAGAGTTTCTTGGGCAGCATCTGGCTGCGAATGCGCTTGAAATGGCGCTTTACCGCAGCCGCCTTCTTGCGCTTACGCTCGGAGGTGGGCTTCTCATAGAACTCGCGTGCGCGAAGCTCAGTAATAATTCCGGCTTTCTCGATCGTTCGCTTAAAGCGACGTAGCGCCACATCGAACGGCTCGTTTTCCTTAACCCGGATAGTCGGCATTGAAAATCACCCCCTTTCAATCGAACCTGAAACTATACACAGATTCGATTATTCCAGTCAAAAAGCCAGACTGGAACGCCCGCAGGATGCTCAGCGGGCGATGGACTGGCCTGCTGCATAACCCGACGCCCAGGCCCACTGGAAGTTGTAGCCTCCGAGCCAGCCGGTGACATCGAGCACCTCGCCGATGAAATGCAGCCCTGGTACCCGCCGCGACTCAAGTGTGCGCGGATCCACCTCATCGGTTGCCACGCCACCCGAGGTCACCTCGGCCTTGCGATAGCCCTCGGTGCCGGTCGGCTGCAGGGTCCATCCCGAAAGTTGGGTGGCGGCAGTCGCAAGTTCGCGCCGGCCAAGTTCGGCCAGTTTGCGATGGGCAGCCGTCGCTCCCAACATGCGCTCGCTCCAGAGTGCAGCCAGACGCTTCGGCAGACGGTGGGCGAGCACGCTGGCAAGCGGCAGCCGACCCGAGCGCTCGCGCTCGGTCGCCAGCCATCGGTTGGGCTCATCGCCCCCCAGCAGGTCGATCTCGATCGCCCCCCTGGGTCGCCAGAAACTGGATACCTGCAGCACCGCAGGGCCAGACAGGCCGCGATGCGTGAAAAGAAGATCTTCATCGAACACGGGCGACTCGCCCGCTCGGATCCTGACCGGCAGCGACACGCCAGCCAGCGCAACGAAGTCGGACCACGCGGTGGGATCGAAGGTAAGCGGCACAAGCGCCGGCCGCGGTTCGACAATGCGATGCCCAAACTGGCGGGCAATTCGGTATCCCAGATCCGTTGCGCCAATCTTGGGAATGGACAGGCCGCCCGTTGCCACGGCCACCGCTCGCGCGCAGAACCGCCCCCGATCGGTATCGAGTTCAAACCGGATGCCGGAAGCGTCGGCCGGTCGATAGCGCAGCTCAACGAGGCCGCATGGACGCTGCTCATCGACTGAGCCGGCCGCGCACTCGGCCGACAGCATCTCGATGATCCGCTCAGCAGAGTCGTCGCAGAACAGTTGCCCCTTGTGCTTCTCGTGAAAAGCGATCCGGTGCGCCCTGACCAGATCGATGAAGCGCGACGGCGGGTATGCGCGCAGCGCGAAACGCGCAAACCGCGGATCGGCGCCCGTAAACCGGTCGAGCCGATCGCCTTCCAGATTGGTGAAGTTGCAGCGTCCGCCACCCGAGATGCGAATTTTTTCCGCACGTCGGTCGCTGTGGTCGAGGAGCAGCACACGTCGGCCGCGCTGACCGGCCACTGCCGCGCACATCATGCCGGCCGCACCGCCGCCGATCACTGCCAGGTCATACAGAAGCGCTGAAGTCACCATGCAATACTACGCTGATGCGAATACTTGGCATCGAAAGCTCCTGCGACGAAACCGGTCTCGCGGTCTACTGTACCGAGCGGGGTTTACTCGGACAGGCGCTGCACTCTCAGGTCGACATGCATGAGCGCTATGGCGGCGTCGTGCCCGAACTCGCCTCGCGCGACCATGTGCGCCGAGTCGTTCCGCTGGCGCGTCAGGCCCTGGCCGACAGCGGGCTCACCATTGCAGATCTCGATGGCATCGCCTGGACCGAAGGTCCCGGGCTCGCGGGCGCGCTTCTGGTCGGCGCAGCGGTCGGTGCGAGCCTTGCCTGGGCGCTGGGTCGTCCGGGAATCGGCGTTCACCATCTGGAGGGACACCTGTTGTCGCCGCTGCTGGCAGAGGATCCGCCGCCAATGCCCTTCACCGCGCTACTGGTCTCGGGGGGTCACACTCAGTTGCTGGCTGTCGAGGAGCTGGGGCGCTATCGGCTGCTGGGTGACACGCTGGATGATGCGGCAGGTGAAGCCTTCGATAAGAGCGCCAAGCTGCTGGGTCTGGGCTATCCGGGCGGGCCGGCGCTCTCGCGATTGGCCGCTCAGGGCACGCCGGCACGGTTCCGACTGCCTCGGCCCATGCTCAACGACCCGGGGCTCGACTTCAGCTTCAGCGGTCTGAAGACCGCGGTTCGAACCCAGGTTGCACGCGGCATTCCTGACGAGTCTGCCCGCGCATCGCTCGCGCTTGAAGTTGAAAGCGCCATCACCGAGGTGCTGGCGGTGAAGGCCGTGCGCGCCTTGCGCGAGTCGGGCCACCGCAGGCTGGTGGTGGCCGGTGGGGTGAGCGCCAACCGCCAGTTGCGCGAGCGACTGACCCAGGCCGCCCAGCGCGAAGGCTTCCGAGTGTGGTTCCCGCCTCCGGCGTTGTGTACCGATAACGGCGCCATGATCGCTTTCGCCGGCGCCCTGCGTCTGCAGGCGCTCGCCCGCGCAGGGCAGCTACCTGCCGTCCCATGCGGGTTCACAGTCAGGCCCCGGTGGCCGTTGCACGAGCTGGAATAACGCGACTGAGGGTGACCGGGCCGCCAGGCTTGGGTTCAACCGTTCTGGACCGGCCAGAGCCACGCAGCGCCCCGTACGCCCGATGCATCACCGTGCAGCGGCGCAAGAAGGGGCGTGTCGGCGCGATCGGAGAACACGTACCGCCCCCACCGCTCGGGGATCTGGTCATAGAGCTCACGGATCCCGCTTAAGCCGCCACCCAGCACGATTGCATCCGGATCAACGATGTTGATCACCATGGCGAGCGAACGCGCTGCCCGGTCCACATAACGCTCGAAGCTTCGCCTGGCGTCGGTATCGCCGTCACGCATTGCAGCCACTAATTCCGGGGTCGCTGCCAGGCGGGGGCTCGCGGGGTGTTCGGCATGGTGGCGGGCAAGCCACCCTGGTCCGCTCAAAAACGTTTCGATGCAGCCTCGACGCCCACAGTAGCAAGCGGGCCCTGGCCATTCGAGCGCGGCGAGCGCTGGGTCGTCCGCGGCAGGCAAACGGTTGTGGCCCCACTCGCCTGCAACCGCCATGCGACCCGTGATCGCGCTGCCGTCAATCACCACAGCCCCACCCACACCCGTGCCAAGAATCACGCCAAAGACGATGCGAGCGCCGCGCGCGGAGCCGTCACTCGCCTCAGACACGGCGAAGCAGTTCGCATCGT
This sequence comes from uncultured Bordetella sp., assembly GCA_964581825.1. GTDB lineage: Bacteria > Pseudomonadota > Gammaproteobacteria > Burkholderiales > Burkholderiaceae_E > SYIM01. The sequence continues at coordinate 9,978 of CAZORB010000054.1, forward strand.
TTTCGATTCGAACCGGCCGCTGAAGGGCTGCTTCCAAATCACGCCCGAGCGGATGGCCGATCAGCCAGGTGGAATTGGCATTTTTCACCAGTCCCGATGCCGGCGAGATTGCGCCGGGTATGCCAATGCCAACCGTGGCGGTGGAGTCCGCGCCCGCCTGCGCCTCCAGCTTGAGGACGAGCGCCACGATCGCTTCTATCGTCTGGCGGTAACTGCCTTGCGGGGCCGCGATTCGCTGTCGTGCGCGCTCGCTCCCGTCGTCGGCCAGCGCGATCGCTTCGATTTTGGTGCCGCCGAGATCGACGCCGATTCGCATGCGGGCCCTCGCTCAATGCGCCGTCAGGAACTCAGCGCCCGGCGTCGTTGTCCGAGGACTGCTCGGCTTTAGGTTTGGCGCCGCCAATTCGCGGCTCGGTGCCTTTCAGTAAACGGCTGATGTTGACCCGATGGCGCCAGATGAGGAGCGCGCCCATGAGGGCCACTGCGGCCGCCCGCTCGTCCGCCCCGTGGATCAAGGTTTGCCAGAAGGGCGCAAAGACTGCGGCGACCACTGCTGCGAGCGACGAGATGCGGAAAAAAAACGCGATGATCAGCCAGGTGGCGAGCGTGCCGATGCCAACCAATGGATCGACCGCCAGCAGCACGCCCGCGGCCGTGGCCACGCCCTTGCCGCCTTGGAACCGATGAAATACCGGATACAGATGACCGATAAAGGCCAGCAATCCCGCCAGCATCACGGTAGTTTCCGTCAGCCCCCAGCCTGGTGCGAGGCCTCGCACAAGCAGCACCGCCGCGACACCCTTCAGTGCATCGCCGAGAAGCGTGAGAAGTGCCGCTTTGCGGTTTCCGGTTCGCAGCACGTTGGTGGCACCGGGATTGCCCGAGCCATAGGTGCGCGGGTCGGCAAGACCCATCAGGCGACTGACCACCACCGCGAACGATACCGAGCCGATCAGGTAGGCGATCAGCAGCGCGGCGATCTGGTGTGTCATGGCGACATCTCCGAAATCGGTTCAGGCATCAGCATCGCGACGGCATTCATTTATCGAGGGCACACTGCACCGGCGTTGATTTCAGCAGCGATACGATCTGCGCCGGCGCGAGCGAGACCAGATAGCCGCGCCGCCCACCGTTGAGATACACCCGATCGAAGGCTTCCATGCCCGCCTCGTGATACACGGGCAGGGGCTTGCGTAAACCGAAGGGCGAGGTGCCGCCCACCAGGTAGCCCGTGTGCCGGTTGGCTACTTCGGGCGTGCATGGCTCGACAGATTTCACGCCAATCTGACGCGCGAGCGCCTTAGTGGACACTTTGCGGTCGCCGTGCATCAGCACCACCAGGGGCCGGGCGCGTTCGTCCTGCATGATCAGCGTCTTGAACACCTGATGCTCATCAACGCCGAGCTGGCGCGCCGATTCGGCGGTGCCACCGTGCTCAACGTAGTCGTAAGGATGCTCGCCGAAGACAATGCCGCGCTCGCGTAGAAATCGCGTCGCAGGTGTCTCCGAAACATGGCGGGCCCGATCGTTCATGGCTTGGCGCGCGCTATTGGGGATACAGGCCGCGGGTTCGCGCAAACAGCCGGGTCAGCCCCAGGAGCGCATCGACAAACGGGGTTTCAACGCCGACCACCTGGCCAAGTTCCTGAACCGCACCGACCAGTGCGTCAAGCTCGATCGGGCGCCCCGCCTCGACGTCCTGCAGCATGGAGGTTTTGAACGCGCCAATATGCCGCGTCAACTGGTGACGCTCCTCGGGCGTGGTGCTGATCGGCAATCCGATCCGCGCGCCGATCACCGACGCTTCGGACATCGCACGGCTTAGAAAGCCCCTGACCAGCGGGTCATCCAGCACCCGGTCCGCCGTCGCCCCGGTGAGCGCGGAAACCGGGTTCATGGTCATGTTGCCCCAGAGCTTGAACCAGACCTCCTGCTGAATGCGCAATGAATGCTCGACATCGAATCCTGCCCGTCGGAAAGCCGCCATCGCCGCATCGCAACGCGCACTCGCCTGACCGCTTGGCTCACCGATGATGATTCGCGCAGGCGTCACACACCGAACAACCCCCGGCGCTGGTGTGCTCGCGCCGAGGTGAAGCACCGAGCCGATCACCCGGCTCGCGGGCATGCTTTCGGCGAGCCTGCCATCCGGATCAATTGACTGCCAGCGGCGCGCGGCGAGCGAAGGGTCCAGGCCGTGAAAGAACCACCAGGGGACGCCATTCATCGCCGCCAGAATGGCGGTATTCGGGCCCATCAGCGCGGCCACTGAATCGGCCACCTGCGGTAGTGCGGGGGCTTTCACCGACAGAACGATCAGATCGACCGGGCCCAGTGCGCGGGGGTCGTCGCTCGCTTCGATCGGGAAACTGACGGGTTGATCGGACCCCGGCTCAATCAGCTGGAGGCCTTTGCGACGCACGGCCTCGAGCGTTGCGCCCCGGGCCAGCGCGCACACGGGTAATCCGGCGCGCGCCATCATCGCAGCGGTCAGACCGCCAACGGCCCCCAGTCCTACGATCGCAATACGCACGCGCTCACCCTCCCTCGATTCGCTCAGGCGCTCTCAGCCCGGCAACTGGCGCGCAAGTATGCCCGATTCGATCGCGCGCCTCGAAGCTCGCCCCACTCATCCCCTCGGGTGATGCTGCGCGTGCAAGGCCTTCAGCCGTTCGCGCGCAACATGGGTGTAAATCTGCGTGGTTGAGATATCGGCGTGACCAAGCAGCATCTGCACGACACGAAGATCCGCGCCATGCTGAAGCAGATGTGTGGCGAAGGCATGTCTTAGCGTGTGCGGGGACAGCGGCGACCGAATCCCGGCCACCACCGCATAGCGCCGAATCAGTGTCCAGAACATCTGCCGGGTCATCGCTGCGCCGCGCTGGGTGATAAACATCGCCTCGGACGCGCGCTCGCCAAGGAGCTCTCTTCTTGCCTCGGCGATCCATCGGGCGAGCCAGTAGCAGGCATGTTCACCGAGCGGCACCAGGCGCTCCTTGTTGCCTTTGCCGATCACCCGCAACACGCCCTGTTCAAGTGACACGCCTAAGGATGGCAGGCTGACGAGCTCAGACACCCGCAGTCCGGTGGCATACAAGGTCTCGAGCATCGCCCGGTCACGCAGGCCAAGCGGTGTGGCCACGTCCGGCGCAGCCAGCAAGGCCTCAACCTGCGCAAACGACAAGGTCGATGGAAACCGCTGTGGCTGCCGCGCGGTTCGAAGCCGCACGGTGGGATCATCCGAGCGCCGCCCTTCGCGAACCAGATGCCGATAAAACCTGCGAAACACCGATAGCCTGCGATTGCCGCTCGATGGCCGCGAACCAGCATGGCGGGCAGCGACATAAGCGCGCAGATCGGCCTCGGTGGCGCTCTGCAGTTCAACGGTGCCGTTGGCGGCAAGCCAGGACGCGAGCAGGCGAAGATCGCGCCGATAGGCCTCCAGGGTGTTCCGAGACAGCCCGTCTTCCAGACCCGTTGCATCACAGAAGGCGTCGATCGCCTGGATGCTGCGCTCCGATACACTGTTGCTGCGATCACTCATCATGAATACCGTCTGGCTGCTCATTCCGGATCTGACGCTGATTGCGATCGGATTCGCGCTGAACCGAAGCTTTTTTCGCGATCAGGCTTTCTGGCCGGTCCTGGAAAAGCTTACCTATTTCGTGCTGTTTCCGGCACTTCTGTTTTCAACTGTTTCGCGCACACCCATCAATGCGGCAGAGGCGGGGCCCACGCTTGCGGTGGTGCTGGGTGCGGTCGGCGCGGGCGTTCTGCTTGGCTATTCTGCCCGACCTCTGCTAAAGCCCGACGAGCGCGCGTTCGCCTCGGGCGTGCAGTGCGCGTTTCGCTTCAACTCGTATGTGTTTCTGGCGCTGTCCTATCGGCTTGCGGGCGAGGCGGGCGTGTCGCTCGCGGCCATCATCATCGGTATCGCCGTGCCACCAATCAACGTGGCGGCCGTGTGGCCGCTTGCGCGCAACGCAGGCGGTGGCGTCATGCGCGAGCTCGCACGTAATCCTCTTTTGCTTGCGACGGTCGCGGGATTGATCGCGAACCTGCTGGGGCTCAGGCTGCCCGAGCTCGCCGACACCACGCTCAAGCGGCTCGGTTCAGCGTCTCTGGTGCTTGGGCTGCTGAGTGCCGGCGCTGGCTTGAAGCTGGGCGTCTTCGCAGCAACCGACCCGGTTGTACGTGCCCGCACATTCAAGCTTGCAGGCTGGTTTATCGCGGTCAAGCTCGCCGCCATGCCGCTGGTGGCACTGATCCTTACGCGAACGCTCGAGCTTGCGCCAGTGCCAGCGCAGATCGCAGTCGCCTACGCAGCACTCCCGACCGCGCCCGCCGCTTACATTCTCGCCAGCCGGATGGGGGGCGATGGCGCCTTCGTTGCCATGCTGGTCAGCCTCACGCTGATTGCATCGGCTGTGGCCTTACCGTTCTGGATCGCGCTCGTCTGAACCCGCCTCCGTGTGCACCAGCTGATCCAGCGCCCACTGAACATGCTCGCGCACCAGCGCTGACGGATCGTCCGCCCGAGCGCAGAGCGCCTCGCGCAGCGCCAATCGCTCTGCATCGGAGCCCGGCTTCGCGTTTCCTATGGCGACAGCCAGATTGCGCAACCAGCGCTCGTGGCCAATCCGACGAATCGGACTGCCCGCGGTACGAGCATCGAACGTGGCTTCATCCCAGGCAAACAGCTCGGCGAGCGAGGCGCAGTCCAGACCATGGCGCGGCAGGAAGTCAGCAACGACCGCGGGCTGCGCAAAACGATTCCAGGGGCAGGCCAGCTGACAGTCATCGCAGCCAAACACGCGATTCCCGATCAGGGGACGCAGGTCAGCCGGAATCGCGCCAGGATGCTCAATCGTCAGATAGGCAATGCAGCGTCTCGCATCGAGCCGATACGGGGCCACGATCGCTCGGGTTGGACAGATATCGATGCATCGCTCGCAGCTGCCACAACGATCGGTCTCAGGCTCGCCCTCGGGCAGCGGAAGATCGGTGTAGAGCGTGCCGATGAAACGCATCGATCCGCGTCGCCGGTTGATGAGAAGCGTGTGCTTGCCCCGCCAACCCAGGCCCGCGCGCGTGGCCAGTTCAACCTCCAGCACGGGCGCCGAGTCACAGAACGCGCGATAGCCAAACGGACCGATGGCCTCACCGATGCGCTCGGCAAGACGCTGCAGACGCTGTCTCACTACCTTGTGATAGTCACGCCCCAGCGCATAGCGGGCGATGAACGCGCGTTGTCCGTCGGCAAGCGTTGACCAGGCTTTCGCACGCCAGTCGGGCTCGGCCGGCGTGTAATCGAGCGTCACCATCAGCGCACTGAGTGCGCCTGGCATCAACTGGTCAGGGTGCGCGCGAAGCGCCTCATGGCGTGCCATGTAGGCCATCTCGCCGTGCATGCCCGCGTCAAGCCAGGCCCGAAGACCCTCGCGAACGGTCTCGGGGTGCTCGAGCGCCGCCACCCCCAGCGACGAGAAGCCAAGCTCCTGCGCCCAGGCCTGCAGGTCGGGCAACGACGGCATGCGATGCGATGCCCCTTGCGTCTGATCGATCTCTGATCTGCTCATTCAGCCATTCTAGGAGGCTCGGGTAGAGTCGCGAGCAGTCGCCTGAGCATGGGCCTCTCCCATCACCCCAACATGGTCTCTTCTTCGCCACGGTTGTCCCCCTCGCCAGCCCCATCGCCCGCGCAGGGTGTGCTGAAAGGCCTGGATGCCACGCGCGCGCTCGCTGAGGTGATTGCACGCTACCTCGCGCCAGGGTTTCGTCTTTATCTCAGCGGCGATCTCGGCTCGGGCAAGACCGCACTGGTGCGCGAGTTGTTGCGTTCGCTCGGCCACCGGGGTCGCGTCGCCAGTCCCACTTTTGCGCTGATCGAACCTTATAATCTCTCGAGGTTTGAACTCCATCATTTTGATTTTTATAGGCTGAGCCATCCAGGTGCCTGGCGTGATGCGGGTTTTGAGGAATCGTTTGATGGGCGAGCGGTGGTGGTGGTCGAGTGGCCGGAGCAGGCGGGCGGCGGGTTGCCCACGCCCGATCTACACCTATCGCTTGCCATCGACCCGCAACTCGATGAGAACGCGCGCAGGCTCTCCATCACCGCGCACAGCGAGCGGGGGCTGGCATGCCTGAACGCAGTCCTCGACGCAGGATTCTGCGACAGGGTGCCGTCGCCTCACTCGGGCTGCGCAGCGCCCTGATTGCCAGCAGCCAGCTGGCGCTCGACCTCGGTTTTGCACATGCCGCGAGCGTGCTCGCGATGCGGGTGTGGCCCTCTCCTGACTACACCCGGATTGCGTTCGAGCTCGACACCCCGCTAAAGGCCACCCAGCGGCTTCAGACAACCCCGCCCCGGCTGATCATCGACATGGAGGGCATGACCGCATCGCCCGACCGGCTCGCCTCGATGCTGCCACGGGTTGATCCCGCTGACCCGGTGATCTCCGCAGCCCGATTCAGCCTGCTGAAGGCGCGCACGGTACGGCTCGAGCTCGATCTGAAAACCGGTGTCACACCCGACGTCTTCATGCTGCCCCCGGTAGCCACCTACCGACACCGGCTGGTGATCGATCTCTACCCCGCCGCGCGTCACGACCCGTTGCGAGACCTGCTCGACGATCGCAGACGGCCGCCCGCAGAGCGCCCCGCGGCTGATCCGCTCAATGACCTGATCCGCCGCGAACCGGGCGGCAGCGGCGCCACCCAACGTGACCCGCAGGGTGGCCGCTCGCCATCGCCGCGAAACCCACCGCGTCAGTCGGCGCCGCCCGGTGTATTCACGATCGCGGTCGATGCGGGCCACGGCGGCGAAGACCCAGGCGCGATCGGGCCAGGCGGAACCCGTGAAAAAGATGTGGTGCTGTCGATCGCTCATCGCCTGCATGCGCTGATCAACGCGGAAACCGGCATGCGCAGCGTCATGACACGAACCGGCGACTACTTCGTGCCACTTGCGCAACGGGTCACACGAGCCCGCCGCGCGCGTGCCGATCTGTTCATCTCCATTCATGCCGATGCCTACATCGAACCGCATGCGCGCGGCGCCTCGGTGTACATGCTGTCCGAGCGCGGTGCGAGCAGTAGTTCAGCGCGCTGGCTGGCTGAGAAGGAAAACGGCGCCGACCAGATTGGCGGGGTCAACCTGGCCGCGCGCGATCGCGAACTGCGCCGGGTACTGCTGGATCTGTCCACCAGTGCACAGATCCGCGATTCAGCCAAACTGGCGGCCGAGGTGTTGCATCAGCTTGAAGGCGTGGGTCGGCTTCATAAGCGCGAGGCCGAACAGGCCGCATTCGCCGTGCTGAAGGCACCCGATATTCCGTCGATCCTGGTCGAAACCGCGTTTATCAGTAATCCCGATGAGGAGCGCCGGCTCGCCGATCCGCAGCACCAGCAGCGGCTCGCGGAAGCAATCTTCAGCGGGGTCCGTTCGTACCTGATCCGTCACGCGGCTGCGCCACGCTCGCCTGCGGCGTAACGGTGCCCCGGCGGCGAAGCCAGCCGACAAACTGACGCATCACCTCAAAGAGCGCAGGCAGCCCCGGGATGATGATCATCCCGAGCGTGACCCATTCAAAGTGCTCCTTCACCCAGGGCGTATTGCCAAACACGTAGCCGAGCCCGCACAGGCTGATGACCCAGATCAGTGCGCCAACGATGTTGAACAGCGTGAACTTTGATCGGGTCATCTCGGCGACGCCCGCAACAAACGGCGCAAACGTGCGCACAAAGGGCAAAAATCGGCCAATGATGATAGTCATTCCGCCGTAGCGCTCGTAGAACGCATGGGTGCGATCGAATGCATCGCGATTGAACCAGCGCGATTTTTCCCATCCGAATACCCGTGGCCCGACGGCACGTCCGATCGTGTAGTTCACCGCATCGCCGGCAATGGCTGCGGTAATCAGCAGCGCCATCAGCAGCCCGATATCCATGCCGCCCACTGCAGCGATGGCGCCACAGACAAACAGCAGCGAATCACCAGGCAGAAATGGCATCACGACCAGGCCAGTTTCCACGAAGATGATCAGAAAAAGCACCGCGTAAATCCACGGCCCCCACTCCTGCACCATCGCAGCCAGATGTTTGTCGAGATGCAGGAAGATATCGATGAGTTGTGCGAAGTCCATCTGCCGATGATACAGGTCGGTTACGGCGGTGCGATGGGCGTGACCCGATAGAATCGCGGGGTGAAACCTCCATCGACTCCCCGGCCGATCGCCCTGTTACCCGATGCGCTGATCAGCCAGATCGCCGCGGGCGAGGTCGTCGAGCGCCCCGCGTCAGTGGTCAAGGAACTGCTCGAAAACGCGCTCGATGCCGGCGCCACCCGAATTGAGCTGCGCATCGAAGAAGGCGGTATCGGTCGGATCCTGGTCAGCGACAACGGCCGCGGTATCGAGCCCGACCAGCTTGCGCTGGCGCTTACCCGGCATGCCACCAGCAAGATCGCCTCGCTCGATGATCTTGAGCAGGTCATGTCGCTTGGGTTTCGCGGCGAGGCGCTTGCATCCATCGCATCGGTCGCAAGAACCCGCATCACCAGTCGGACGGTCAATGCGTCTCAGGCAAGCGTCATTGACTCGGCCACCCAACGTGTTGAACCGGCCCGAGGGCTACCCGGAACCAGTGTCGAGGTGATCGACCTGTATTCGGAAACGCCTGCCCGTCGCAAGTTTCTGAAAAATGCGGCGACCGAAACCGCCCACTGCATTGACACCCTGCGCCGCATTGCACTCGCTCACCCGCAGGTTGCATTCAGCGCCTCCAGCGGCGGCCGATCGGTGCTGGAATTCGCCGCTGCCGATTGGCCACAGCGCGCGCTCGACGGACTGGGCGACGACTATCGCCCTGCTCACCGCGTCCTCGACGTCGCGGCCGGCCCGGTCCGTTGTCATGGCCTGCTCGGTTTACCCACGGTGAGCCGGGCGCGCGCAGACCGACAGTTTCTGTATGTGAACGGCCGTTTCGTCCGCGACCGCACCCTGGGATTCGCTATTCGCCAGGCCTATGCAGACATGCTGCACGGTGATCGGCATCCAGCCTATGTGCTGTTTCTGTCGGTCGACCCCGCACAGGTCGATGTCAACGTGCACCCAGCCAAAACCGAAGTACGTTTTCGTGAAATTGCCGCATTGCGATCGTTCGTCTTTCACGCTATCGAGCAAAGTCTGCGGGGCGGGCTGGCCGCGCAGGGCGCTCTGCCGGAACGCGGCGAGCCGCCGGCGCGGGTCGTTGCCGAATCAAGTCCGGGCAGCTGGCTACAGGGTGCTCGCCGCGAGCAGCCTCGCACAAGCGGCAGTCAGGCTCAGATCCTGAGCTTCTTTGCACCCGAACCCCCGCCGCTGCGCATGCCCCTGCCGCCTTCCGCTGCGGATATCCCCGCACGCGAGGCGCAGCCGGAGGCGGTTCCGCGACTCGGTTTCGCGCTGGCCCAGCTGCATGGCCTGTACATCCTCGCGCAGAACGCCCAGGGCCTGGTGATCGTCGACATGCATGCCGCCCACGAACGCATTGTGTACGAGCGGCTCAAGCGCGGGCTCGCCGGGCAGGGCATCGCACGTCAGCCGCTTCTTATCCCGGCAACGTTTCGCGCCGAGCCGCTTGAGGTGGCTACGGTGGACGCCGAGCAGCAGACCCTGGCATCGCTGGGGCTTGATCTGAGCGTGTTGTCGCCCACCTCGATTGCCGTGCGCGAAGTGCCCGCGCTCCTGGCTCAGGGCGATGTCACCGCATTGGCACGCGAAGTCATCGCCGAGCTTCAGGAGCACGGTGCGAGTCGCGTGCTCACCGAGCGGCGCGACGCGGTGCTGGCCGCCATGGCCTGCCGCGCCTCGGTTCGCGCCAACCGGATGCTGTCCGTGGCGGAGATGAATGCCTTGCTGCGAGAAATGGAGCTCACGCCTGGGGCCGATCAGTGCAACCATGGGCGTCCCACCTGGGTCCAGTTGCGCGTCGACGAGCTGGACACCTGGTTTCAGCGCGGGCGCTGAAACCGATCACGCCTGGCTACCAACGTTGTAACCATTCCGTGACGCCCAAGCCTCAGCCGAACCCGTCAGCAGGCCCTGAGCGGGACGATCCTGCCGCGACGGTGCTGCCGCTGGTGATCGGCTTCATGGCGCTACAGCCTATCGCGAGCGATGTTTACCTCGCTTCGCTGCCAGCCATCGGCGAGGCGTTCGCCGTAGGCGCGCCAGGCGCACAGCTCACGCTCTCGGTTTTCTTTGCCGGCTTTGCACTGTCTCAGCTGCTGGTCGGCCCGCTCGCCGATCGTTTCGGTCGCAGACCGATCGCGCTCGCAGGCTGCGGTTTGTACGTGGGTGCATCGCTGGTCGGCGCGTTCGCGCCCTCGCTGTCGGTGCTGTTGTTCGCACGTCTGGTTCAGGCGATCGGCACCTGTTGCACGGTGATCAGCGCGCGGGCCATCGTTCGCGATTGCCATGGCCCGGAGCAGGCCGCACAGGTCATGTCACGAGCGCTGGCCTGGATGGCGGTGGCCCCGATCGCCGGCCCCTTTATTGGCGGCTGGTTACAGGAGCAATGGGGGTGGCGTGCAAATCTCTTTGCGATTGCCCTGGTAGGGGTGGTCATGCTCTGGAGCGCTTTTCGTCGTCTTCCGGAAACCAACCAGCATCGCAACCCTGGTGCAACCCGGCCCCGCGAGCTGCTGAGCACCTATGCGCAGATCATCCGGTCGCGTATTTTTCTCACCTACAACTTCTTCGCAACCGCCACGTTTTGCGCGCTGTTCAGCTTCATCGCGGGTTCGCCCTTTGTTGCGATTGAGGTGCTCGATATGTCGCCACGACAATTCGGACTGCTGTTTGGCTGTGTGGTCATCGGTTTTGTCGTGGGCGCGGCGATTGGTCGTCGCGGACTTCCGCGTTGGGGAATCGCAGGCACGATTCGCCGCGGGGCGATGCTGCAGGCCGCAGCGGGTCTCACGCTGCTTGGTCTGTCGCTTGTCGGCCTGGAGTCGGTCTGGTCACTCGGACTGCCGATGTTCGTTGTGCTGCTCGGACACGGCCTGTTACAGCCCAGCTCCCAGATGGGTGCCATCGGACCCTTTCCGCGTCAGGCGGGCGCGGCTGCAGCTTTAGGTGGTTTTCTGATGTACGTGGTGGCGGTGCTGCTGGGACTGATCCTGGGGTCAAGCTTTAACGGCACCATGGTGCCGCTAGCGATTGCGGTGGCGGCCAGCGGCTGCACCGCGCTGGCAGGCGCCGTGCTGATTCCCGATATCCGCAAGGCCGGCGGGCTGCGATGAAGCCCATCATGCTTCTGGGCCCGACGGCCTCGGGCAAGAGCGCCGTGGCGATGATGCTCGCCGAGCGTTTTCCAGTGGAAATCATCAGCGTTGATTCAGCGCAGGTGTATCGATTGCTCGATATCGGCACCGCCAAGCCCAGTGCGGAAGAACGCCGCCAGGTGCCGCATCATCTGATCGACATCCTCGATCCCGAGGAGGCCTATTCCGCCGCACGCTTTGCAGCCGACGCGCGACAGCTGACCGACAACATTCTGTCGCGCGGCAGGCTGCCGCTACTGGTAGGCGGCACCATGCTGTACGCGAAGGCCTTGAGACAGGGCCTGCATGACCTGCCACCCGCTGACAGCGCGTTGCGAGCCGAGCTCGATCAGCAAGCTGCCGAAGCAGGTTGGCCCGCGCTTCACGCAAGGCTGGCCGTGATCGATCCCGTGACCGCGGCCAGACTCGCGCCCAACGACTCGCAACGGATCCAGCGCGCGCTCGAAGTTCACGCGCTGACCGGAAAGCCGCTGTCGCAGTGGATTGCCGACCCACGCGACAGCGCGGTGCCTGCCTTCGATTGTCTGCGAATCGCCCTCGAGCCTTCAGACCGATCAGCGCTTCATGCACGGATCGAGTCGCGCTTCCGGTTGATGATCGAGCGTGGCCTGATAGACGAGGTTCGACACCTTCGAACACGCCCCAATCTGCATCCGGAACTGCCCTCGATGCGTAGCGTGGGCTACCGGCAGGTGTGGGCCTGGCTGGATGCGCCCACCACGCTTGAATCGCTGGTGGCGCTTGGCACGGCAGCCACACGGCAGCTCGCCAAGCGGCAGCTGACCTGGCTGCGCTCGGATCCGGATCGCGTGGTCATCGATTGCCTGTCGCAGAACTGCGTTGAGCAGGTGATGCAACACATCCAGGATTCCCTGTAGCAACGCGTAGCGTTGATCCGCGCCGCGCACGGTATGCTCTGAGCCGTTCTCTTTTGCCGGAGTCCGAATGAATCGCCAATCCCTTCCTGCACGAAGTCTCGCCATGATCGGCCTTGGCCGCATGGGGGCCAACATGAGTCGGCGACTTGCCCGCCATGGCGTGGCGGTTCACGGTTTTGACGGCGATTCAGCAGCCCGCGCGTTGCTCGAGCGGGAGCCGGGTGTTGTTACCCATACCAGCCTCGCAGCGGCCCTTGCGGCGCTCCCTTCCCCTCGTGTGGTCTGGCTGATGCTGCCAGCCGGCGAGGCTACGGAATCAGCGCTCCTCGAGGCCACTGGCCATCTCGCGCCGGGCGATCTGGTGGTTGACGGCGGCAATGCCAATTACCTTGACTCCCAGCGTCACGCGGCCCTGCTGGCTGAGCACGGTATCCAGTTTGTTGACTGCGGCGTCTCGGGCGGTGTGCACGGCCTGGCCAACGGTTATTGCCTGATGGTGGGGGGTCGAGTCGAATCGGTTGAACTGCTCCAGACCGTCATCCGCGCGCTCGCGCCAGAGTCAGGCGCAGGCTGGGCGCACTGCGGCGACATCGGCGCGGGACACTTCGCCAAAATGGTTCACAACGGCATCGAATACGGGATGATGCAGGCGCTCGCCGAGGGCTTTGCATTGCTTGGCGGGCGGTCTGACTTGATACGGGATCAGGCCGCGCTTGCGCAGGCGTGGCGGCAAGGCAGCGTGATCCGATCGTGGCTGCTCGACCTCACAGCGGATGCCCTGCGCGATCCGCGCGCGCTCGCCGAGGTGGCGCCCTTTGTTGCCGATTCGGGCGAAGGGCGCTGGACCGTCGATGAAGCGATCCGCCAGGGCACGCCCGTGCCGGTGATCGCGGCCGCGCTGTTTGCACGCTTTGATTCGCAAGGTCATGCGGATCCAGCGAATCGGCTGCTCGCCATGATGCGGCGAGGGTTTGGCGGACATGCCGTCCGCCAGAGAGACGCATGAGCGAGCCACAGGCCCCCGCGCACCAGCGTGACCCTGACTCGCGTCGGGCGCCGCGTCTGATCCTGATCATGGGTGTATCCGGATGCGGCAAGACCAGCGTCGGCAGCCGCCTCGCAGCCGAGCTGGCCTGCCGATTCGTCGATGCCGACGGCTATCACCCCGCCGCCAACATCGAGAAGATGCGCGCAGGCCGTCCGCTCGATGATCATGACCGCGCGCCGTGGCTGGATCGGCTGAACGCGCTTTTGCGACACAGCGCCGCGCGCAATGAATCGGTGGTGCTCGCCTGCTCGGCGCTGCGTGCGCGGTATCGGGATCGCCTGGCGGATCGTCTGCCGGGGCTTACCATCGTGCATTTGCGCGGCAGCGCTGAAACCATTGCGGCCCGGCTGGCGCTGCGCAATCACCAGTACATGCCCGCCTCGCTGCTCCAGTCGCAATTTGAGGCGCTCGAACCCCCTACCAACGCTGTGATTGATGTCGACATTGAGCAGAGCGTCGACCAGATTATCAGCCTGCTGGTCAGGACGTTTTCGCCCCACTGATCTGCGGGGTCCCGGCAGGTTTCGACATGGCACTGCACATCCGTTCTCGACCGATCAGTCAAACCACCAGAAGTACAGCAGATCAAGCGCATTTTCGCTGCCGCTCTGCGCGCGCAGCGACAGACGGTTCGTTATGTCGTATTGCAGCCGAACCAGGTTCCACAGCCCCGAGAGCCCGCGCTCATAGCTGAGCGTCAGGCGAGAGCTCAGGCGTTTGCTGACCGTGACCACTTCCTGGCGAGCGCTCGCGGCCGATGCTGAGCCGGACACGCCAGCGGCCGAACTGCCGCCTGCCACAGGCGGCGCCAGCCGCGCGGTAGCCATACGGTCGCGCGCGCCGGCTCCAGACGCCCCCACTGACACAGCATCGATACCCAGCCGCTGAGTGAGACCTGCGATCAGACCTTCATCGCTTCGCCCCAGGAGCGCAAGCGCCGCCTCGCTCAGCGCGCGAGCCTGTCCCGCGTTGGACACATCATCCAGACCGGTCCCCAGCACCAGCCAGGCAAGCTTCTGCGCGTCGGGCAGATCGGGTTCAGACACCAGTCGGATTCGCGGCGACTGAGCCGACCCGGTGACCGCAACGCCCGCCTCGACCTGTTGATCGCGCCGCATTGCAACGATGTCGAGCGCAGGGTTATCCAACTCGCCAGAAAATCGAATCAGCCCGCGCGTGATCTCCAAGCGCCGGCCATAGGCGCTGAACGTGCCGTCGCGGACATCCACGAGACCGCGTACCCGCGGGGCGGCGGGCAACATGCCAGACAGCATCAGTTCACCACCGAGTCGCGCCTCAACGCCCCCGCCGCGAACACGCAGGGAATCGCCGAGAGCGATCGTGAGCGCCGTGCCGATGCGTGGCGTCCAGCCCGATGCAGCCTGTGCGCTGGACTCTGCCGGCTTGACGGGCTGGGGATCGCCAATGACCCGAATATCGGCCGGAAGCTCGGGCACCCCGGCACTGCGTAATTCGATCAGGCCTTCATCAGCGCGCAGCTGCCCGCGCCAACTCAGCTCTCCACCTTCGGCGATCAGATCGCTCACGCCCGACAGCAGCAGCCGCTGGCCTGGGCCGAGTGGCACCGGCAGGCGTCTTGCATCGAGTTGCAGCCGCCCTTCCACCGGCAGATCAGATGCTGGCGATCGCGGCTTGCCGGACGCCCGATCAGCAAGCCGCAGCGCGCCTGCGATGGTGAGCGACCCATCACCGCTTGCAAAACGTATCGACTCAATCGTGAGCTCGCGACCATCAAACCGGGCATCGATCCGCCCATCGCGAAGCCGCCATCCCAACGACCGGTTAAACAGCGACAGCCGCTGCGCGCGCAACGATCCGACCAGCTCCGGCGAGCGCAGCGTGCCGCGCACGCGGCCACCAAAGAGCAGCTCGCCGTCAAGCGTCCAGTCGGGCGCCGTGTAGCGCCGGGAAAATCGCAACGATGGGATCGACAGGTTGGCTTCGCCGTCAAGGCGCCCGCCCACCAGACGCAGGTCAACCCGGTTATCGCCAATCACGGGATCCTCTGACGCAGTCTGAACGCCCGAGGCTGGCACAGGCGGCAACGCTCTACCCCCAGGCGTCGCACCAATGGGATCCGCACGGAGCGTCGCCATCACGTTACCGTCGAGCGAATCCAGGTCGGGGCCTACAAGCGACCAGCGCGCGTTCAGGCGCAGATTGCGCAGTCGCTCAGCGGCTTCACTGCGGGCGTCGGCAACTGCCGAAGCAGACGCAGGCGTGTTCGTGGTGGCGGTCGACCCAGTTCGCGGTAGCGGTCCACTCCCCTCCAGCCAATCGATCAGGGGCCGCAGCGAGACGGCATCGGC
>CAZORB010000055.1:0-10667 GCA_964581825.1 uncultured Bordetella sp.
CCCCGGGCTGTGATGAAGAGCCGTTCGCTGCGCAGCCGTTGAATAGAACGTAACGTAAAGCCTGGCGTCAGGTCACCGGGCCGCGTACGCTGCTCACGCCAGGGCCGCTGCTGCCGTCCGATGCCGCGGCGCAATCGAGCATGCTCGACCGCCAGCTGTCGCGGCTGGTTCACCAGGCGCTGAAAGCGAAACTCGACCTTGATGCCATTCAGCGAATCCTTCAGGCTGTCGTCAGTCGGCCGGAAGGAATCCGTCTGGCAAATCTTTCGATCTATGCGAAATCCACGGCAACCCTGCTGATTCGATGTGCGGGGCGCCCGCTAGCGGCTAGCCCCACGCATCACCCTATCTGTGTAGCGACTTGCACCCTATGCTCTCAAACGCTGACAATCAGGTGCTGACCCGAACCGGCCCCGACACACCGATGGGCCAGTACTTCCGCAGATTCTGGCAGCCGGTCGCGCTATCGCGCGAACTGCCGCATCCTGACTGCGCGCCGCTGCGTGTCCGCGTGATGGGCGAGGCACTTCTGGCTTTTCGCGACAGCACCGGCGCCGTTGGGCTGATCGATCCACGCTGCCCGCATCGCGGCGCCGATCTGTATTACGGCAGAAACGAAGACGCGTCGATTCGCTGCGTCTACCACGGCTGGCGATTCGACCGTCATGGCCGGGCGCTCGAGCTTCCCAATGTGCCGCCTGAGTCGCACTATCACCGCACGATGCGGATCGACGCATGGCCGGTTCGAGAGGCGGGCGGTATCGTCTGGGCCTACCTGGGGCCGCCCGAGCGTGAGCCGCCCATGCTGCCGCAGCTTGAGTTCACGCTGCTGCCAGACAGTCACCGGTTCACCACCAAGAAGCTGCAGCAATGCAACTGGGCCCAGTCAATCGAAGGCGCAATCGATACCTCGCACTTTTCGTTTCTCCACATGCCAGCACCGAGCGTTCCGTCAAACCGTAACGACGATGCGCCTGCCGACGAAAAGCGCCTGCGCTGGATCCGCGAAGATCCATTGCCGCATTTTTCGCTGATCGACCATCCCGTGGGCTTCGTGGTGGGCGGCGCTCGCGCAGCCGATCCCGGTGAGCGTTACTGGCGCATTGCACAGTTCGCACTGCCCTCCCACAGCACCACGCCCTCCACGCTGCCTGGCGAAACCGCATTCGGCTACACCTGGGTGCCCATCGATGATCAACAGTGCTGGATCTACACCTATGCCTGGAATCCCGATCGGCCGCTGACAGCCGATGAGCGCGCAAAGTTCGAGCGCGGCCACGGCGTGATCGCTGAGGTCGATCAGCACTTCATGCCGATTCGCAATCGCGAGAATAATTACCTGATCGATCGGGCGGTGCAACGTGATGTCAGCTTTACTGGCGTGCGCGGCGTGGCCGAGCAGGACGCCATGATCCATGACAGCCAGGGGCAAATCGCCGACCGCAGTCGCGACCATCTGTCTCCAAGCGACGCTGCGATCGTCCGCTTCCGGCGGCTGATGCTGGCTGAGGCGCGCGCGCTTGCAGATAACCACCAGGAACCTGCGGCACCCATGCAGGCTGAAGCCTACTGCCTGCGCTCAGGGAGCTGGTTCGCGGCAGACGATGTGCCGTTCGAGCAAGTGATGGTTGAACGCTTTGGTGACCGCACCGGCCACATCAAACGAAACGGAGACAAATGATGTTTACACGCATGCCTCACCTGCACCATCGGCCAAACCCGACACGATTGAGCCGTCCCGCTGCGACCTATCGTCGCAACCTCTGCGCAGCGCTGGTCGCTCTGGGCGCGACACTTGGCCTGGTTCCGCCGCCCGCGGCGGCGCAGACCTATCCGAATCGAACTGTCCGCGTGGTTGTCCCCTACGCGGCAGCAGGCTCCACCGACAGCACTGCCCGACTGATTTCGCAGGCGCTTTCCACACGATTCGGCCAGCAGTTTGTCGTCGAAAACAGACCCGGCGCAGGCGGCACCATCGGCCATGAGGCGGTCGCCAAAGCAGGTGCAGACGGCTACACGCTGCTCTTTAGCGCTGCGGGCCCGCTCACCGTCACGCCGCACACGTATCCGAAGCTGGGCTATGAACCTATCCGCGGCTTTACCCCAGTAAAACTAATTGCCACCGCGCCGCTCCTGCTGGTGGTCAATCCAAAGCTCAATTTCACAACCGTCGCTGATGTGATTCGGGAAGCCCGCGCGCGGCCCAACGGGCTCAGCTACGGCTCATTCGGCAACGGCAGCGCGGCGCATCTCGCAGGCGAATACTTCAAAACACTCGCCGGTATCGAACTGGTCCATGTGCCCTATAAAGGCAGCGCTCCGGCACTCACTGATCTGATCGCCGGTCAGATCGACATGATGTTCGATGTGCTGGTGACCGCACTGCCCCATGCACGCAGCGGTCGCCTGCGGCCGCTGGCGATTACGTCGGCGGAGCGTTCCGCGCTGCTACCCGATGTGCCCACCATGCAGCAGGCCGGCGTGAAGGGGTTTGATGCCGGCACCTGGTTTGGCCTGCTGGCGCCCGCAGGGACCGACGCGGCCGTGGTGGCGCGACTGTCGGATGCACTGGACCAGATTCTCGAACAGCCCGAGATCAGAAGCGCAATCGCTCAGGGCGGCGCCGTGGTGGCCTCAGGCTCGCCAGCTCAGTTCGCGGCATTTTTTGCCGCAGAATTCGATAAGTGGGGAAAAATCGTCAAGCAGGCGGGAATTCGATCGGAATAACCGCCTGGCTTTAACGCTTCACGCAGCGCGCGCGTTCAGGCTTGATAGCCAGTCGAGCACTTCCGCGCGCGCGACCACATCGCCGTACTTCGCGTTGATGTCAAACAGCGCTGCTTCATGCGGCGCGTCGTGCCGGTCGCCCACACACTCGCGGGGAACGATCACCCTGAACCCATTCTGTATGCCATCGACTGCGGCTGCGCGCACGCAGCCACTGGTGGAGCATCCCAGCAGCACGATAGAGTCAACGCCCATTGCCCGCAGCGTGGACGCAAGCGAAGTGCCAAAGAACGGGCTGGGGTACTGCTTGGCCACCACGACATCTTCAGGGTGCGGCGCAATCTTCGGATCGATCGCGCCCAGCGGCTCACCGCGAACGAAGAGTTTCAGCGACGGCACTTTCTTGAAGAACAGGCCACCGTCGATGCCCGACGGATGGTACTCCACCACGGTGTAGAGCACCGGGACACCGGTTTCGCGCGCCTTCGCGATGAGCGCGACCGAGGCATCGACCGCGTCCACGACGCCCTGGCCAAAAAATGGTGCGCCGGGCGTGGTGTAGGCAATGACGAAATCGATCACCAGCAGGGCCGGATTCGAGCCGAACCCCAGCCGGGTATCGAATACGCCGCGATAGTTATCGGTAAGCGAGGGTTGGGACATGATCAAAGCTCCGTGAACAGTGGATCGCTGCGTTTGAGTCTAGAGACTGTGGGTGACACTGACAAATCCGCGTGGCTGGACAACAACCGCTCAGTTAAAAACATACTCATCAGGATCGATCACCCGAGTGAAATTCCAGTAATCGAGCAGTCGCCAGGGCGAGGTTGCAAACACACGACCGCGCCGATTTTTATACCAGCTGCCAACGCCGCGATGCGCCCAGACCATGCGCGCATGCAAGGCGTCAACGCGCTCATTGAATGCATCATGCACCTCAGGTTTCACATCGAGCGAACGCTTGCCTGTCTCGATCAGCTCACGCAAAGCCAGCATCGTGTAACGCGCCTGGCACTCGCTGTGAAAGATCGCGCTACCGCCATGGGCCAGATTGGTATTGGGCCCATACATCAGGAAGAAATTCGGAAACCCGGGCACCGTGATGCCCAGGTAAGCGCGCGGATCGTCGTCACCCCAGCAGTCACGCAGCGTTCGACCTGCCCGACCTTCAATCCGCATCGGCCAGGTGAGTCGGTCGGCCTGAAACCCCGTTGCCAGGACGAGCACGTCAGCCGGATGTCGACTACCGTCGCGCGTCACCACCGCATCGCGCTCAATGCGAGCTATGGGCTCGGTAATCAGATCAACCGTGTCGCGGCGAAGCATTCTGAACCAGCCGTTATCGCGCAGCATGCGTTTACCGTAAGGCGGATAGTCGGGTACGGCCTTCGCGAGCAGGGCTGGGTCATTGCCCACCTCTGCGCGAATGTGCTCAATCAGGCGCTCGCGCATCGCATGATTTTCAGCATTGAGCGAGCAATCGGGTGTGGGCCATGATGGATCAACCTGCAGCGAGCGGTAGAGTCCGTCGCCAGAGGCCCAGAAGAGCTGAAACCGATACCAGTTCGCGTAGTGCGGCAGATTGGCCAGTGCCCATTTTTTTTCGGGCTCAACCTTCGCGTGATAAAGCGGGTTGTGGACCGCCCAGTGCGGACTGCGCTGAAAAATTGAGAGCCTGGCCACCCGATCAACAATCGATGGCCCCACCTGCATGCCACTCGCACCGGTGCCAATCATGGCGACGCGCCTACCCTCAAGCGACACGGTATCGTCCCACCGCGCGGTGTGCATCGCTGGCCCGGCAAAGCGCTCAAGACCCGCGATATCGGGCAGACGCGGCCGGTTCAACTGACCCACCGCACACACCAGTGCATTGGCCTGCAGGGTCAGCGTTGATCCATCGGCGGCTCGGGCCAGCACCCGCCATCGGGCAGACGCTTCGTCCCAGCTCGCCTCGGTCACCTCGGTATTGAAGCGAATATTCGGGCGTAGCTGGTAACGATCGGCAACGCCTTCGAGGTAGTGCCAGAGCTCATCACGCGGCGAAAAATACCGGCTCCATTGATGGTTTGGCTCAAACGAGTACTGATAAAAATGGTTCGGGGTATCGACCCCGCAACCGGGGTAACGGTTTTCAAACCAGGTGCCCCCCACCGTCTCGTTCTTTTCCAGGATGGTGTAGCCAATGCCCAGCCGCGCGAGCTTGATGGCTGTGGCGATGCCTGACTCCCCGGCACCAATCACGATGACGTGAAAATCACTGAGCGTGTGGGTCGCTGGCCTGACCCGCCAATCGACCTCAAGTGGCGGGGTACCCGCTAGACCCATTTCATGCGCAATAAGGGGCAGGTAGTCATCGGGAACAGGCTGCCCCACACAGGTGCTCACCATCTCGGAGAGCAGATCGGGGGTTGGCGCAGGCGACGCCTGTATGCGGCCTTCACGCAAACCGTCGATTAACGCTGCGGCACGATCGCGAAGACGTGCCTTGAGCGCTTCGGGAACATTTTCCATCCAACCCCATGGCCCCTGGATGAAGGGTCGATACCGTGCAAGCTCAGCCCGATCGCCCGACAGCTGCACAACCACCATCAGAAGCGGGGCGATGTCCGCGCCCTCAAGCTGCTCGCGAAGCGACGGCTCACTCATGACGCCTCGCCGCCAGCGCCGACTGGCTCGAAATAAACAGTGAGAAAACCCTGGTCATTGCGAGAGGCACCCGCGGACAGATGACCTAGCAGGCCGCCACCTGCCAGCGCGAGCAGGCGGTCAAGCGACTGTCGCTCAATGCCTAATGCCGCGCCCAGCTGTCTGATCGGCTGGCCGATCGCAGCCACCCGCAGTCCTGCTGAATACAGGTTGAGATCAAAGGCCCGAATCGGTTGATCGAGTTCACCGAGCTCAAGCCACTGCGGTTGAGCACCTGTGCGCAATGCGTCAACGCGATCAAGAATCGCGATGCAGCAACGAGCGGTGTCAGCGAGTGCTGGGTCAGCGAGCAGCGAGGATATTCGCGAGCGCAGGCCAGGCATCGACAAACCCGGGCGGCACCGGTAAATCGTCTGAACACCATCGTCTTGTTGATCGGCGTGCCATTTAAAGCCGCGAAACAGCTCGATCGGCCCGTCATCAGCGCTGTGACCCGCGAGGCGTGTCCGGTACTCGGTATACACCTTGAACACCGCGCGTCCATTGGACCGTTCGGGCGCTTCGGAGCCCTCAAAGCCGAACAGCACCGTGCTTGCGCCTTCGAGCGCCTGCTCATACAGCGGGCGCATCGCGGCAGGCAGTCCGATTCGGCTCGCAGCCTCCTGAAGCGCTTGCCGCGGCGCCTGCACAGCATCGACCCCAAGCATGTAACGTTGGGTGATCAGTTCGCCAGGCTGGAGCTTAAATGAGCGCTCGTACTGAGCGGGCAGATCGAGGGCCTCCAGAACCTGGAAAGGTTTGACTGCGAGCTCAACCAGTGACGTCGACGCTGCGACACTCGCCATGAATTCAGGCGTCCCCAGACTGCCGGCGCGGTACCGCATCCTCAGGAAACATCACGGCCACAATTGGGCCGTCGGCCGCCCAACTGTGGCAGCCGTCAATAAAGCGCGGCTGCACCGAGACACGCGCCGCCACATCTTCAAAGCCTTCTGCGGTGGAGAGCGACCAGCTGCCCATGGACTGAAACGCGACGGTTGGCATCTGGTAGAGCATTTCGCGCACATGCGTACAGCCCAGCGTGCCGCCTACGCGTTCATCGACCGCCTTTCGCCAACCCCGTGCGAGCCCCAGGCCGACCAGCGTACGAAACCGCGCCTGCGCCTCGGGACAGGTGGGATAGGGTGCGCCGGGAATCGACACATGAATATCGTGCACCATCAGTTCGCCATCAATCGTGAGCCGAACCCACATTTCATGCACGACCGCGCCGGGCTCCCGCACCCCGCGAACCGGCTCTTCATATCGGTACGCCTTGGTGTCAGTGATACGGCCCTCAATATCAAATAAGCCATCATCGCGCGCAAAGCTGTCATACACAATCCGGCGGCAATGCAAGGCCCGCCTGGGCGCCGCCGGGGCAATATCGGCCACTGGCGCCTGAGGTGGAAACAATTCCGCGGCATAACGGCGAGAAGCGGGGAGTTTCATCGGCTAAGTGCAAGAGGGTTAAAGGCCAGCGGTATCAAAGCAACGTAGACTGTAGCAGTGGCCTCGATAATTTCGAAGCCGATGGTTTCTTTTCGCGTTTCAGCCGATGTCCATTAACGCCCTGCCCCGAATCAGCCAGACATCGGTGCCTCTGACCCACCCACTCGAGGCCACCGACGAACGCGGCCACCGTGTGGTGGTGCAGATCCCGGCTGAACGCTCGCTGACCCTGTACGTTGATCGCGTCGAGATGGTCACGCTGATGACCCTGGGCGCGCATCCCGAATGGCTGGTGCTGGGCTATCTGCTCAATCAGAACCTGGTCAGGTCGGTTCACGATATCGAGGCCATCACGGTTGATTGGGAGGTGGGCGCTGCTGCCGTGAGCACGCATTCGAAAGGTTTCAATGCCCAGGGGCGGCCCGCCGCGAAAACGGTAACTACCGGCTGCGGCCAGGGCAGCATGTACTCCGATCTGATCGACACGCTGAAACCCATCGGCGACCTGCCACAGGCCATTGCTCAGCAGACACTCTTAGCCATTGTCGATCGGGTACGGCAGCAGGAAACCTTGTACAAGCGGGCAGGATCGGTTCATGCCTGCGCACTGTTTGAAGGCGCCGAACTTCGTGTGTTCATTGAAGACGTGGGCCGCCACAATGCGTTGGACAGCATTGCGGGATGGCGCGCGCTGCAAGCCCCCGGTTTCATCACCACGCATCCGATTCTCTACACCACCGGGCGACTGACCAGCGAGATGATCATCAAGGCCGCGCAGATGCAGGTACCCGTCGTGATTTCCCGAAGCGGAACCACCGAAATGGCGGTCGACGTTGCCCAGCGTTATCGGGTCTGCACGATTGGCCGTGCGCTCAATCGGCGCTTTCTCTGCTACACCCATCCCTGGCGAATCGAATTTTCGGCAGAGGCTCAAACTCCGGCATCGCCCTCACTGGAACCCTTGCGATGATCTCCGCCAATCACCCTGCCCGCGTGCTGCGCGGCAACCCCGGCCCACTTGAGGCCGACACCCGTGTCGCCATCGTCGGAGCGGGCGCATGCGGCCTCACGGCCGCACTCGCGCTGTCGCGTGCCGGAATCGACTGTGTCGTGCTCGAACGCGACGCAACCCCTTCGGGCTCAACCGCGCTGTCCTCAGGCTTTGTGCCGGCTGCGGGAACACTGGCCCAGGCGCGACAGGCCATCCGTGATGAACCGGCCCTGCTTGCACAGGATCTCGCAGGAAAAACGCATGGCACGGTCGACCGGGTGCTGTCCCACGCCTACAGCACCGCGGTCGGACCTGCGATCGATGCGCTCGAGGCCTCGCATGGGCTGGTCTGGCAGGTGCTCGACAATTTTCTCTATCCTGGCCACTCCGTTCACCGGATGCATGCGGTGCCCGAGCGCAGCGGCGCGGCGCTGATGGGCCGGCTTAGCACAGCGGCGGAAACCGCCGGCGTCATCGTGCTCACCCAGGCTCGCGTCACCGAGCTGTGGGCAGATTCGAACCACGCGATTCACGCGATCGGCTATCAGCGTCCCGACGGCTCGGTGGAGCGAATCGGCTGCCAGGCCCTGCTTCTTGCCTGCAACGGGTTTGGCGGCAACCCTGCCCTGCTCACCGAACTGTTGCCTGAGATGGCGCGAGCCACCTATGCCGGCCATGTCGGCAATGACGGGTCGGCCATTTTGTGGGGACGTGCGCTCGGTACGGGCTTTGCTGACCTAGGCGCCTACCAGGGGCATGGCTCATGGGCCATTCCGCAGGGCGCACTGATTTCCTGGGGGCTGATGATGGAGGGGGGCATTCAGGTGAATCTGCTGGGCGAGCGGTTTCACGATGAAACGCAGGGCTACTCGGAAGCTGCGGTTCATGTTCTTGCGCAGCCAGACGGCGTGGCCTGGAATGTGTTTGACGACACCATTCTGGCGTTTGCGCAGGACTTCCCCGATTTCCGTGATGCACAGGCCGCTGGCGCGGTCCGGCACGCAGCCGACGCAGGCGAACTCGCTGCGGTCATCGGATGCTCAACGCAGGCACTCGCGCGCACGCTCGAGACCGTGCGCGAGGGTACTGACCCGGTCACAGGACGCTGCTTCAGGCGCGCGCTCTCAGGCGGCCTGCATGCGGTGAAGGTCACCGGCGCGCTGTTTCATACGCAGGGCGGACTTGCCATTGACGGGCACTGCCGGGTGCTTGATGCAAGCGGCCGCGCATTTCCGAATCTGCTTGCGGCGGGCGGTGCGGCGCGCGGCGTGTCGGGCAACGCAGTCTGGGGCTATCTGTCAGGCAACGGCTTGTTGAGTGCGATTGCGGGCGGGCATATCGCAGCGGACACAGTCAGTCGAATCGTTTAAGCGGTGGCTCAACTGAGCGGCAGTGCGACATGCTGACGGAAAGCCGGTCGTGACATCATCCGTCGGTAGTAAGCGTCCAGCGCCGACAGTTGGGGATGGTTGATCGGTAACGCAAGCCAGCGATGCACAAAGGGCGCAATCGCGATATCGGCGACTGTCGGTGTCGCACCGCACAGGCTCTCGCGCGCCTGAAGCTGCCGATCGAGCAGTTCGAACAGGCGAACTGTCTCAGCAGTGGAGCGTTCGATGGCGGCGGGATCTCGACGCTCTACTGGCGTTCGGATCAGCTGCCAAAAAATCGTGGTCATGGGCGCAGCCAGCGTGCTGGTGGACCAGTCCATCCAGCGCTCGGTATCGGCTCGCGCACGTGGCTCGTCAGGCAGCCACTGGGTCGCCCGCTCGCGTGCCGCGAGATAGCGAACGATGGTGTTCGATTCCCACAGCGTGAAGTCGCCGTCGCGGATGGTGGGCACGCGCCGGTTGGGGTTCATCGCACCATATTCGTCGGTATCGACCACGCCGTGCTGCATGCCAGCGTCGATTCGCCGGTAGGCTAAACCGAGCTCGGTGCACATCCACAGCACCTTCATGACATTGATTGAATTGATTCGACCCCAGATCGTCAGCATCAGCGCACCTCCCGACTGGCGCGACGAATCGCATCAGCCCGGTGTTCAAGACCCGGCAGCAGTTCGAGACCATGGCCTGACTTCGAAAAATCAACCGTGACCTCGCCGCCGCTGACCGTCGGCAAAGCGGTGACCAGCTCGGTATACCACCCGGTATAAAACGCGCGCACGCACTCCTGGATCAGCGTGTTGCGCGCATGAAGCGAAAAATGGCACGACGCGGCCCAGACCACCGGACCCGTGCAGTCGTGAGGCGCTACCGGAACGTGATGTGCCTCAGCGAGCGCTGCAATCTTGCGCGCCTCGCTCACCCCGCCACACCAGGACAGATCGAGCATGGCCACGCCTGCTGCGCCGCTTTCGAGATACTCGCGAAATGCATGGGTGTAGGACAGCGTTTCGCTTGCGCAGACCCAGGCTTTCGAGTGTCTGCGGTACTCGCGCAGGTCGCCGATGTTATCGAGCCGAAACGGGTCTTCATGCCAGTAGGTATTGAAGGGCTCAAGCGCGCGCGCAAGCTTGCAGGCCATGGGCAGGCTCCAGAGCGAATGGAACTCAACCATGATGTCCATCTTGTCGCCCACTGCAGCGCGGATCTTGCGAAACGGCTCGAGTGCAGTATCGAGTTCGCGCGGGGAGATGTCCCAGCCATGGCTTCGCTCGGCGGCGATATCGAAGGGCCAGATTTTCATGCCGGTAATGCCGTCTTCCAGCAACGACAGCGCCAGCTCGTCACCCCGATGAAGGAACGCGCCGAGGTCTTCATCAGGCCGTGCGGTTTCGCCCGCAGGCCCATTGGCAGCCGCGTGG
>CAZORB010000055.1:10677-25359 GCA_964581825.1 uncultured Bordetella sp.
GCCGTGATGGCCAATGGCGGCGACACCTTCCAAAGCAGCTTCGACAAAGCAGGCCATAAGGCCCTGCGGTTTCGCCCACATGCCAATTGGCAACCGCCTGGGCGCGCGCATCACGAATGTATTTGTACCCGGCGCACGTGTTGTAGACACGGACCGAGTCGCGGGATCGACCGCCCAACGCGTCCGCAAGCGGCAGGCCAATTGATTTGGAAAAAATATCCCAGAGCGCAATATCGACTGCCGAATTACCGCGCGTTTCAACGCCTGCTGAACGCCAGCCCAGATAGTTGGCGAGATCGCGGCCAATCGCTTCGATGCGCAGTGGATCGCGACCCACCAGCTTGGGCGCGACGGTTTCATGAAGATACGCCTCAACCGCCGCCGCGCCCATGAAGGTTTCACCCAACCCGACCAGCCCCTCATCGGTGTGAAGCCTGACCCAGATCAGATTGGGAAACTCCCCCAATCTGATCGTTTCGAGTTCAGTGATTTTCATGGGCGAAGCGCGCTGGCTTATTTTCGGATCTGCGCGAGTGTGTCTTTCAGACGGGTAATTGTTTCCTGCCCGATGCTTGTCTGGTGCTTGTCATACACCCCCTGGACCTTTTCGAACATGCGACGGTACTCGCCCTGCGATACCTCATTGATCTGCATGCCGCGCGACCGCAGGCTGGCAAGCGACCTCTCGGACAGCGCCCGCGATACCTTCCGCTGTTCGTCACGGCCTTCGATGGCGCACGCCGAGAGCGCAGCGCGTTCATCGTTGGACAGCTTGTCCCACAGCGGCTTGGAGTACAGCACCATGAAGGGTGTGTACGCATGGCGCGTGACCGACAGAAACTTCTGCACCTCATAGAACTTTGAGGTGTCGATGGTGACGAACGGGTTTTCCTGGCCATCGATTGCGCGCGTTTCAAGCGCGGTAAACACCTCGCCGAAGGCCATTGGCACGGCATTGGCGCCCAGGGTGCGGAAGGTGTCCAGGAAGATGTTGTTCTGCATCACCCGTACCTTCACGCCCTGCAGGTCTTCCCACTTGCCCACGGGACGACGCGAATTGGTGAGATTGCGAAAGCCGTTCTCCCACCAGGCCAAGTTAACCAGATTGGCGGCGGGCATCTTGTCCGAAATGAACTTGCCGAAATCGCCATCGAGCACTTTGTCGGCTTCCGCCTCATTCTGGAACAGGAACGGCAGATCAAACACGCCCAGCTCGGGCACGATACCCACCAGCGGTGACGAGGACGTGATCACCATTTCTTGAGTACCCGAGCGCAGCGCCTGCGTGGCCTGCAGATCGCCGCCCAGCGCGCCGCCCCAGAACGCCTGCAGCTTCATCTTGCCGCCTGACCGCTGGTTGACGCAGGCGGTCATTTTGGCCACGCCGTTGCCCACCGGATGATCCTGGTTGACGCCGTTGGATACGCGGATGGTGCGCTCTGCGAACTGTGCGTGAGCGGGGGCGGTGAGGGCCGCTCCGAAGGCGAGCGACAATGCAGCTAGCACGGGCCGCAGGGTGCGGCGTCGAATCGTCGATTTCATCGTGAGTCTCCTTTGTTATGGGATTTGAATGATCAGCGACCGCGCAGCCACTTGAGCGGCACGGTGACCAACTCGGGAAAAGCCACCAGCAATAGCAATACCGCAACCTGAGCAATCAGGAAAGGGGTCACGCCCCGAATGACAGCCCCCATTGGCATCCGGGCGACGCCGCTGACCACATTCAGCACGATGCCCACCGGCGGGGTTAACAGGCCAATCGCGTTGTTCATAATGAACAGCACACCAAAATAAACCGGGTCGATTCCTGCTGCTTTCACCACCGGCATCAGCACCGGCGTAAGGATAAGCACCGTGGGCGCGAAATCCAGTGCAGTACCCACTACCAGCACCAGCAGCATCATAATGAGCAGTAACAGCTTCGGGTGCTCGCGAAACGGTGCCAGTACGCCAGCAAGCTCAGCGGGAATGTTTGCCTGCGTGATCAGCCAGGCCGACACCAGCGCCGACGCCACCAGGAACATCACCACGGCAGTGGTCTTGGCCGCAATCAGCATCACCCTGTAGAGCTGAGCAAGCTTCAGCTCTCGATAAATGAACAGCCCGACGAAAAGCGCGTACACCGCCGCGAGCACCGCCGCCTCGGTGGGTGTGACTACACCGAACTTGATGCCACCGAGAATGATCACGGGCATCGCCAGCGCCCAGATGCCGTCGACCGCAGCCCGCAGCCGCTCGCCCCAGCTTGCCTTCGGAAATACGGATACCTTGTCGCGACGAACCACCCAGGCCCAGGCGATCACCAGCGATACGCCCATCAGCAGGCCAGGAAAAACGCCAGCCAGAAACAGCTGCGTGATTGAGACATTGGCGGCGACGCCAAAGATGATGAAACCGATCGAGGGCGGAATGACGGGCGCAATGACGCCCCCCGCGGCAATCAGCCCCGCTGAGCGCGGCATGTTGTAGCCGGCCTCACGCATCATCGGAATCAGGATGGATGCGAGGGCTGCGGTGTCGGCCGCCGCCGATCCCGACAGCGATGCCATCACGACGGCTGCAAAGATGGCCACATAACCGAGTCCGCCATGCACATGCCCCACAAGCGTGACCGCAACCTTGACGATTCGGCGCGACAGGCCCCCGGCATTCATGAGCTCGCCAGCCAGCAGGAAAAAAGGCACTGCGAGCAGTTGGAAGTTATCGGCGCCAATGATCAGGTTCTGGGCAACGATCTGGGTGTCAAATCGATCCAGATGCAGCATCAGCGCGAGGCCGCACACGATCAGCGCAAACGCCACCGGCATGCCGATCGCCATCGCCCCCAGCAGCGACGCGAGAAATACCGCAACCGTCATTCGAGATGCCTCTTGAGCGAGGCCGCTTCACTGGAATCGAGTTCGCCTGCGAATTCCGCCAGCTCGCGCTCGCCAAGCTGACCGGTGAGGGCGCGAGCGAGCCGCGCGAGCGTGATCAGCCCAATGCCCACGCTGGTGAAAAATCCGACGCCGTAGATCCAGATCATTGAGATGCCGCTGATCGGCGCGACATTGCTGGCATTGAGCGGTGCCTGCCGCCAGGTGCCCCAGAAAAAGACGATGCAGCAGACGAGAACCAGGAGGTCGGAGACGATCATGCACAGCCTGCGCCCAGCCGGACCGAACCGCGCCACCAGCGTCTCGACCCCCATATGCGCGTTTTCACGAGCCACCACGACAGCGCCTACGAACGTGAGCCACACAAACAGAAATCGCGAGAGCTCGTCCGACAGTGAGATACCCGAATCGAAGGCATAACGCAGCACCACGTTGCCAAATACCATGACCACCATCGCTGCCAGACAGCAGACAATGAACAGCTCAAACAGGCGGAACAGGGGGTTGATGAGACGGGCAAGCACAGACGTGTCTGCTGGCGAAAGGACGAGCCGCGATCCTACACCGGCGGTCTGGCTGCAGTCGATCGCGCTTCGCGCCGCGCAATCCAGGCGGTGGCCGACACAATCAGTGCGCCGCCTGCAAGCGCGTGTAAGCCCGGCCACTCGCCAAACAGCAGCAGGCCATAGAGGCCCGCCCAGACCATGTCCAGGAACCGCACCGGCTGCATCGCCGACACATTGGCAAGCGCGAATGCACGAGTCATGCAGTAATGACCGATCGAACCGAGCACGCCACAGGTCGCAAGCAGCACCCAATGCCGAAGGCTGGGCATCTGCCAGACTGCCAAGGCAAAGGGCGCCGATAACGCCGACACGGTAAGCCCCTGCCAGACCACAATCGTGACCGGACGCTCGGTTCGGGTCAGCGCCTTGGTGATCAGCGCAGACGCTGCGAACAGTGGCGATGAGCAGAGCATCACCAGCGACCAGAAGAGGCTGCCCGACCCCAGCCCCCAGTGCGGGGCGATCACAATCAGCATGCCGCCAAATCCCACGCCTGCAGCGGCCCAGCGCTCAAGACTGACTCGCTCACGCAACAGGAGCGCCGCCCCCAGCATCACCCAGATAGGCGTCGTGAATCCGAGTGCGGTCGCATCCGACAGGGGCAGGTGCGGGAGTGAAATAAAAAACAGCGATAGCGCGCCGGTATGCGCAACGCCTCGCCACAGCTGCCCCGATAGCGATTGCGGCCACCAGATCGACAGCCCACTGGCCGCAATGGCGGAGAGGATCACCGGCAGCATGGCGATCACCCCGAATATCGACCGCAGAAATTGCGCCTGCATCGGATCGAGGTCGACCGATACCGACTTCATGAGCGAATTCAGTCCGCAGATTGCTGCGCCACTGGCTGTCATCCAGGCAAACGCATGAAGCGCGGGCCGCGTGGGCGGGATGGCCGCATCGGAGGGTGGCTCGGACCCGTTCATCGGCCCTATGATGCCAGCCTGACAATAAAGAAGGCGAGCGTCGGTTCGGATACGCCGGTTTCGCCTGACCCCTGTTTGAGCACCACTTTCACAAAAGGTTCGCGATGCTTGCAGCGATTGAAATCGGCCCGGTCACCGTCTGGCCAGGCGAGTCCGCCGGCAAATATCCCGACGGTAATCAGGTGATCGTCCGCGGTGCTGACTCGATCGCCGTTTTCGATACACCCCTTGTGTCCCAGCGGTTACCAGCGGAATCTGGAATCGACCAGGCCGATCTGGTGGTTCTGGGACATGTGCATGAAGATCACATGGCAGGTCTGGAAAGGCTCAGCCGCGTGCCGGTGCATGTTCATCAGGCCGACCTCGAGGCGGCCAGAAGCTGGCCCGGGCTGGCCGCCCACTACGGTTACCCGCAGCCCGTACTCGACGAACTGCATCAGAAAATCAGGCGCGAGTTTCGCTACACGCCCCGACCCGACGCGCTCGGCTACGACAGCGACGCATGCTGGGATCTGGGTGGAGTTCACATTCGCGCGATCCACATGCCCGGACATACCGCGGGACACTCGGTGCTGCTGGTCGAGCCTCATGGCATCGCTTTCATCGGCGACATCGATCTGTCGACCTTTGGCCCGTATTACGGTGACGCGACGTCGAGTCTGACGGCTTTTCGCAGGACACTGGCCGATATCGCGCATATTCCCGCCAGCTGCTGGATTACTTCGCATCACAAAGGCGTCATTCGCGATCGGGCTGAATTCCTGCAGCTGCTTGCCGCATTCACCGCCAGACTGGATGCGCGCGAGGCACGCCTGGATGCGCTGCTACGCGAGGGCCCCCAAACGCTCGATCAGCTGGCTCGATCAAGAATCGTCTATCGACCTGAGGCGGCCGAGCTTTGGATTGAATCAGCCGAGCGGCGCAGCATCGAACAGCATCTGACCGAATGGATTCAACAGGGTCGGGTGGTTCAACACGGCGATCTGTTTGCCCTCGCCTGAGCAAAAAAAAGCCTGCGGGAACACCGCAGGCCGAACCACCGTTATGGAGGTGGAGGAGACAACGGATCGGGCGGACCGCCTCAGCGAACGTCCTCGGACGTCATACGCTGAGCGGCCGCCTGAATTTCGGCACGAACCCGTGGATCTTGCATGGCGAGCGCCTCAGCGCGCGCATGGCCCCAGGTGTCTAAAGCAGCAGCGATTCGGGACCAGCCTTCCCAGCCCGTAATCGCTGAAAACAGCGCGACGCTGAGATCGCGCAGAACATCGTAACTGCGACCAAGCCGATCAAGGCCGGGGTGGGTGAGAGCGTATTGCGTTGCCATGATGGTGAACCTTTTTTGTGTCGAGGCAGGAGGAGTTTTTTTGTATGAGACGGATTGTGGGGCTAGATAAAACATATTTCCAATTGATGTTTATGATGCTTATCATCATTGTTATGAATTTTTAGGCTTGAGCCGCGATGGCGAACTTCCGCACCCTCGACCTGAATCTGCTCCGCTTATTCGATGAGTTGATGGCCGAGCGCAACCTGACCCGCGCCGCCGACAACCTGTCAATGACACAACCTGCCGCGAGCAATGCGCTCAAACGGTTGCGAGACGCCCTTGGCGATCCGTTGGTGAGGCGTTCGGGATACGGTGTCGAGCCCACGCCCTATGCGACGGCTCTATGGCCGGCGGTGCGGGCCGCGCTCGATCAACTCCGCGCGGCGGTTGCTCCCGATGCGTTCGAGCCCGCCACTGCGCAGATGAGCTTTCTGCTCACCATGGCCGACTCAACTGCCACCATGTTGATTCCGCCATTACTGAAGCTGATCGAGCGCCAGGCGCCAGGCATTAACCTGCGGGTGCTGCCTCTTACCACCCGCGATCCGCGCGAGTGGCTGGAAGCCAAGGGAATCGATGTCGCGATTGGTTACTTCCCCGCGGTCATCGCCGCGCTCGCGCTCCAGCAGATGGAGGGAGTGTCAGAAGGCTTCGGACATAGCCGGCTATATACCGGCGAGTACGTATGCGTGATGCGGCGTGGCCACCCGCTCGCCGCGCAGGAACTGACGCTTGATACCTACTGTGCAGCCAATCACCTGCTGGTGAGCTTCTCGGGTCGACCGATCGGGTTTATCGACGAAGCGCTGTCTGACCTGAAACGTAGCAGGCGGGTCATGCTCACCGTCAACCAGTTCATCACAGCAGGCCAGGTGGTAGCCCGCTCCGATCTGCTTACCGTGGTGCCGCGCCACTTTGTTGCCGCCACCGGCTTCGAGCGCGCGCTTGCGGTGCGCAAGCTGCCCTTCGAGATGCCCCCGGTGCATGTGGACATTCTCTGGCAACGCCGACAGGCGTTGCGGCCGGGTCACCGATGGCTTCGTGAAAAGATTGAGGAGGCCGCGCGCAAGGTGTTCAGCGAGCCGGCGGCCTTGCCAGTTTGAGCGCTTCGCGCAGCGTGTCGCGGTCGCCCACATGGTTGGCCAGCAGCAGCACCAGCCGGGCGTTCATGAGGGCAGCGGCCGACTCGTCGAGATCACGCTGGCTATCAATCAGCTCCTGATAAAAGCCGTCTGGATCGGGAATGTTCGGAGCAAGGATAAGCGGCATCGGTTCTCCGATCGCAATCAATTCAATGAATCGCGAGGCTGCGCGACAGGGCCTGGCGGATATCGGCCATCGAGGGCTGCCGCCAGCGTGCGGCGATGAACTGGTCGGGTCGGATCAGATAAACCGCCTGCTGCTTCGCATCCAGCCGTGCGGACAGAACGCCGCGTCGATCGTGCAGATCATGGCCCAATCGAAGTACGGTGACCGGAAGCGGCAACGGCTCTGAACTGGCTGCGATCGGGTCAGTGCCGATCACGAGTAGCGTAAAGCCATGGCCGAGATGCTCGAGCAACCAGCTTGGACTGCCTTCGGAGCCTTCAACCGGTGCATCCGGGCAGGGGCATCCCGGGGCCGCCGAGGGTGCATCAAACGCATCGGTGTCATCGGTGATGATCGATGAGCCCAGGTAGCGTGTCGGAAGCGATAGGCGGCCGCTATTGACCAGTGGACGGGCGAACGCATGATCTCTGGAAAGGCCAAGCACCGCGTCGCGATAAAGCCGGCTCGACGAATTTTTCGGCGTGATGAAGTCAGTGGAGCGGGTTGAGTTACGAATGTTGTCGTCTGCAGCAAGCGCCCGTTCATCGTGATAGGAATCAAGCAGCGCCTCAGGCGCAACCCCTGCCAGCACGCATTGCAGCTTCCAACCCAGGTTATCGACATCCTGAACGCCGGAATTGGCGCCACGCGCACCGAACGGCGACACCTGATGCGCGCTATCTCCCGCGAACAGCACACGACCGTACCGGAACCGGTCAATACGTCGGCAGGCGAACTGATAAATGGACACCCATTCAAGTTCAAAGTCGGCATCTGGCCCAAGCATTTGCCTGACCCGCGCCTCTACCCGCTCGGGCTTACGCTCCTCCACGGGGTCGGCGTCCCAACCCAGTTGGAAATCGATTCGCCAGACGTTATCGCGCTGCTTATGCAACAGAGCGGACTGGCCTGGGTGAAAAGGCGGATCGAACCAGAACCAGCGCTCGGTCGGAAACTCGGCCTTCATCAGCACATCAGCAATCAGGAATCGATCCTGAAACGCTTGCCCCGTGAAAGGCGCACCGACCATCGATCGGGTATCGCTGTTTGCGCCATCGCAGGCAATGACCCAGAGCGCCTGCGCGGCATAGCTGCCATCAGGTGTTTCCACCCCAAGCTGGGCCCTCATCTCGTTCTGCTCGAGCGACACCACGCGGTGCCGCCAGCGAATATCAATGAGCTCGCTCGCCAGACAACGCTCAACCAGGGTTTGCTCGAGGTGATACTGCTGCAAGTTGACCATCGCCGGCATCTTGTGATCAGGCTCAGGCAAGAGGTCGAAGCGATACACCATTTCGTCCTGGAAAAACACCTTGCCCACCTGCCACCGTACCCCATCGGCTGCCACGGCCTCACCGCAACCCAGACGATCCCAGACCTCAAGCGTGCGCTTGGCGTAGCAGAGCGCGCGCGAGCCGACGCTGACCGTATCGTTATCGTCGAGCACCACAACACGAACGCCACGAGCGGCAAGATCAAGTGCTGCGGTAAGCCCTACCGGACCTGCACCAATCACGATTACTGGGTGCAGAGAGTCGACAGGGCGTTGCTGCTCTGGCGCGGGACGCCAGACATAGCGAGGCGGCGTGAATGTTTTCATGGCAACGCGACCGGCTTAAGACTTCACCGCTTCAGTGAATTCAGGCTCATGCAGCCAGGCCGCATGCTGAGGCGCACGGCGCGTGCGGGCCCATTCGTCGAGCATCTGCCATTTCACCTCATCAAGCCGGCGCTGCATGGCGTCGGTGGTGGTGTCCACCGCGAGCTCGAGCCGGTGCCCATTGCAGTCAAAGAAATAGATTGATTTGAACAGGGTGTGATCCACTGGCCCGATCACTTCAATGCCACCGGCCACTAAGCGGTCTCGCATCGCCTCAAGCGTGGCGAGGCTGTCCACTTTGAAAGCGATGTGCTGAACCCAGCGCGGCGTGTTGGGATCGAAGCCCATCTCGGGCGAATTCGGTACTTCAAAAAACGCGAGTACGTTGCCACCGCCCGCATCGAGGAACACATGCATGTACGGATCGGGCGCCTTGGTGGATGGCACATGGTTCTCGGCAATCGCCAGCACGAAGTCCATACCCAGATTGTCGCGATACCAATGAACCGTTTCACGCGCGTCGCGGCAACGGTAGGCAGCATGGTGGACGCCTTGCAGTTTCATCAGTCAATCTCCAGGCGACGAACGGCCGCGAAACAGCGGCTTTCACAATAAGGATGTTAACAAGGCCTTGAACGGGGGCAAGCGAGCCACCTGTAAATCTCGCCCACGATTGAAAAATATCAAGATGCGGGCGCAGGATTCCCGGCGGCCGACTGCGGTGATACGCTCATCGGGTAGCCGCTGCAGTGATACGCTTTTTCAATCACCCCTGACCTGTCGGAGCCCTCCATGAATTCCCCCGCACCTGTCGCCGGCCCGCCACCGACCGAGGGGCTCGCACCGCCACGACGCTGGTGGATCTGGCTGGTTCTGGTGGTTGTGGCTGCTGCGCTCATCGCCGCAGCCTGGATGCTGATGAAGCCCGACCCCAGACGAAGCGCGCCCGGCGCGGTATCAACTGCGCCGAAGGCAGGCCTTACGCCGCCCGCGCCCGCCGCGCCAGCGCCCGGCGCTGTGCCGGAGGGCCCTGGCGGCCCCACCGGCGCGCGTACCGACGCAGGCACCCCTGCTGTGTCAGCGCCAGGATCCCCGCGTTACCCGATCGAGCGCGTGCTGGGCGCCGATACGCCAATCGACCCCGCCACCGCAGAGCTCGACGCGGCCGCGTCGGACAAGGCGCTCGCCGCCGCGCTCGGCGCACTGGGCGGACGCGAGCAGTGGCTTCGGTTCGTGCTGCCCTCCGATGTGGTGCAACGATTCGTCCTCACCATCGATAACCTTCCGAGCGACAGCATGTCCATGCAGTATCGCGCGGTGGTCGCCATGCCAGGGTCCTTCGTCATCGAGCGCCGCGACGGCGAAGCCGCCATTGCTGCGCAGAATGCCCGCCGCTACGACGCGTTTGTGGCCTTCGCGGCGGGCGTCGACGCGCGCCGGCTGGTATCGGTGTACAAACGGTTCTATCCGCTATTTCAAAAATCTTACCGATCGATTGGCTATCCCGAGGGGCACTTCAATGACCGGGTTGTTCAGGTCATCGATGATCTGCTCTCGGCGCCCTCGCCCGCCGGAGCCGTGTTTCTTGAGCAGCCGCGGGTGCTTTACGAATTCGCAGAGAGCTCGCTTGAACGCCGTTCGGTGGGCCAGCGCATCATGATCCGCGTTGGGCCCGAGCACGCCGCAAAACTGAAGGCGAAGCTTCGGGAGATCCGCGCAGTGCTCACCCAGGGAACCTGAGCGACATGCCTGTGCCGACCAGACTCCATGCGGGCCTGCTGCTCGCGCTGACGACCATCGCCTCGTCAGGCTGGGCGCAATCGCCTACCTGGCGGGAGCAGGAATCGATCGGCTGGGCCTGTGGCGGCATTGGTTTTGAAGAGCGCCAGACCCTGAAGGCGCTTGAAGCGCGTGCCAATGCGGTGCTGCTGTTTGCAGCGGGCACCCGAGGCACCCTGGTGGCCGATGTCGCGCTCCGGGTCGTATCGAGCACCGACGCGACGCGTGGGCTGGAAGTGGTGGCGGATGGCCCAATCTGCGTGCTGCAGCTGCCTGCGGGCACCTGGAAAATCGAAGCAAAACACGCAAACACCGTGCGCGAACGCACCGTCACACTGCGTACGCAGGAATCAGGCGCACCGCAGCGCCTGCAGTTTGCATTCCCCGACGAGACCACCAGCAGCCCACGCGCGAGCCCGGAAGAAACCTCAGGCGTGGGCGATCACGGCAAGGTCGGGCGTTAGCGCACCGCCGCGACCACCGACGCGACGGCGGTGGTCAGTTTCTTGGCGTACTCAATGTCGAGAAATTCATTGGGGCCATGCGCGTTCGAGCGCGGCCCCAGCACGCCTGTAATCAGAAACTGGGCCTGCGGGAAGTGCTCGCCCAGCATGTTCATGAACGGAATCGTGCCGCCCTCGCCAATCCAGGCTGGATCGCGCCCGAACGCGCCCTGCGAGGCCTCGCGAAGCGCCCGGTCAAGCCAGCCGGCGGTGGGCGGCGCATTCCAGCCGGTTGCGCCCCAATCAGCCTGAAAGCGAACCCGCGCCTGATAGGGCGCATCGTGTTCGAGCGCTTCTCGCATGGCGAGCGTGGCGGCTTCGGCATCTACCGTCGGCGGAATTCGCATCGAAAGCTTCAGTACGGTGCGCGGCCGCAGCACATTGCCTGCCGCATCGGGCGCGGGCAATCCCGCAGCCCCCGTCACCGATAGCGCAGGCCGCCAGGTGCGGTTCAAAATGGCCTCGACCGGATCAGTCGTGGTGGGCATGGCGTGCGCGTGGGGCTCTGGCCCGTGGCTGCAGCCTACCCAGGGGAAATGCTCCCAGACAGCGTTGCCCAGAATGTCGCCCGCCGCGCGCGCCTGGTCGAGTCTTTCGGAAGGAATATCGGCATGAAGCGCAGGCAAAAGCACGCGCCCGGTTTTTGAATCTTCGATTCGAGACAGCAGGTGGCGTGCGATACGAAATGACGAGGGCACGATGCCGCTCGCCATGCCCGAATGCACGCCCTCATCAAGAATCTCCACGCTGAGCACGCCGCCCACCAGCCCGCGCAATGAGGTGGTGACCCAGAGCTGCTCGTAGTTCCCACAGCCCGAATCCAGACCCGCCACTAGCTGTACCTGACCCAGGCGTGGCGCCAGCAACTCGAGATAAGCAGGCAGATCAGGACTGCCACTTTCCTCGCAGGTTTCGATCAGTCCTACACAGCGCGGCCGTGCGATGCCCTGACGGTCAAGTGCCGCGATGACCGTGAGCGCCGAATAGACCGCATAGCCGTCATCTGCGCTGCCGCGCCCGTAAAGCCGACCTTCTTCGATCACCGGTGTCCAGGGCCCGAACCCCTCGCGCCAGCCCACCATCTCGGGCTGTTTGTCGAGGTGGCCATAAAACATCACACTGTGGTCGTTGCCCAGCCCCTGGGTGGCCGGCACGTCAAAAAACAGGCACGGTGTGAGCCCGTCAATTGAGACGATCTCAAGCTTCATCCCGGCAATGCCCTGCGCCCGGCACCAGTCTTCAGCCGACCGGATCACCTGAGCAAGGTGCCCATGCGCGGCCCAGCTGGCATCGAAAGCGGGCGATTTAGCGGGCACCTTCACATAGTCAACCAGCCGAGCGATGATGTCCTCATCCCAGCGGCGCGACACAAACGATTGGATTTCGGCAAGATTCATGGCTACGGTGCCCCACTGCGGCATGCGCCCGCCCTGCGCGAACGCTTCGTCTGAGTCTATCGCAGTCCCTCCGAACAATCGATCTGGAACCCTGTTATGACGACTTCCGTTTCGCTGCCGACACCGATCGGCCACGGCATCTTCGCCCTCGATTCGGGCTATATCCGAGACCAGTTCGATGCGGTTCACCTGATTGTCGAAGCGGGGCGCGGCGCAATCGTTGACACGGGCACACGACACAGCGTGCCGCGAATCCTCGCTGCGGTCGCCGCACTGGGTCTCGAACCGGGCGACGTCGACTGGGTGCTGCTCACCCATGTGCATCTCGATCATGCGGGGGGCGCGGGCACGCTGATGGCGGCCCTACCGCAGGCCCGTCTGGTCGTGCATCCGCGTGGCGCCCGCCACATGATCGACCCCACGCGCCTCTGGCAGGCAACCTGTGACGTCTATGGTGCGGCCGACGCAGAGCGCATGTATGGCCAGATCGATCCGGTGCCCGCTACGCGTGTCGTCGAGGCAAACGACGGGCTCGAAATTCGACTCGCCGGGCGCCTGCTACAGTGTTTCGATGCGCCGGGCCACGCCCGCCATCATGTGATCATTCGCGATGAGGCAAGCGGCTGGATTTTCGCGGGCGACACCTTCGGTATTTCTTACCGCGAGTTCGATGTGGACGGTCAAGCCTTCGCGTTTCCGTCATCTACCCCGGTGCAATTTGAACCCGAGGTGCTTTGCAACACCATCGATCGGATGCTGGCGCTCCAACCCGAAGCGATCCTGCTTACCCATTACTCGGCGGTTCGCGATATGCAGCGCCTCGGCGATACACTCAAGCGGCTCACGCGTCGTTATGCCGACATCGGACTCGCGCACCAGCATGCCGGGCAGGCGCGCGCCTCCAACATTCAGTCTGACCTGACGGCACTCCTACTCGGGGAGCTGCGCGCGCACGGGGTTACGCTGCCCGAGCATCAACTGCTTGCTCTGCTCGCGCTCGATCTGCCGCTGAATTCCGAGGGAATCGTCAGCTGGCTTGACGCACGATCGCGTCAATAACCCAGGCGGCTGCGGCAAAGCCCATCGTGCCTGTGACCGTGACCGCAGAACCGTAGCCTGCGCAGGCAAGCGGCGCGCCGGGCGCACACGCTGCGGGCGGAGCTGCGCCCGGAACTTCACGCGAATAGAGCGCCACCACCCCGAAGCGCCGCCCTGCCTCACGGGGGAAACCATGCTCGCGCCGAAGCCGAGCGCGAACCGATGCAAGCAGTGCGTCGCCTCGCGTCAGCGCCAGATCATCGCGCGTGAGTGCGAGCGGATCGGTGCGAGCGCCTGCTGCGCCACACACCACAACGGGCTGCCCCCGACCGCGCGCCAGCGCAATCATGGCCGCCTTCGCGCGTGGCTGGTCTATTGCATCGATCAGCCAGGCATCACCAGGAATCAGCTGCCCGGCGTTGTCGGCTGTCACAAAGTCATCCACCGTCGTCACGACACAATCGGGTGAGATTTGGGCGATTCGATCGCGCATCACCTCGATCTTGGACGCACCCAGGGTCGCATTTAACGCATGCACCTGCCGATTAATGTTCGACTCAGCGATGTGGTCGAGATCAATCAGCGTGAGGCGGCCCACGCCGCTCCGGGCAAGCGCCTCAGCGCTCCAGGAACCCACACCGCCAACACCCACTACGCAGACATGGGCTGCGGCGAGCCGGTTTTGCGCTGGCTCGCCATAGAGGCGGCTGAGGCTTCCAAAGCGCCGCTCACGATCGGAAGCGATGCCGAGCTGCGCAGAGGCGTCGCCAGACGCAGTCTCGGGCATCGTACGAGGAGCGGGCTCAGCGCAAACGCAGACTCAGGGCAACAGGATCGTGCAGCCGGTGGTACGCCGCGACTCGAGATCGTTATGCGCCTTAACCGCTTCAGACAGCTTGTAGCGCTGATCGATGGGGATGCGAACCTTGCCGCTTGACACCATCTTGAACAGATCTGCGGTGATCTCTTCAATGTTGGAGCGGCTGACCATATGCGCCATCAGCGAAGGCCGCGTGATGTACATCGAACCCTTCAGGGCGGTGAGCGCAAGCGGCGGCACGGGGCCCGACGCGTTGCCAAAGCTGACCATCAGCCCGAACGGCTGCAGGCTGTCGATCGACGCCTGGAACGTGTCTTTGCCAACCGAGTCGTAGACCACCGGCACCATCGCGCCCTTGGTGATTTCACGCACACGCTCAACGATGTTTTCTTCGCGATAAAGAATCGTGTGATCGCAGCCGAAACTACGGGCGAGCTCGGCCTTGTCTTTCGACCCGACTGTGCCAATAACCTTGACGCCCAGTGCCTTGGCCCACTGCATGGCGATCAGGCCCACGCCACCCGCTGCAGCATGAAACA